>NZ_SJPO01000002.1:600000-764743 GCF_007859935.1 Posidoniimonas polymericola | reverse complement strand
TTCTTCGAGCAGCAGCTGCCGCACGAGTCGCAGCCGCAGGACGGCTCGCAGCAGCTGTCAGAAGCACAGCACGACGGCTCGTCACAGCAGCTGTCCGAAGCACAGCACGACGGGTCGGCACAGCACGAGGGCTCGCAGCAGCTCGAGCAGCACTTCTTCTTGCCGAACAGCTTGTCTAGCAGGCAAGGCTTCTTCGAGCAGCAGCTGCCGCACGAGTCGCAGCCGCAGGAAGGCTCGCAGCAGCTGTCAGAAGCACAGCACGACGGCTCTTCACAGCAGCTGTCCGAAGCACAGCACGACGGGTCGGCACAGCACGAGGGCTCGCAGCAGCTCGAGCAGCTCTTCTTCTTGCCGAACAGCTTGTCCAGCAGGCAGCAGCTCTTCTTCGAGCAGCAGCTGCCGCACGAGTCGCAGCCGCAGGACGGCTCTTCGCAGCAGCAAGAGGGGTCGCCGCAGCTGTCACAGCCGCAGCTAGGTTCCGCACAACACGATGGCTCGTCGCAGCCGCAAGACGGCTCGCAACACCCGCAGCCGTCGCTGCACATTTTGCCAAGCAGACCACCACCCAAGGTGGGGGCCGCCATCGAAATGCTCAGCACGAGCGCTCCCAAGAGGTTCCACTTCATCACAAACAACTCCTGTTACGATCGGACTCCGCGGGGCGCCTTGATCATTCGCGAACTAACGACTCGGCGACGCGGCGCTGGCGCCTGGGCTTGGGCAACTCCAACCAGTTGGAATCCTGGCGAGCAGCTGCTTGGGCGCCGTGCGCTTGCGTTGGCTCTGGGGGATCCTGAACCAGACGCGCCGAGTCGGCCGTTAGCGGAAGGCGGGGGACGCCGGGGGGGTCCGCATTGTTGAGCATCAACACCAGTCGAGCCAATCCTTGACTCGAAGCAGTCCGGGCCGGTTTGTTGACGCTTAGGCCTCATTGCCTCAGTTGTCACGAACGCTTTCACTTCGCGACATCAACGCATATCGGCCCCCTCGAAAACCCCCCTTGAATCATCGCAAGCTTTTTCGGGCGAATGGGTTACAGCTTCGCTTAGGCAAAGTTTGCAGCGCCCGGAGCCTGTTCCGGCTGTAGCGATTGTGCCGTGCGTGATCGCGCCAGACGTAGCCTGCCGCCGCGGGCCCTGATATCCTTAAACTGCCTGGGCTTCGGTCAAAAAGGCCTTGCCCAGCGACCACACGACGCAGAGCGCCCAGTCCGTACGCTTGTCTTTGCCCGCACCCCTCAGCCAACCCACCACATGACCTCAACCCTCACGGTCCCCTTCTTTCGGATTCCCGCTGTTGGCGTCTTCCTGGCGGCAACCGTCGCCTGCTGCCAAGCAGCCGACCCCCTCGACTGGCCCAACTGGCGGGGACCGAACTACGACAACACCTCCCAAGAGACCAACCTCCCCGAGAGCTGGGACCCCGCCGGCGGCGAGGGGAGCAACCTGCTGTGGAAGAACGCCGAGCTGGCGGGCCGCTCGACCCCGATCGTCATGTCGGGCAGGCTCTACACGCTGGTCCGTGATCAACCAGGCACGGCCACCGAGGGAGAAAAGGTCGTGTGCGCCGACGCCGCGACCGGCGAGGTGCTGTGGGAGCACCGCTTCAATGTCTACCTGTCCGACGTCCCGGACACCCGCGTCGGCTGGTCGAGCGTGGTGGGCGACCCCGAGACCGGCCGCGTCTACGCCAACGGAGTGTCCGGTTACTTCTGCTGCCTAGAAGGCGACACCGGCAAACCGGTCTGGGAGCGGAGCCTGCACGAGGAGCTCGGCCTGCTGTCGACCTACGGCGGCCGCACCAATTTCCCGCTCATCTACAAGGACACCGTCATCACCAGCGCGGTGGTGATCGGCTGGGGCGACACGCCGCAGTGGTCACTGCTGGCCAAGCCGGCCCACCGCTTCATGGCCTTCGACAAGGCGACCGGCGAGCTCCGCTGGCTCAGCGGCACCACGCTGATCCCCGAGGACACCACCTACAGCACCCCGGCCCTGGCCCGCATCAACGACCAGGACGTGCTGGTCTTCGGCTCCGGCGACGGCAAGGTGTGGTCGTTCAAGGCCGCGACCGGCGAGCACGTCTGGAGCTACCCGCTGTCGCGCCGCGGGCTGAACGTCTCGCCGGTGGTCGGTCCCAACGGCTGGGTCTATTCCGGCCAGAGCGAGGAGAACGTGGTCGGCGCGACCATGGGCGCCGTGGTCGCGATCGACGGCACGAAGCAGGGCGACCTCGAGCTCGGCGACGAGGAGTGGATCCTGCCCCAGGAGATGGTCGGCAAGAGCTCGCCGCTGCTGATCGACGGCCGGCTCTACACGATCACCGACACCGCCAAGATGAACATCTTCGACGCCAAGACCGGCAAGCAGGTCGGCAAGCGGACCCTCGGCCGCGCGATGCGCGGCACGCCGGTCTACGCCGACGGCAAGATCTACACCTGCACCAACGAGGGCATGTTCTACATCCTCAAGCCGTCACGCCGCGGCGTCGACGTGCTGCAGCGAGAGCGGCTGGGCGGCGAGGAGGTCAACGCCAGCCCGATTGTGTCGCACGGCCGCGTCTACCTGACCACCAGCGAGCAGCTGTACTGCATCGCCGACAAGTCGGCCGAGGCGCCGCACCAGCAGCACGACTCGCACACCCTCGCCGAGCCGGCGCCGGTCGTCGACCGCCAGGTGACCCACATCCAGCTCTCGCCGTGGGACGTGCTGATGAAGCCGGGCGACACGCAGGAGTACACCGTGCGGTTCTTCAACGCCAAGGGCGACGAGATTGTCGACCCGCAGGGGGGCCCGGAGCTGGAATTCTCGGTCGCCGGTCCCGGCTCGACACGATCAATGTCCGAGGCCCACGGCTGCGTGTACGCCGCCCCTACCGACGCGCAGCACGAGTGCGCGTTGATCACCTGCAAGTACGGCGAGCTCACCGCCAGCGCCCGCGTGCGTGTGGTGCCGCCGCTGCCGTGGGAGTTCACCTTCGACTCCCGCCGCGACGTGCCGCTGACCTGGGTCGGCGGCCGCATCCGCTACAACCTGCGTGAGGACGAGTCGGGCAACCAGTACCTGGCCAAGCCGGTCGAGCTGCCGACCCGCCCCGGCGCGCCGACCACCAAGCTCGGCACCCGCAGCCGGATGTGGATGGGCTCGCCCGAGCTGTCCAACTACACCGTGCAGGCGGACATCCAGATGAAGACCGGCGTCGCCGGCGAGTCGTCCGGCCCCGCGCCCGAGTTCCCCGTGGAGACCAGCAGCTCGGCCATCAAGCTCCCCTCGGCGGGCCTGATCAACAGCTGCTACACCTTCACGCTGTTCGGCCCCAACGGCGAGGCCCGGCTGTACAGCTGGTGCACGCACGACCGCCGCAGCCAGGCGACCGTGCCGATGGAGTTTTCGCCCGACAAGTGGTACACCATGAAGCTGAAGGTCCAGCCCGACGAGCCGGCGGGCGTGGCGTACGTCTCTGCGAAGGTGTGGCCGCGTGACGAGGACGAGCCGTCGGAGTGGACCATGGAGATCACCGACAAGGCGCCCAACTACAGCGGCAGCCCCGGCATGTTCGGCGACTCCAAGGACGCCGAGTTCTACGTCGACAACCTGTCGGTCACGCCCAACTAGCCGAGGGCGTCGACCGCGTTAGATTTAAAAGAGCCGCGGCGCCCGCCGGCCGGCACGCGCCCCCACCGCAATCCAGGCACCCCCCAAGGCCCCACGCGTATGAACCGTCTACTGATCGTAGCCGCCGCTTGTTTAACGACCTCCTCCTGGTGCTCGGCCGCAGAGCCGACCCTTGAGTGGAACCAGTGGGCCGGCAGCGGGACGCGCAACAACGTGCCGGTCGCCGACAACACGCCCACCGACTGGGACGTCGGCGAGTTCGACTTCCGCACCGGCGAGTGGGACTCGAGCTCGGCCCGCAACATCCGCTGGGCCGCGCAGCTCGGCTCGCAGACCTACGGCAACGTGGTCGTGGCCGGCGGCAAGGCGTTTGTCGGCACCAACAACTCGGGCGGCTGGCTCGCGCGGTACCCGGCGGAGGTCGACCTCGGCTGCCTGCTGTGCTTCGACATCCGCGACGGCAGGTTCCTGTGGCAGCACTCCAGCGAGAAGCTCAAGACCGGCCGCGTGCACGACTGGCCGCTGCAGGGCATCTGCTGCGCCCCGCTGGTGGAGGGCAAGCGGCTGTGGTTCGTGACCAGCCGCGGCGAGGTCCGCTGCCTCGACCCCGAGGGCTTCCGCGACGGCGAGAACGACGGCCCCTACCAGGACGAGGAGCACACCGAGGAGAACGAGGCCGATGTCGTGTGGGTGTTCGACATGATGCGCGAGCTGGGCGTCAGCCAGCACAACATGTGCGCGTGCAGCGTGACCTCGGTCGGCGACATCCTGCTGGTCAACACCTCGAACGGCCTGGACGAGTCGCACATCAACCTGCCGGCGCCCAACGCACCGAGCTTTATCGCCCTGGACAAAGAGACCGGCAAGCTGCTGTGGACCGACAAGTCGCCCGGCTCGAACATCCTGCACGGCCAATGGTCGAGCCCGAGCTACGCGGTGCTTGGTGGACAGCCCCAGGCGATCTTCGGCGGCGGCGACGGCTGGGTCTACAGCTTCGACCCCAAGGGCGACGGCCAGGGCGGCAGCAAGCTGCTGTGGAAGTTCGACGCCAACCCGAAGGACAGCAAGTGGGTCCTCGGCGGCCGCGGCACCCGCAACAACATCATCGCTACGCCGGTCATCTACGACGAACTGGTGTACGTCGCGGTGGGCCAGGACCCGGAGCACGGCGAGGGGGTCGGCCACCTGTGGTGCATCGACCCCACCAAGCGCGGCGACGTCAGCCCCGAGCTGGCGTTCAACTCCAAGAACCCGGACGAGCCGATCCCCCACAAGCGGATCCAGGCCGTCGTGCCCGACGAGGGCGACTTCGCCCGGCCGAACCCCAACTCGGCCGCGCTCTGGCACTACAGCACGGTCGACTCGAACGACGACGGTGAGATCGACTTCGAGGAGGAGATGCACCGCAGCTGCGGCACGGTCGCCATCAAGGACGACATCCTCTACATCGCCGACTTCAGCGGGCTGTTCCACTGCCTGGACGCCAAGTCCGGCGAGCGGCACTGGGTGTACGACATGTTCGCCGCCGCGTGGGGCTCGCCGCTGATCGTCGACGACAAGGTCTACATCGGCGACGAGGAGGGCGAGGTCGCGATCTTCCGCCACTCGGCCGACCCCAACGTGGCCATGAAGGACGACGGCGGCGAGATGGTCCCCTACTACGGCGCCATCGACATGAAGAACAGCGTCTACTCGACCCCCATCATCGCGGACGGCGTGCTGTACATCTCGAACAAGACGCACCTGTTCGCCATCGAGAACAAGGGCGATTGATTCGATTGACTCTTGGCAGTTAGCCGTTGGCTGTCTGCCATTCGTTGCCAAGCCCCGCCCAAGCCAATCCCCCTCCCTGGTTGGGGGAGGGGGTTGTCCTCCGCCGGGTCGGCCACCCACACCAAGCAAGAGCGCCCCACAAGGGACCCCATGAAGCGTATCCTCGACATCGGCAACTGCGGCCCCGACCACGGCTCGCTCAAGCGGTTCTTCACGGGCAACTTCGACTGCGTGCTCGACCAGGCCGACAGCGCGGCCGACGCGCTGCCCAAGCTGCGCGACACGGCCTACGACCTGGTGGTCGTCAACCGCAAGCTCGACATCGACTACACCGACGGACTCGATATCATCCGCCAGATCAAGGCCGACGAGCAGCTCTCCTCGACCCCGGTGATGCTGATCACCAACTACCCCGAGCACCAGGACGCCGCCGAACAAGCCGGCGCGCTACGCGGCTTCGGCAAGCTCGAGCTGCAGAGCAGCGAGACCATCGAGCGGGTGAAGTCCGCACTAGGCGAATAGCCGGCGGGTCCGCGGGCTTGGCTTGCCGGTGCTCTTCCCCGCTGGCGCTGCGTGATCCTACGTGTGCCCGCGACTAATCGTCGTGGCTGGCAGCCAAGATCTGCCTCTAGGAGGCGAATAGTTGGTTCGGCGACTCTTCAGCCGCCGGCCACCCAACTCTGGACCCGCCATGGACGAGAACCGAGCCGATCATTCCGAATTGCCACCGGAACCAATGACCGCTCCGCCGCCGGCCAAGCCGCGTGTCTGGACAGCGTTGCTGGCCCCGTTCGCGGGCGTCGCCCTGGCTGTAGCATTGCAGGCCGGCATCGCCATCGTCGTGGCCATTTCCCTAGCGGCTCAGGGCGTGCCGCCGGCCGAGCTGGGCGACCGCGTGCTCGAGGTGATCTCGTCGCCGGCCGGCATGCTGGTGCTGGTGGCCGCCGGCCCGGGCGCGTTCGGGGTCGTGACGCTGCTCGCGGGCTGGCTCTCGCCCGAATCGCTGAAGCGCCGCCTCGGTTTCAACCGCGTCCGCAATGCGGGCGCGCTGTACGGGCTGACAGTGGTCGGCTCGATCGTGCCGCTGGCCGTGGCGATCGCGCTGGCGACCTGGGTCGCCAGCTGGGCCGAACCGCTCGGGCTCACCGACAACTCGTTCGTGGCGTTCTTCGAGAACGTGACGCCGGCCCAGGGGGTCGTGTTCGTGCTGCTGATTGCGCTCGTGCCCGGCTTCTGCGAGGAGATGCTGTTCCGCGGCTTTGTGCAGCAGCGGCTGATCCAGCGATGGGGCCCGGCGTGGGGCATCGGCGTCGCGTCGGTGCTGTTCGCGTTGGCCCACATCATGCCGCCCAACATCGCGGTGGCGCTGCCGATGGGCGTGTGGCTCGGCGTGATCGCCTGGCGGACCGGCTCGATCTGGCCGAGCATCGCCTGCCACGCGTTCGTCAACGGCGGCCTGAACGCGTGGCGGCTCGTGGCGAAGTTCGGCGAGCTGACGGACGCCCAGGTGATGACCGGCAACGTGGCGTTCGTCGCCGTAGGCGCGGTGTTCTTTGTGCTGGCTTGCCGGGTGTTGATTCGGTACCCGCAGGAGGCAGAGGAGTAGAGCGGCGCGGTCTACATCGCGAACACCGTTCTAAGGCACAAACGAGGTTAAGTCGGCGGGCGCCAAACGCGCCGGCGTTTGACCCCTGCGCGTCGAAGAACCGGGACTCAAGTCGCTGAGGTTGGGCACACCTCGGCAACTTTGCTGGAGCCGATTCTGATGGAAGTGATGTCCACCGACGGCGGTTTTGGCAGAGCGGAATCCCCCGCACGACACAACCTCCGTCAGTTCGCAGTATCTTTTCGTGCACCAAAAAGGCTACCATCAATCCCAAAAGCTTCGCCTGCAGAGTCTGCTCAGCATACCGGCTCTTAGTGAGTCGGCGCGCCCACCGATCCATCATCGGATTTACTTGTTATGCATGAACAGCGTGTTATACGTGTCACGATTCGCAATCTGATCGGCCTGATGACCATCGGGGCGATATTCTGTGCAGTAATCGCGGTCGCGACTCAGGAAGGGCTTAGCAGCACTGCTGGCTTTGTAGTCTGTCTGTATATCTTTGCGTGGACATGGATACCGTGGCTGCTCTTTCTTCGCGGCAAGCCAGTATCTCTATTTGCGTCCTTAGGTTTAGGCACACTGACTGGCCTAGTTGGAACGCTGAGTGTTCCTATGGGTTTGTTACTCATGGGGTTCTTCGCAGGAGCAGGCTCTGGTCTCTTTATCAGCGCGTACAGTTCAGTGTTCATCCCCGCCGCTATTTTAGGTGCTGCGTTCTCAGTCACCCTGACTTACTTTTTCCCAGATTCCTCGCTGCGAAAAAAACAAATCGGTTAATTTGGCCCGTGACAAATTCGTAAATTGTGACGAAGTCATCGGGTTGCAAAGGGGATGTTCTCGGCGATGCGGCTCTTGCCCCAAGTCCGTAAGGAACGCTTCGTCATGGGTCGCTTGGCTCGCTAAAGCGACGGCCCGAAGTTGAACCACCCGACTCCGGTTTCGGTCGCCGCCAAACCCGCGTAGGTGCAGCTCACTTCGGTCGGTGCGTAGATGAGCCAACTGAGCGAGGTTGCATCATCCGCGGCGCCGAAGAACGGCAGCGAACTCGCTGAGGTTGTGACAACCTCGGTCAGATTCGAGATTCCCGAAAGTGCACCGGCTTCATCTTCCTGCGCAATCCGTGACCCTGCAGCAGCGTCATCCCGGCGAGGCGTAGCTCGCCGGCTATTCTTGAATGGTGTTAGGCGCCGACGCTCTTGAGCGCCTCGAGCGCCGCGTCGTGCAGGGGGCCGTTGGTGGCCAGCACGCCGCGGTTCTGGGCGAGGGTGCGGCCGTGGGAGAAGTCGAGCGGGCGGCCATCGAGGTCGGTGACGCGGCCGCCGGCTTCGGTGATGACGAGCGAACCCGCCGCTTGGTCCCAGATCCGCTCCTGGTAGTCCGGCATCTTCGGCGACATCAGCCGCAGCAGCATCTCGCCGCCGCCGGCGGCCAGAACCGCGTACTTGGCCTGGCTGTCCATCCCGACCGGGTCGGCCGTGATGCCGAGCGCCTCGGCGAAGTAGTCGATCTGGCCCATGTTGGTGTGGCCCTTCTCGACCGAGCGGAGCACGCGGGCGCCGGCCGGGTCGGACAGGTCCGACGTGCTCAGCGGCTTCCACTCGGCGGACGGGTCGGCCATCGACTGGCAGCGGGCGCCCTGCCCTTTCGCGGCCAACAGGACCGAGCCATCGCCCCCCTTGGCGGGGCTGGTCGCATCGGCCAGTTCGGGGCACCCCAGCGCAGCGACCTGCACCTGGCCGTCCTTGATCAGGGCGAAGGCGACGGCGTACTGGTCGCCCCGCAGGAAGCCCTTGGTGCCGTCGATCGGGTCGAGGGTCCAGTACTCGCCCTCGGCGTCGGCCGTGCCGAAGTCGATCCAGTCGCAGACCTCTTCCGCGGTGGCGTGCGGCAGTACCATCCGCACGAAGTGCGTAACCTGCTCGAGGGTCTCGGTGCCTGCTTCCTCGCGGAGGTCGGCGGCCGACTCTTCGCCTACCAGCTTCACGCCCGGGAAGTTGTCCTGCAGCCGCCGGGCGATGACCGCCTGGGCGGTGAAGTCGCCGACGGTGACCGGCGATTTGTCGCCCTTCTCGAGGGCGTCGGTGACCATCTCGGCCTGCACGCGGCGGACCAGTTGGGCGGCCTCCCTAACGGCGGCGACGGCGAACTTGGCTTCCGGGGAGTCGATCATGGGTCACTTTCTGCATTGTTGTCACTTGCTTGAGGGGGCCCGCTGAGAATCCAGTCCCAGAAGCCCAGGTACCCGAGCCAGGCGCCCAACCCAATTGCGCCCACCACGAGCCCGACGATTGCGGCCCATTCGTACGCGTTGTGCTGCACTCCAGCCCCGATCAAGATCGCTCCGGCCAAGACGATGATCGAGCTGCTGATGGCTTTCACGCGGCCTTCGAAAGTTGAGTCAGAACAAACGTTGAGTCAGAACAGTGGAAATCGCGGCGGCGAGGCACAACTCGCCCGCTGCTCCACCGCTTGCCGGCTGCTCCGCTATCGACTGGCTGCTCCGCAGAAAGGAAGCAACCCCGCCAGGGCTCGAACCTGGAATGAGGGAATCAAAATCCCTAGTGTTACCATTACACTACGGGGCTGAAGGGGCCGCAGCCGCTGGGGGCTGTGCCGAACGCGTTATTCTACCGCACACCCGGGGGTCTGCTAAAGGGGCTTTTCCGGGGCCGGTTCTGCCGGTTTTTCCCCGCCGCGGTTGGCCACCGAGAACGACAGCCGCTCAAGTTCGGTCGCCAGGTCTACACTTACGATGCTGACTCCTGAGGGCAGGTTCAGCATCACCGGGGCGAAATTCAGGATGCCCGACACGCCCGACGCGATCAGCCGGTCGGCTACCCCCTGGGCGGCCGCCGCGGGCACGGCGACCAGGCCGAACGAGATCGCCCGGTCGCGGACCACCTCGTCCAGGCGGGTCATCGGGTAGACCTCGACCCCCTCGATCGTCTGGTGGACCCGGTCGGCAGCCTCGTCAAACGCGGCGACAATCCGGAACCCCTGTGAGGCAAACCCCCGGTAGCCAAGCAGCGCCCGGCCGAGGTTGCCGGCGCCGACCATGGCGATGGTCCACTCGCGGTCGGTGCCCAGGATGCTGCGGATCGCGGAGACCAGCTCGTCGCAGCGGTAGCCGATGCCGGGGTGCCCAAAGTGCCCGAAGTACGCCAGGTCCTTCCGCACCTGGGCGTCGCTGAAGCCGAGCAGCTGGCCGAGCTGGCTGGAACTGACCGTGGCCTGCTCGTCACGGAGCAGGTGCTGCAGCTCGCGGAGGTACAGGCTCAGCCGGCTCACCACTGCCTTGGGGACCGACTCGGGGTCGACGGCGCCAGGTTTTCGCTTGGGTGAGCTCAAAAAATCGTTGGGGGCGAGGCGGTGGGATTCCGCGGCAGGGGCAAGCGAGCCGCCGCGGGGGTATTTGTAAGGTCGAATCGGCGAAAAGGCAAGCCAGATCGACACTTACGGCAGACGCCGAGGCCGGACTCGGCGGCCCGTTGGTGGTTTCTCAGCGGTACGTCCGGAGCAGGTGTTCCGACCCCCCCCACCGTCCCCTACGGCGCCGGCGGAACAACCGCACCCCCCAAACTGCTTGCTGCGTGCGCAGCCTCTTCCCTAACCCCCTATCGTCACGCCAGTTAGGGAAATGCCACGTGCGAAATCAGGGCGAATCCGGACAACCCAATCGGTTAGCGAATTTGCGTAACTCTGCTAAGGAACACCGGCTGGGCAACCCGAAGTATCTACGGACGGAATCGTCCCGTCTTGACCAGCCCCCCTATATCCCCCGTGCAGTTAGTTGAAGGAGGCGACCCCTACGATGAAACGCTTGATTGGAATGCCGCTGATGGCAGGCCTGGTAATCGTGCTTGCGGCCGCGCAAGCCGACGCCCGGTACTGTGGCGCAGTGCGGTACGGCAACTGTGGCCCGTGTTGCGTGCCCGAGACCCACACCGTGATGAAGACGGTGCGGTGCAAGATTTACGAGCAGCAGGAAGTCACCTGCTACAAGACCGTTTACGACCAAGTCTGCGAAGACAAGATCGTGAACTACACGAAGTACGTGAAAGAGCAGCGTCAGAAGGAAGTGAACTACACGGTCTGCAAGCCGGTCTGGGAAACCAAGACCCGCAGCTACACCGTGTGCAAGCCTGTCTGGGAAACCCGGCAGAAGGAAGTTCAGTACACCGTGTGCAAGCCGGTTTGGGAAACCAAGACCCGCTGCTACACCGTGTGCAAGCCTGTCTGGGAAACCCGCACCCGCGAGTACACCGTGTGCAAGCCGGTTTGGGAAACCCGTCAGAAGGAAGTTCAGTACACCGTGTGCAACCCGGTCTGGGAAACCAAGACCCGTGAGTACACCGTGTGCAAGCCGGTCTGGGAGACCCGCACCCGCGAGGTGAACTACACCGTGCGGAAGCAGGTTCCTTACACGAAGACCATCACGGTCCAGAGCGGTCACTGGGAAAAGCAGGAGTGGGAAGTCCCGGGCCCGATGCGGAAGAAGGTTGTCCGCGAGCCGGGTGAGTGGGTCTACGACGCCTGTGGCTGCAAGTGCTGCTACAAGCCGGGCGCCTGCCACACCGAGTGCGTGCAGTGCCCGCCGATCAAGAAGTGCAAGAAGGTCTGGGTGCCGGAGTGCATCGAGAAGCAGGTCTGCTGCACGAAGACGGTCTGCGAGCCCCGCACCAAGACCTGCTGCTACAAGGTCTGCACCATGGTCCCCGAGACCAAGACCTGCTGCTACAAGGTCTGCAAGATGGTTCCCGAGTGCCGCACCAAGACCGTGTGCTACACGGTTTGCAAGCCGGTTTGCTGCCAGAAGACGGTTCAGGTCAAGAAGTGTGTGCCCCGCAAGGTGCCCTACACCGTGACCCGCTGCGTCCCGAAGATGGTCTGCAAGGAAGTCCCTGTGACCGTCACCCGTATGGTCCCGGCTTGCCCCTGCAACAGCTGCGACAGCGGCTGCGAGGGTGAGGCTTCGGCTCCGGCCAGCGACTGTGGCTGCAACTGAGCGAGCGGCAACCGAGTAGATGTGAACCCTTAGCCAAAGCCCCGCTTCCTTCGTACGGAAGAGGGCTGGTCAAAGCTAATCCGAGGCGGTCCGATCCCCAGTGGGTCGGGCCGCCTTTTTTGTTTGCCCGACGGTCCCCCCGTCAGCACAGCCGCGCCCCGTTCGCCGCCGGCTTGTCGGGCCGCGTCAGCACGATCGCGCCGTGCTCGTCCTCGAAGCCGGTCACCAGCACCTCGGACATCAGCGGGCCGATCTGCTTGGGAGGGAAGTTCACCACCGCCACGACCTGCGTGCCAACCAACTCCTCTGGCTGGTAGTGCGAGGTGATCTGTGCGGAGGACTTCCGCTCGCCCAGCTCGGGGCCGAAATCGATCCACAGCTTGTAGGCCGGCCGTCGGGCCTCGGCGAACGGCTCGGCGCGGACAATGGTCCCCACCCGCAGGTCGACGCGGGCGAAGTCTTCCCAGCCGATGGTCGCGGCCGGCGTCTTCTCGTTCATATCGTTGGACTTGGTGGTTGGTTTTCCTGTGGCGCCGCTGCTGGCAGGCCCGTAGACTGTCGGCCCCACCCGGCAGGGCTTACCCCTGATCGCAGGTGGACTTTTCCGGCGTCCTGCCCGTGCGTTAGCCGGACCCCCTTGTCGCGTATCAAGACCTCTGTCGCGGATCAGACACTCTATGCGAAAAGACTCTGGCAAGTCACTCGCCGAGCGGGCGGTCACGTACAGCAACATCTTGTTCGCGGTGCTGGGGGTGGTCGGCATCGGCCCGGCGTTGTTCGCCACGAAGCTGTTCGAGCCGCCCGAATCCGCGACGCTAACCACGGTGGTGTTTGCCGCGGTCGTGATGATTTTTCCCGGGGCGTGCCTGGTGTCGATCGCCCTCTCGCGGACGATGCTCGGCAACCACCAACGCCGCCAAGCCGTATTGACCGCGGTCGCGCCGGCGCTGCTCCTGATTGTGCTGATCGCCTGCCTGCTGCTGGCCCGCCTCGTCTTCGACGACGGCTCCGGCGCCTACCTGCGGCGGCTGCTGCAGGTGTTCGGGCCCGGGTAGCGGCAAGGCGCGGTCGCCGAGCGGCGGCGAGGCAAACGAGTCGACCTTTTGCCGGCGAATTCCCGTCAGGAATCGGCCCAAACGGCCATGGGGTAGGTACGCCGACTGCCCGCGGGCGGATGCCTCTTTACGCGCGGGCTTTCTCCGCAGTTCGCCGCCTCCTCCCTGCCACGATTCATCCCGCACCAAAGCCCGCCTCGATGACGATCTCTTTTTTGCCGCTCGCTCGTGTGAACCGCACCCTGCGCCCCTCCACCCTGGCGTGCCTGCTGCTTGGCGTCGCGGTGGTCTTGCTGCCGGATGCCGCGGCCGAGACGCCGAGCCCCGCCCCGCGGATCGTCACGATCTACAACTTCATCCGCAACGAGGACTACCGGCTCCGCGACTCGGAGGAGGTGCTGCTAGGCGCCACGCGGCGGCAGGTAGAGCTGTTCGGCAAGCACGAGCTGCCGGTCACCTGGGCCCTGCAGTACGACGCCCTCATCAACCCCAAGTACCAACAGCTGCTCAAGCAGCACGCGGGCCCCAACGACGAGATCGCCGCCTGGTGGGAGCTGCCTCGTCCGCTGATCGAGGCCGCCGGCATCGCCTGGCGTGGCGACCACGACTGGGTGTCGACCGCCAACATCGCGTTCTCGCCGGGCTACACTCCCGCGGAACGCCGGAAGATCGCCGACGCGTACATGGCGAAGTTCAAAGAAGTGTTCGGCTACTACCCGCGATCGGTCGGCGCGTGGTACATCGACGAGGTGACGCTCGCCTACCTTAGCGAGGAGTACGGGATTGTCGCGTCGTGCAACTGCAAGGACCAGATCGGCACCGACGGCTACACGCTGTGGGGCGGCTACTGGAACCAGGCCTACTACCCCAGCCGACTGAACGCGTACATGCCGGCCCAGCACGCCGGCGCGCAGATCAACGTGCCCGTGTTCCGCATGCTCGGCAGCGACCCGATCTACCAGTACGGCCGGGCGCCGTCGATCACGAGCCTCGAACCGGTCTACTCGCACGCGGGCGGGTCTGCGAAATGGGTCGACTGGTTCCTCGACGCGCTGACCACCGGCCCGCCGCTGGCCTTCGCCTACACCCAGGCCGGCCAGGAGAACTCGTTCGGTTGGGACGCCATGGGCAGCGGCCTCGAGATGCAGGCGGAACGCATCGCCGGCCTTGCCCGCAGCGGAAAGATCCGCGTCGAGACGCTCGCCGAATCGGGCGAGTGGTTCCGCGAGAGGTTCCCCGTCACGCCCCCGACAGCGTTTGTCTGCCTGGACGACTGGCGCGAAGAAGGGCGGCGTTCGGCCTGGTTCAACAGCCGCTTCTACCGCGTGAACCTCTACTGGGATCGGGACAGGCTGTCGATCCGCGACCTGCACCTTTTCGACGAGACGCGGGCCTCGACGGTGCACGACAAGCGGCTGCTCGAGAACACGCTGACCTGCGCCACGCTGCCGATTGTCGAGGGGCGCCCACCACTGGCAAAGAACGCCGACCCCGCCGGCGCCCTGCCCGTGGCGATCGATCCGGCAGGAGCGGCAACACCGCTGCTTGTGGACGGCCCTCCAGCAGTGACGCAGCGGGGCGATACCCGTCTGGCAGTGGAGCAGCGACTCGCCGTGGGCGGCACGCTGAAGATCACCTGCTCAGAGGACCGGCTTGTGCTCATTGCCTCGGGGAAATCTGACCAGCCGCGGAGCTGGGCGCTCGACATCGTTGGCCAGGAGCAGACCCCCGCAGAGGTGACCAGCAGTGTTATCGGCTTTCACTCCCCCAGCGGGAACTACCGCCTAGAGTTGGAGCCAGGCAGTGGGACTTTCGAGCGGCGGGCAGACGGCGGGGTCCGGGTCCTGGCCGGCAAAGAGGGCCAGATCTCGCTGCTGCTCGGCGACGCCGACGAATGAGGCGCCGTTCCGCCGGGGCCCTCCGGAGCGCAAACCGTCCTCGCATTGGCGCATGCGCCGGATATGCCGGCATTAATGCAGACCGCTTCAGCCGTGGTGCTCTGTACGGGCAGGCCTAGCCGGGCATAATGGGGCCTTAGGCATCGTTGCACCCCCCACGCGGCAGAGAAATGCGTAAATACGTCATCATGGGAGCCCCCGGCTGCGGCAAGGGGACCCAAGCCAAGCTGCTCTCGAACCGGTACGACCTGGTGCACATCAGCGTCGGGGACATCTTCCGGCTCAACATCCAGAACCACACCAAGCTCGCCGCGCGGATCAAACGGATCGTGAACACCGGCCGGCTCGTTCCGGACGATATCGTCGATGAGGTGGTCGACCAGCGGCTCCGCGAGCACGACTGGAACTACGGCTTCATGCTCGACGGCTTCCCCCGCAACAAACCGCAGGCCGAGTTCTTCCTCGAGAGCTACGACATCGACGCCGTTGTGCTCTTGGACGTGACCGACGAGGCCGTGATCGAGCGGGTGCAGGCGCGGCGGCTCTGCTCCGACTGCGGGCTGGACTACAACCTGATCCACCACCGCCCCGCCGAGCCCGACGTGTGCGACGTCTGCGGCGGTTCGCTGATCGCCCGCGCGGACGACGTCGAGGAGACCGTGCTCAAGCGGCTGGCCGACTACCGCGAGCAGACCGTGCCGGTGGTCGACCTGTTCATGACCAAGGAGCTGGTCGTGCGGATCGACGGCATGAAGTCGATCGAGCAGGTGAACGCCGCGATCTGCAACAAGCTCGGCCTGCCCCCGGCCGAGATGCTGCTCGCGTAGCTCTTACTTGACCAGAGCGCCTCAGTAACCCACGGCGGAAGCCGTCTCGATTCCCCACGGCTTCCGCCGTGGGTCACCGGTTGGGGCGCAGCAATCGGCCAGGAACGCTGCTCCCCCGGCTAACGCCGGGGCTCGCGGCTAGTTCTTGTTCGCTTTTTCTTCGACTTCCTTCAGCTTGCGGCGGAAGTCGCGGACGTTCTGCTGCATCAGCAGCGGCAGCTTCGAGGCCAGCAGGTTGCGGCCGCGGAACCAGCCGTACGGCTCGATGTACGCCGCGTGGCACTCGACCAGCACCGCGTTGTCAACAAAGCCAAGCTGCGTGGCGTGCAGGTAGCAGTAGAAGCCCTTGAACGGCTCGGGCGGCCCGAGCTCGGCGTCGGTCTTGGCGCCGCGGGGGATCGGCCGCCACTCGGTTGGGTTGGCGGGGTCGTCGAGCAGCTCGCGCGGCGACACGGCCGACTGCACCACGCCGCCGTCGACGTGCATGCCCGCGCTGCTGGCCAGCCCGCTGACCACCACCTTCTCCAGGATCGGGAACCGGTAGCGGAACATGCCCGAGGTAAGCTCGCCGGCGGGCGGCAGGGTGTCGGGCCGTTCGGCCGACTCGTCGAGCGGCTTGGCGTAGGTCTCGAAGCCGCTCTCGGCGGCGGCCGACGCGGTCTTCTCCCCGCCCATCAGACTCGACAACAGCTCCTTCTCGTGGATCACCTGCAGGCTGCCGTGCACAACGAAGTACAGGTCGAGCCGCCGCACGGTCCCCCGCTCTGCCGTCTGGCCGATGTCGTCGATGTCGAGCTTGTACGACGCGACCACCGAGTCCTGCAGGTACTTCTCCATCCGCCGCTCGCTCACCAGGCCGGCGAACGCCGCCCGCTGCTCGTCGGCCGGCATGTCGGGCGTGACCAGCGGCGGCAGCAGCTTGATCGGCGCGCCGTCGATCTCGAAGCCCTTGGTGGTGAGCTCCGCGACCAGCGGGTGTTCGGTCGTCTTGGTGAACTGCGCCCAGCAGGCGGCGGGGGCGAGCACAAGAAGAATGGCGATCGAGCGTAGGGTCGTCATCAAATCTCGAAGGTAGAGGCGGTGGCGGTGGCGTCCCGTTCCGTCCCAGGGCGTCTGGTGAATTCTACCGCGTCAGGCGGGGCGGGGCAGGGCGATCGCGATGATTCGCAGCGATCCGCCCCACTACCTTGTGCCGGCCTAGGCGGCGCTACCGCCGCTGGTCGGCCACGACGCGGCCGTCGCGGTAGGTGAGCAGCCGTTCTGCCCGTTCGGCGACCTCGCCGCCGTGGGTGATCACGACCAGCGTGACGCCGTGCTCGCGGTGGATCTTGTCGAACAGGTCGAGCACCTCCGCGCCGTTCTTGCTGTCGAGGTTGCCGGTCGGCTCGTCGGCCAGCAGCACCTCCGGGTTGTTCGCCAGGCTCCGCGCGATCGCCACCCGCTGGCGTTCGCCGACGCTCAGCCGCAGCGGGCTGTGGCCGGCGCGGTGCTCCATGTGCACCAGCTTCAGCAGCTCGACCGCCGCCGCTTGGCGTTCGGGCGCGGTGCGGCTGCTCTCGAACATCGGCACCTGCACGTTCTCGAGCGCCGTGAGGGTCGGCAGCAGGTGGAACGATTGGAACACGTAGCCCAGGTGCTTGGCCCGCAGCGCGTCGAGCGAACCGAACGCGCCGTACGGCTTGCCCTGGAACAGCACCTCGCCGGAGGTCGGCGTGTCGAGCCCGCCGAGTAGGTTCATCAGGGTCGACTTGCCGCTGCCGCTCGGGCCCATGATCGAGACGTACTCGCCGGGCTCGATCGACAGCGACACGTTGTCGACCGCCAGCACGTCGCCGTTGGGGTAGCGTTTGACGAGCTTGCGGGTTTCGAGGATCGGCGCAGGGGGGGCCGCGGGCGCGTCGGGCTGCGTTTTGGCGGCGGTTGTCGGGCTGGCCATAGTCTCGCGGGGCGGGGCTTCGTGCGGTGCGTTCCTACCGGCAATCGTACCGGTGCGGCGCGGCGACGCCTACGGCCCGCTGGTCTTCTCGTAGGCCGGCTCGGGCTGCCAAAGGTAGAGGAAGGTCGGCAGCAGCGCGCGGTCGACGCCCGGCAGGCTAAACGGCATCAGGCCGCCGCCCGGCACGTTGGGGGTGATGTCGTAGGGGGTGAGCGCGCGGTCGTTGTCGCGGCGGTAGACGATGGTCTTGGCGCCGATCACGCCGGCCGCGCCCTCCGCCAGCCGCACGGCGTCCTCCAGGTAGCCCAGCTCATCCACCATGCCCAACCGCAACGCGTCAGAGCCGGTCAGCACGCGCCCATCAAGCAGGTCGCTGTCGGCCAGCTCACTGTCGGCGTCCTCCGGGTCGGCGTCGCTGGGGGAAGCGCCCGGCAGCGGGACCACCTCGGCGCTGCCGGCCCGGGTCGCCAGGGCAGGGCGGGCGGCGAGCACGGCGTCCTTGAACCGCTTGTGGAACTCCGCGGCGATGCCCTCGAGGATGGCCGCCTCGTCGGCGTCCATGGTGCGGGTCGGCGTGCCCATGTCGATCTTCTCGCCGCTGCGGATGACGTTCTCCACCACGTTCTGCTGCTGCATGAAGTCCTGCAGGTCGTACAGATTGAGGATCACGCCGACGCCGCCGGTGATGGTGGTCGGGTGGGCGGTGATCACGTCCGCGGCCGTGGCGATGTAGTACGCGCCGCCGGCGCCGACGTCCATCAGGCAGGCGACCACCGGCTTGCCGGACCGCTGGCGGAACTGGGTCAGCTCCCACCGCATGATATCGCACGCCGTGACGCCGCCGCCCGGGCTGTTGACCCGCAGCACGACCGCCGCAACGCACGGGTCGCGTTCGGCCCGCTGCAGCTTCTCACGCAGCAGCGCCACCGGGTTCTCGCCCATCGACGACATGCCGGTCAGGTTGCGGTTGACCAGCAGCCCGTCGATGTCGATCAGGGCGATCCGCGGGCCGCTGCACGGCTCGCCGGGGAGCGTGCGGGCAGAGACCTGGCTGACGTTGTTGTCGAGCTTCATCGACGCGGCGGCGTCGATGTCGCCCTGCATGCAGACCTTGATCGGCTGCCGCATCGAGCAGCCGGCCGCCGCCAGGACAATCAGGGCGAGCGTAGAGCGGAGGGCGGGGGAGTGGAGCATGCGGGGGCCGGGGCGGGGTACGGATTGCTAGCAGGGAGCGCAGGACTCGCGCCCTTGATAGAATCGGCGTCCCCGCCGCAATGCTCAAAACCGGTCGCCGCGACCCGCGCTGCTTGCCAGCTTTACCTGACCGGACCTGCATTACCAATAGGGCGGCCCGACCAGCATGGGCGTGGAGCGCCGCTAGTGGTTCATCGCGCGATTTGAGAGCGCGCCACCCCGCCGCGGGCTCGGTCCGCGTTGCCGCTAGAACGAGTTGCCGCCAAACATGTTGCGGATGTCGTTGCTGAAGGCGAACGCCATCAAACCGAGCAGCATGACGAACCCAACCGTGTGGAGCGCCACGACGACTTTTTCGTTTGCCGGCTTGCCGGTCAGGCCCTCCCAGGCCAAGAAGACCATGTGCCCGCCGTCCAGCACCGGGATCGGCAGGAAGTTGAGCACCGCCAGGTTGACGCTCAGCAGCACGAGGAACAGCAAGAGCGGCGACCAGCCGAGTTCGGCCGACTTGTAGGCCACCGTTAGGATGCCGAGCGGCCCGCTCACGTTCTCTACCGGAACCTGCTTGGAGCCAATCTTGCCCAGCACGCGGAACACGCTGGTCATGTCGGTCCAGACACGATCGCCCGCCAGGGCGAGGGCCTCGTCGATGCTGTCGGCGGGACGCACCAGCACCAGCTTCTGCAGAACCAGCCCCGGGTCCGGCTGGAAGACGCCGTCGGACTCGCTGAGCGAGGTGTTCAGGTTGATCGTCTCATCGCCCCGCTTCACCGTCAGCATGACGCCCGTATCGAGCGGCGCGCGCTGCAGCAGGTTGAAGAAGAACGGCCAGTTGCGGTGGTCGTCGTCGAAGGTGAAGGAGCTGGCGGAGAGGCCCGCGTCGTCCCCCTCCGGCGGCGCCACCTTCGCGAGGGTGATCACGTCGCCCGGGCGGAGCTGGTCGGCGGCGGAAGTGCCTTCTACCACGGCGGCGACCTCGGTCGACACCTGGTAGGTGAGCCCGAGCGTGGTGAGCGCGAACGGCGAGCCAGGGCCGGTCGGCTCCTCGAACCATCGCCCGGCGCGGGGCTGCAGCGTCACGCTGAAGCTCTCTGCGTCGCGCTGGACGGTCAGTTCCATCTCGCCCGCTTCCTCCAGCGGCAGCTTGTAGGGCAGGGTAGACGGGTCCCAGCTCGCCTCGCCGGGCTCAGCCGCGCCGACGCGGCGCCCCATGATGTGGGTGATGACGTCGCCCGCCTTGAGTCCTGCTTCTTCGGCGGGAGAGCCCGGCTCGATGGCTGTGATCGGCCCCATAGCGAGCTTCGGTCCAATCCGTCTGACCTTGGCGGGCGGCGCCTGCACGTTGACGGTCTGTGCGGTCTGTCCGTCGCCGCCCCCGCGTTCGACGGTGTACTCCGCCGACTTGCCGAGCGCCGCGAACTGCTGGATCTGAATGTCCCGATAGCTGCTGACCGGCTCGCCGTTGATCGCGACGATCCGGTCGCCCCCCTCGAAGCCCGCTTCCGCGGCGGGCGTGCCGGGCAGGGCGAACAGCTCTGGGTAGAGCTCGGTAGTCCGCGACTGGGCGATGCCAATCTGCATGCCGAACGCGGTTTCCTTGGGCTGCAGCGTGACTGAGACGACCTCGCCGGTGGCGGCCTTCTTCACCTCGCACCGGACGCCCTTCTCGACATCGCCGAGCATGACGTCCTGCCGCAGGTGGCTGAAGCTAGGGTTCTCTCGGTCGTTTAGCTTGAGGATGTCGTCGCCGGGCTCGAGGCCGGCCAGGTAGGCGGGCGAGCCGGGCGAGACCGAGCCGACCACACACGGGGCGTACTCGGCGCCCAGGCTGAACGCGATCACGGCGAAGATGAAGCCGAAGATGATGTTCATGATCACGCCGGCCGAGATGATCGCCATCCGCTGCGGGACCGACTTGGCCATGTAGCTGCGGCGGTCGACGCGGTACTCCTCGCCGCCCGGGCCCTTGATCAGCTTGGTGTTGGAATCGTCGATGTCCTGCGCGGCGGCCTCGGACTCCTTGAGCTGCTCGGCGATCTTGGAGGGGTCGTCGTTCTGGCCGAGCATGCGGACGTAGCCGCCCAGCGGCAGGATGCCGATGCCGTACTCGGTCTCACCGACCTTGCGGCTCAGCTTGTAGCCGCCGATGTCGAAGCCGACGAAGAATTTGTCGCACTGCACGCCGCACATCTTGGCGACCGCAAAGTGCCCCAGCTCGTGCACGAAGATCACGAAGCCGAGCGCCGCGCCGACCTTCAGCACGCCAAGCGCGAAACCCAACCAAGTGGCCTCGGCCAGCATCAAGCAAGCATCCACGTATTCATCTCCTGTCGCGCCCAGGCGTCTAGCTCGATCAGTCGCGAGAGCGACGGCCGGGGCTCAAAGTTGTGCGATTCAAGCACGCTCCGGCAGGCCGGAACGATCTCGGTGAAGTGCAGGTCGCCATCCAGGAACGCCTGGACGGCCGCCTCGTTGGCGGCGTTCAGCACCGCCCCGCTGGTGCCGCCGGTGCGGGCGCACTGGTGCCCCAACGCGATGGCCGGGAAACGTTCGGGATCGGGCGGTTCGAACTCGAGGGTCATCCGCTCCGACCAGTCGATCCGTTCGGCGGGGCCGGGCAGTCGGTCCGGGTACTCAAGCGCGTACTGGATCGGCAGCTTCATGTCGGGCGGGCTCATCTGCGCGAGCACCGAACCGTCGACAAACTCGACGAACGAGTGCACGATCGACTGGGGGTGGATCACCACCTCGATCTGCTCGGCCGAGAGGTTGAACAGCCAGCGGGCCTCGATGATCTCGAGCGCCTTGTTCATCATCGTGGCGGAGTCGACCGTGATCTTGGGGCCCATCTGCCAGGTGGGGTGAATCAATGCCTCGGAGACCGTGATCTGCGACAGCTGCGATACCGGCCAGGTGCGGAACGGGCCGCCGCTGGCGGTCAGCACGACCCGCCGGACCTCCTTGGCCTTGGCGCCCTGCATCGCCTGGAAGACGGCGCTGTGCTCGCTGTCGACCGGGATCAGGCTGCCGCCCTTCTGCTGCAGCACGTCCTGAATGATTGGCCCGGCCATGACGAGCGTCTCTTTGTTGGCGAGGGCGACCACCTTGCCGGCTTCGAGGGCCGCGAGGGTGCTCTGCAGCCCGGCCGCGCCGACGATGGCCGCCAGCACGACGTCGACCGCCGGGTCCGCGACCGCGGCCTCCAGGCCCTCGGGGCCGGTGAGCCGGCGGATGCCGCCGGGCAGGCCGCTCCAGCGGTGCGCGTCGGCCAGCTCGCGGTTGGTCGCGATAACGGTCCGCGAGCCGTGGTCCCGCGCCGCCTGCGACAGCAGATCGAGCCGCGTGTGGCCCGACACCGAAAACGCCCGCAAGCGTCCCGAGCTAGCGGCGATCACCTCGAGCGCGCTCTGCCCGATGCTGCCGGTGGCGCCCAGGACCGCGACATTCTTTGCGGTTGCGGGCATAGATGCGTGTTAAACCAGCGGGGTTGGCGGCGGCGATTGAAGTTGGTTGCCGGATGACCATGCCATCGGCGACCACGCAAGCTTAGGTCGGCCAGGGCCGCAAACCAGAGCGACTAGTAGGGGTAGAGCCGGTCGTAACGCGCCCGGCGCGAATATGCATGCGTCCCTGCGGAGTTTGACCGCTAAGCCCAATGTAACATTTACGTTACGATAGGTGGGTAGGGTCGCCTCACGGCCCAGCAATTCTAGAACCCCTGCCGGCCGCCAGCAAGGCGAGCCGGAGCGTAAGTCCGGTCAGAGTGAACACTTCCGCCCTGGCTTGCGTTAAAAGGGGTAAACCGAGCGTCCGCAGTCCCCAAACGCCCCCATCCCGACAAGTGCCGATGGAATCCAATAAGAAGCCCTCGTCTTCGGAGAAGAACAAGAAGCCGTCTCCCCACGGCGGGAGCTACATGTGGTACCTGCTCGGCCTGGGGGTGCTGCTGCTGCTGATGGTGACCATCTTCACCAACAGCTCCAAGAAGGAGATCGCCTGGTCCGACCTGGTGCAGTTGGTCAAGCAGAGCAAGCAGACCGAGTCGGGCGACGAGGAATACCGCCACTGGATCGAGATCGAGGACACGTCTTCCAAGACGCCCAAGCGGGTCAAGCTGGCCAACCTCTCCGACGTCATGGTCTCGACGAGCAAGGTGACCGGCACGGTCGAGTGGATCGAGATCGACCGCGAGACCGGCGAGGCGATCCCCGGCGAGCGTGGCTCGCTGGAGCGGCCGTTTGTCAGCTACCGCGATCACAACGACGACCAGATCCTCGAACTGCTAGGCCAGACCGAAATCACGCACCGCGTCGCCCAGCCGGCCGACCCGCTGCTGAGCAACCTGATGTGGTTTGCGGTGTTCATTGGCATGATCGTGCTGTTCCTGCTGCTGCTCCGCCGGATGGGGGGCGCCGGCTCGCCGATGGCGTTCGGACGCAGCCGCGGCAAGCTGTACGCCCAGGAAGATATCGACGTCACCTTTGACGACGTCGCCGGCATCGAAGAGGCGGTCGACGAGCTCCGCGAGGTGGTCGACTTCCTCCGCAACCCCGAACGCTACCAGAGCCTCGGTGGCCGCATCCCCAAGGGCGTGCTGCTGGTCGGGCCCCCCGGCACCGGCAAGACGCTGCTCGGCAAGGCCGTAGCCGGCGAGGCGGGCGTGCCGTTCTTCAGCCTCAGCGGCTCGGACTTTGTCGAGATGTTTGTCGGCGTCGGCGCCGCCCGCGTGCGGGACATGTTCCAGCAGGCAGAGCAGCGCGCGCCGTGCATCGTGTTCATCGACGAGCTCGACGCCCTTGGCAAGACCCGCGGCAGCGGCAACATGGGCGGCCACGACGAACGCGAGCAGACGCTCAACGCCCTGCTGGTCGAGATGGACGGCTTCGGCACCAACAGCGGCATCATCATTATGGGCGCCACCAACCGCCCGGAGACCCTCGACCCCGCGCTGATGCGTCCGGGCCGTTTCGACCGGCACGTGCTGGTCGACCGCCCCGACATCGCCGGCCGTGAAGAGATCATCGAGGTCCACCTGCAGAACATCAAGGTCGACGCCGATGTGGATGTGAAGTCGCTGGCGGCGATCACCAGCGGGTTTGTCGGGGCCGACCTGGCCAACGTGGTCAACGAGGCCGCCCTGCTCGCCGCCCGCAACGGCAAGGAAGTCGTGACGATGGAGGAGTTCAACGAGGCGGTCGAGCGCAGCTCGGCCGGCCTGGAGAAGAAGAGCCGCATCATCCGCGACGACGAGAAGCAGCGGGTCGCCTTCCACGAGGCGGGCCACGCGCTGGTCGCTTACTCGCTGCCCAACACCGACCCGGTGCACAAGGTGAGCATCATCCCGCGCGGCCTGGCCGCGCTGGGGTACATGATGCAGCGGCCCAGTGAGGACCGCTTCCTGATGACCCAGAGCGAGCTCGAGAGCCGCATTCAGGTCTGCCTCGCCGGCACCGTGGCCGAGGAAATGGTCTTCGACGACGTCTCGTCCGGAGCCCAGAACGACCTCGAACGCGCCACCGAGATGGCACGCAGCATGGTCATGGACTACGGCATGAGCCGCCTGGGACGGGTCAACTACCGCGACTCCAACCGCAGCGCGTTCCTGGCCGGTTCCGACGGCCCGCGGATGCAGCACCACAGCGAGCAGACCGCCCGCGAGATCGATCAGGAGGTCAAGCGGATCATCGACGAGGGCCTCGAGCGGACCCGCCACATCCTCGAAACGCGGCGCCCCGTTTTGGAGAACATCACCAAGTCGCTCCTGAAGTACGAGGTGATCGATTCCGAACAGCTCAAGGAGCTGATCGAGCAGAGCTCGTCCAGTCCGCGGATTGTGCCGGGGACCGACTCCGAACGGAAGAACCAGCAAGCCGGCGGCTCGGAGCCCGCCGCCGACGGCGACGCCGCCAGCGGCTAGCTCAGCGGCACGCCCACAGTCCCAGGCGTGGGGGCCCAGGCGTGCGGGACCAAGCGTAATATCGAAGCAGCGAATGAACTCCAGAGAGCCTCGACCCGGCGTGGGTCGAGGCTCTTTTTTTGTTGCCGAGCAGATTGACGACCAGCGAGTCCACTGCTAGGGTGCTTCTCTTGCGATTGAGTCTCATTCCCGCACCACGCCGAGACCGCTATGCGTCCCCACTCGCCCGCTGCGGCCACCTCACTGCTCCCTACCTGCCCCGCCCTACCCCGCCACCCTGCTCGGCGGCCCGCCTTTACGCTGGTCGAGCTGCTGGTGGTGATTGCCATCATTGGGCTGCTGATTGCGCTATTGCTGCCCGCGGTCCAGGCCGCCCGCGGCGCCGCCCGCCGGGCCGCGTGCATGAACAACCTGAAGCAGGTCGCGCTGGCCACCCTGAACTACGAGTCGAGCCAGGACAAACTCCCTCCCGCCCGGCTGACCTTCGGCGTCGACGGGACCGACACCCGCAGCAGCAAGTGGTCCCCTCAAGCGCGACTCTTGCCGTACCTCGAAGAGGCGCAGTTTGAGTCGCTCATCGACTACGACCAGGACTATGAGTCGACCGTCTTCGGCGACGGGTTCATCGGCGCCTACCGGGTTTCGGCGTACTTATGCCCCTCCGAGGAGCAGGACACCGTGCGGATCTCCGATGGCCAGCCGATGCACTACCCGCTCAATTACGGCGTCAACCGCGGCGTGTTCCTGGTGTTCGACCCGACCGGAAAGCAGCAAGAGGTCGGGGCGTTCCAGGCGTCGGTCGGGACGAAGATGGCTCAGATTTCTGACGGCACGAGCAAGACGCTGATGCTGGCCGAGGTGAAGGGCTGGACCCCCTACCGCCGCGACGCCTCGCACGCCGACAACACGGTTCCGGCAACCGCCGCGGAGGTCTGCTCGCTGCCGCCGGGCACATTCAAGCAGAATTCTGGCCACACCGAATGGGTCGATGGCCGGTCTCACCAAACGGGCTTTACCGCGGCCCTGACGCCCAACACCCAAGTGACGCAGTGCGAAGAGGGCTACGATATCGACTGGGTTAGCACCCGCGAGGGCCGCAGCGCCACCGAGGCGACCTACGCGGTAGTCACCTCACGCAGCTACCACGCAGGGAACCTGGTCAACACGGCGATGATGGACGGCTCGGTCCGGACGGTGACCGGTGATATCGATCGCACTGCCTGGTGGGCCGCCGCCACGCGGAACGGCGAGGAGGCGATCGGCCTCGACACGCCGTAGCCGTCACAATCGGCAGATCTGGAGAGCAGCGGGTCCCACAATTCTCACGGTTGTGGGCGCCTCGAACCCAACCAAACCGCCCCCCACGACGTACGGTTGTACGCCCCTGGGTTCTCTCTTTTGGTCGGTTTAGCGGCTGTTTGGCCGCCCACTGCTGGAGCCCCAGGCCACAATCGGTCAAACTACAGGCTCTACCTAACCTCTCCAGATTCTCCTTCCGGGCGCCAGCCCCGAAGGGCTTGGCCCGGAACCCAAGAATACTTATGCGTAATGTCATTTCCCCATTCGTGGGGGCCCCGATCGTGGGCTTTTTGCTGATCTGTGCGTGCGCCCCGCTGGCCCAGTGCGAGCAGCGTGTCGAGGTCCTGACCGACGGCTGGCGGTTTGCGCCCGGCCCCCAGGAGCGCGGCGCCGCCACTGACCTGGCCGACGCGGGCTGGCAGACGGTGCAGATCCCGCACGACTGGGCAATCTCCGGCAAGCCCGACCCGCAGCTCGACGCCGCCACCGGCAAGCTGCCGTGGCGTGGCGAGGGGTGGTACCGCCGGAAGGTGAAGATCTCGGCCGAGGACTCGACCCGCCGCGTCTACCTGCTGTTCGACGGCGTCATGTCGGAGGCTAAGGTGTACGTCAACGGCGAGGAGGCCGGCGGCTGGGACTACGGCTACAACTCGTTCTGGGTTGACGCGACGCAGTTCATCAAGTTCGGCGAAGAGAACGTGATCGCCGTGCACGCCGACACCACCAAGCACCGCAGCCGCTGGTACCCCGGCGCCGGCCTGTACCGGAAGGTGTCGCTGTACGTGTGCGAGGCGATCCACGCCGAGCACTGGGGCACGCACGTGTCGAGCGAGGTGTCGGACTCCGGCGAGGCGACCATCTCGGTCCGCAGCGAGATCCGCAACCATCTGACCACACCGCAGGACATCAGCGCCGAGCTCGTGCTGCTGGGACCCGATGAGCAGGGCGCCATCGCCGGTCCGGTGACCGAGAGCAAGACCATCCCCGCGCAGGGCGCCGTGGTGGTCGAACAAGAATTCAAGCTCAAGGAGTTCGAGGCCTGGGGCGTCGAATCGCCGACGCTCTACTCGGTTCGGCTGCGGGTGATGCAGGAGGACCGCGAGCTCGACCAGACCGTCACCCCGTTCGGCGTGCGGAAGGTGGAGTTCACGCCGAAGTACGGCCTGTACCTCAACGGCAAACGCCTGGAGCTGCGCGGCGTCAACCTGCACCACGACCAGGGCCCGCTGGGCGCCGCGTTCTACCCGCGGGCGATGCAGCGGCAGCTCGAGATCATGAAGGACATGGGCGTCAACGCCATCCGCACCAGCCACAACGCCCCCGCGCCCGAACTGCTCGAGATGTGCGACCGCATGGGTCTGCTGGTGATCGACGAGCTGTTCGACAAGTGGGACGACACCGCCGACCTGCACGACCAGAAGCAGTTCGAGCCGTTCATGCGTCGGAACATCGGCAACTTCGTCCGCCGCGACCGCAACCACCCGTGCGTCATCGTGTGGAGCGTCGGCAACGAGATCGGCGCCATCCTCGGCGCAAAGGACGAGCGCGCGAAGGCCAAGGTCGACTTTGTCGCCGAGCAGTTCCGCCAGCACGACAACTCGCGGCCGCTGCTGATGGCCTGCCACATGCTGCAGGTCCTCGAAACGCAAACGCTCGACTCGATGGACATCCTCGGCTGGAACTACCGGCGGCAGTACCTGCCCTCGCACGAGCGGTTCCCGAAAATGTCGCACATCTACACCGAGTCGGCCTCGGCGCTCAGCACCCGCGGCTTCTACAAGCTGCCGCTGCCGAAGAACAAGACCGACTTCGCGTACGACGAGCGGCAAGTCGACTCCTACGACCACAACGCCGCCAAGTGGGCCGACATCCCCGACGTCGAGTTCGCCCGCATGCAGGCCGACCGCTTCTGCAGCGGCGAGTTTGTCTGGACCGGCTTCGACTACCTCGGCGAGCCAACCCCGTACGACCACAACTGGGACGACGGCAAGCGGCCGGCCGAGGACCAGGCCCGCAGCAGCTACTTCGGCATCGTCGACCTGTGCGGCATGCCCAAGGACCGGTACTACCTGTACCGCAGCCACTGGGCGCCGGCGAGCACGACCATCCACATCCTGCCGCACTGGAACTGGTCCGGCCGCGACGGCGAGCCGACCCCGGTGTACGTCTACACCAACGGCGACGAGGCCGAGCTGCTACTCAACGGCAAGTCGCTCGGCCGCCAGAAGAAGACCGAGGGGAAACCCGAACCGGACGCCGACTCCGATGAGCTGATGGGCTACTACCGACTCCGCTGGGCGGACGTCCCCTACGAGCCGGGCGAGCTCACCGCCGTGGCCTACCTGAAGGGCAAGGAGATCGGCAGCGCCACGATGCGCACCGCCGGCGACCCCGAGCAGCTGCGACTGACCCCCGACCGCAAGCAGCTGGCCGCCGACGGGCTCGACCTCTGCTACGTCCAGATCGAGGTGGTCGACGCGGCGGGCGTGCTCTGCCCGCACGCCGATGCCACGATCAAGATCTCGGTGAGCGGCCCGGCCGAGGCGGTCGGCATCGCCAACGGCGACCCGACCTCGATGAACCCGTTCGTCGGAGATTCTTGCCCGCTGTTCCACGGCAAGGCGATGGTCGTCTTGCGATCAAAGCCCGGCTCCAAGGGCGTGGTCAAGGTCACGGCGAGCAGCGACGGGTTGGAGTCGGCGAGCGCATCGTTCGCGGTCGGCGAGTAGCCGGCCCCGCGCGTCAATCGCCCGCCGGCTTCTCAAGCGACGCCATTGATTCCTGGCGGACGCGGTCGGCGGCGGAGGTCGCGTGGTCGCGCACGACCGTCTCGACGACTACGGCGCCGCGGGCGGGCCGCACGGCGCCGTGCCGCTTGACCGCCACCGCGTGGGTGAACTCGGCGCCGAGCAGGAAGATCATCCCGCTGTAGTAGACCCACGCCAGGATCAGCACCACCGATCCGGCCGCGCCGTACGTGGCGCCGACGTTGGCGTTGGCGAAGTACAGCGCGAGCACCGACTTGCCGACCACGAACAGCAGCGCGGTGACCGCCGCGCCGATCCAGACGTCCGACCACCGCACCAGCGCGTCGGGCAGCCACTTGAACATCGCCGCGAACAGCAGCCCGGCCACCAGCAGGTCGGTCGACAGGCTCACCACGATCGGCGTCATGGCGGTCATCCCGGGCGGCAGGTAGACCGTGATCCACTTGCTGAGCGCCGCCATCACGGTGCTCGCGACCAGCGACACCAAGAGCACGAAGCCGACCCCCAGCACCATCGCGAACGACAGCAGCCGCTTCAGCACGAAGCGGCGGGCGCCGCTCCGCTTGGGCGAGGGCTTCACGTTCCAGACCTCGTTGAGCGCCGCCTGCAGCTGGACCATCACGCCGGACGCGCCGAACAGGAAGATGCCCACGCTCCCCAGCACGCCCAGCGCCGACCGCGGGGCCTGCTGCGCCTTGTCGATCATCTGGTCGATCTGTTTCGCTGCCTCCTCGCCGACCGAGTCCGCCGCCTCGCGTCGGATCGCCTCACGGGCCTGCTGGTTGTCGACCAGGCTCCCCATGCTCGCGACCGAGCCAACGATCATCACGACAATCACTAGCAGTGGAGGCAGCGAAAACAACGCGTAGTACGCCAGCGCCGCCGCCATCCGCGGACACCCATCCTCCGAGAAATCCGCGAACGTTTGTTTAAGCAGTCCGAACATGCGTGGGGCGTCGAGGAGGCAGGGGCGGGGCTGAGTCTATCGTAGTGCGGCCTAGGCCGTTTGGTAACCTGCCGGTCGCCAGCCGGGCGCAGCGATCTCGATCGGTGCAAGACGCCCGCCACTTGCCGGGGCCGCAGCGGAATAATTGCACGGCCAGCTCCGGAGTAATAGCAACAGTGCCATGACCCCCCGCGTGTCCGATTGCCGCTCTGCCCGCGTCCCTCTCCTCTCCGCAGGCCACCCTTCGTCAATTGAAGGACCGTTATGCGCGCCGCCGGTCGTCGAGCGTTCACCCTGGTAGAGCTGCTGGTCGTGGTCGCAATCATGGCGACCTTGATAGCACTCTTGCTCCCAGCAGTGCAGTCCGCCCGCGAGGCTGCCAAGTACTCCTCGCTCCGGGCCGAGGACCGCGCCGCCGTGGCCGAAGCGGCTCCACCCGAGCCGGCTGCCGAGGCCGCGCCGGCGGCGCTGGTCTCGGCGTTTGAGGCCGATGTGGTGCTGACGCCGCGACTCTCCGCGGGGACCGCCACGCCGGAGTCGATCTACGAGTCTCGGTTCGCTGGGGTCATCACCGCCGCCGGAGGGGAGGCGCCCGGCAAATGCCGGATTGAACTGCCGCTGCCCCCGCGAGTGATCTCGCTGGCCGACCTGCGGGTCGAGTCCGATGGCGCGGCCGTTGGGCGGGTAGAGATCGCCGATGGGCGGCTCCGCTGGACAGGCGAGCTGCCGGCCGAGCCGACGCCGCTGAGCGTCACGTACTCGGCGGTTGGCAAGGGACTATTCGAGCTACCGGTGGCGTCAACGGGCGTGCTCGACCGCTACCGGGTGTCGCTCGCCGCGCGGGGGTCGGACGTGCGGCTGCTGGAATTGTCGCTGCAGCCGACCAGCGTCCAGCGGTCGGCCGGCACAAACTACCGCTGGGACTACGAAAGGCTGCTGTTCGGCAGGCCGGTACGCATCGACGTGCTCGGCATTGCGCCGATCGACCGGCTCGGCGAGCTCACCTGGCTCGGTCCGCTGAGCGTGGTCGTGTTCGGGATGGCAGTCGGGCTCGTGGTCCAGGCGAACCCCACGCCCGTGTTCGACCGCTGGATGCTGCTGCTCACCATCGGGGCGTTCGCCGGTGCCTACCCGTTGATGTACTTCTCGCAGGAGTACGTCACGCTGCCGGCAGCGGTGCTCGCGTCGGCTGGCTTCACGATCCTGATCATCCTGCTGCGGACGGTCACGCTGATCGGCGTCTGGCGGGGGACGCTGGGCATCTTCGTCCCGGGGGCGACCATCATGGGGGTCGCGCTCGGCGCGGCGATCTGGCCGCAGTCGCAGGGCATCCTGCTGACCGTGCTGACGCTCGGCTGCTTCATCGGTGCGATGATGCTGATGCCACGCGTCACCGCCAACGCCAACTGGCCTTGGACCGAGGCGGGCACCCACGCTGGCTAGGCGCCGGTCGCGACTACTCCTCGATGAGCTCGCCGCCGGCGACCGTGCTGAGCGCGGCCAGCCACTCCCACTTCTCGTCGACGCGGATGTCGTCGACCTGGTTGGGGTTCACGCCGGTCGCCCTGGGGCCGCTGTGGGCGAGGGCCTCGGTGTGGCCGTCCAGGAAGACGAAAAGCGTGACTCCTGGGTGGGGGCCGCCGAACAGCTGCGAGCTGGTCTCCTGGCCGGTCACGGCCAAGCCGTCCTCGGCGCCACGCAAAATGGTCTCGATGCGGTCGGCGGCGAGGAAGCAGGTGTCGCCCTGCTGGTAGTGGACCCGCTCTTCCGACCAGTCGGGCTCGACCGGCGGCAGGTGCTTCTCGCCGACGGCGAGCGTCTTCGAGAGGCCGTCGGTCACGTGCCGCGACTTGACCTTCGAGCCGCTGTAGATCGGGCCAGCCAGCGTGCGGTCGACCTTGCCGCTGCGGAAATCGTTGCCCTCCATGCCCATGTCCTCCTCGAGTCCGGCGTTGGCGGCGTAGTCGCCCAGCACGGCCGCGTTGCGGACCTGCGGCGCGGCGTCGTCGTTGTCGAAGTCACGGTTGGCGTCGGCCGAGCGACGACTCGGGCACGCGTAGACTTCGATCGGCGTCCGCATCGCCGCGGCGTTCAGTTCCGAGTCGACCCGCTCGCTGGGGTCGCGGGCGTCGTAGATCTGCTGCTCTTCAAGGAAGGGAAGGATCCGAAACGCCCACGACACGCCGTACTGGTCGGTCCGGTCGCGTCCGGTTGGGAAGTAGCCGGCGGTGTCATGGTGGTTTTGCACCGCCAGGCCGATCTCGCGGAGTTGGTTGATGCACTGCGTGCGTCGGGCGGCCTCGCGGGCTGACTGAACCGCCGGCAGCAGCAGCGCGATGAGCGTGCCGATGATAGCGATCACCACCAGCAGTTCGACGAGGGTGAAGGCAGAGTGTGCGGACCGGTAGCCACGAGGCTTCATAGGAAAATCTCGGCAGGGAACGGGGGAGGGGCAGCTGGCGCCGTCGGTTAGGAAGGACGGCGGGCGGGAACCGAAGTTAGTAACCCCGTGCACCGCGATGCGGTGTCGGGCATGCCATCGGCTTGCCGTCATTTTCTAGGCGCGACGGCGGCGGCGTCAACCCGGCAAAGCACAGGTATTTTGCCGCAAGGCGAGATCGCGGGCGAAGTTCCGCGTGGATGGGTCAGATACGAGCCCATGCGAACCCATGCAAAAAGCCCCCCCGATCAAGTCGGAGGGGCTTTTTGGTGGGTAGAAAAAAGGCCGCACCGTTAGCTTCGGTTGTTCCCTTAAGCATTCTTGTGCCTCGGCTTATTGCCGGAGGCCAACGGAACGTGCCCTACTTACAGAAGCGTACGAATCAGCCATTTGTGACGCGTATTTTCCAGAAACATTCGCGGGCCCCCATCGAAAACACCGTAAAGTCATTCAGGACAATGACTTGCCCGCTCTAATCCGCCGCGTCCAAGCAGGCCACGCTAGTAGATGAAGCCCGCACTCAATCGTGCTCCCCAGGATCAAGATGGAGAAATTGCTTACTTTGGAGAACCGCGTCGGGTAGTTCCACTCAAACGCAATTGATTCGGCCAAAGTTGAGTAGATGAAAACTCCAAGCAGGACCGCGCTACTCAGCAGCGAGACCGGGTACGCCCAGCGCACCCCACTTAGCATGGCCCAGCCGAGCAGCGCCTTCGGGCAATGAACGAGCCCGCAGACGACGCCCAGCGCTACAACACTCTTTGCGGCCGTTCCAGCGGGGAAGACCTCGCAAATCGCCGCGATGGCGATCACAAGGCACATCCAAAAAATGGTTCCGGCCTGGTAGCACGTGGTCCACAACGCCGCCTGCCGCAACCGCTCTGGCCTGCGCATCCAGCGGACCAGCGGGTCGGTCACCCTCACCGGCGGGGCGTGCGGTCGCTCTCCATTGAGAAATCGAGCCAGGTCGGCGGCCAGCTCGCCCGCCGATTCGTACCGGTCGCTGGCGTCATGCCGCAGGCACTTCGTCACGATTGCCTGCAGGCCCCGCGGCACGTCAGACCGCGCCGCCGCAAAATCGGGCGCTCGTTCGACCTGCATCTGCTGCAGCAACTGCGGGTAGGTGAGCCCTTGGTAGGGCGTCTGTTTAGTAATCAACTCGAACAGCAGCACTCCCAACGAGTAGATGTCCGCGGCGGGCCAGTCGGCGACCCCACCCGCCGCCTGCTCGGGCGGCATGTAGAGCGGCGTGCCGATCATCATGCTCGAGCTGGTGCAACGGGTCTCGACCGCGTCGAAACCCGCCAGGCCAAAGTCGGTCAGGCGGGGCGAGTAATCGTCGAGAGATAGCGGGCGGCTCGCCGTGGGCTGGAGCAGCACGTTCCCGGGCTTCAGGTCGCGGTGGGTCACGCCCCGGCCGTGGGCGTGCTGCACCGCGTCGACCAGCTTGAGGATGAATCGCACCGCCGGCTCAAAGTCCACTGGCCGAGCCGCACGCGCGAGCCACTCGCCCAAGTCGGGGCCGTCGATGTACTCGGACATAATGTGGGGCGCGGGGCCCTCGAACTCGGTCGCGTAGACCGGCACGATCGCCGGGTGGTCGAGCGTCGCGGCGGCGATCGCCTCGTTGCGGAACCGCTGCATCCGCTGGGCGTGCAGCACCACCTCGGGACGCGGCACCTTGATGGCCACGTCGCGGCCGCCTTGCTCATCGCGGGCGTGGTAAACAATGCCAAAGGCGCCCTGCCCGACCACACCGAGCAAGCGGCAGCCGCCGATCTCCTGCCCCTCGAGGTCGTAGAGGCTGGAAGGGGTAAGCGGGTGCTCGTCCCAGAGCTGGTCGAGTCTGCGGATGATGTCAGAAAGCCCCGGCGAGGCGACCCTGCCCAGGTCGCTTGAGTCGTCGGGTTGCCGGAGGTCGCGCGACACGCTGCTGGCCCTAAGAACCGTCGGTAGGAATCAGTTTTTGCCTGAGCTTGATAACCGCTCGGCTGTAGAGCTTGCGGGCGGCCTCTTCGGTGGTGGCGAGCTGCGCAGCAATCTGGTCGTACGGGATGTTGTCGCGGTGACGCAGCTCGACTATTTGTCGCTGCCGGGGCGGCAATCCCTCAACGGCGCGGGCAAGTTCTTCGTCGGTTTCTCTCCGCCGGGCGATCCGGCTGGCGTTCGGCTCTGAGGAGGCGATCGGCAGGGTCTGCCTAGAATCAATGCCGATCTCGCGGCCGATGTCCCGCCGGGCGGCCCCGCGGTAGCGTCGCCCAACGTCCTGCAGGTTCCGCTGCAGCAACAGACCAATCCACGCCCGAAACTCTTCTTCGTTGGCCCCGTCGAACCGTGCAAAGTCTTGGTGGGCCTCCATCATCGACTGCTGCACCACGTCGGATGCGCCTACCTTGGCGGCCAGGTCGGACCCGATGCCGCGGCGGGCGACGACCAGCAGGTAGCCGTAGAGCCGCTGGCAGATCGCCCCCAGCGCGTCGTCGTCGCCGTTGCGGGCGGCGATCAGGAGCTCGTCCCACGTTCGCGAGGACTGCTTCCCAGAAGGATTGGGGGCCCCGGATGAGTTCATTGCTGCTCAGGCGAAGTAGTCACACGTCACAAACGTCCCCGGGCGGGGCGTCTTCGGATGTCAGCATCTTAATCAGACAGCCACGCCGATTGCGAGCCGGTTCGGCTCCCCACATCGGATCGGAGCCGCGTGAACCCGCGAATCGGCAGCATGGTGGTCGCAATCCGACCAGCGATTGCTAAACGACTAGGGCCGCGTAGTGACTACGGTCGCTCGTCGTCGCGCCCTGCAGGGTGCAGGTCTTCGAGGCGAATGCGACTGCGGACTCGATGGTCTGAGCGAGCGGTCGCCCCTGCGTGACGCCGGCAATGCAGGCAGCGGCAAACGCGTCGCCCGCGCCGACGGTGTCGACCATCGGTTCGGGAGGGGGCGATTTTGCGAACGCCGTTCCGCCCGCTTCGTCGACAGCACAGGCGCCCTCGCCGCCGCAGGTGACGAAGAAGTTCTTCCCGTTAAAGCGTTTGCGAAGCTCTTCTACCGCCGCCGGAGCTTGTTGCGGCGTCTCGCATCCAACCCCCGACAGCTCGGCCAGCTCGTTGTTGTTGAGCTTGGTCCAGGTTGCGTCTTGCAGCAACTCGCCTGCCATGTCGAGGGTAAACCACGGGCGGCGGATGTTGATGTCGACGAACTTGGGGAGCCCGCTCTCGGCCATCAGCCTGCGGATCGTCGTACGCGATGGCTCCGCACGGTACGCCAGGCTGCCGACGTACAGCATGCCAAACCCGCCCTCGGCCAAGACCTGCTCGGGGTAGTGGATGTCGTCGTACGCGCGGTTGGCAAGCAGGTTGTACGAGGGCTCGCCGTCGTTGACGGTCACCTCGACCAAGCCGGTAGGGAGCGTGGCAGAGGTCTGCACGCCGGCGGTGCTCATCCCCCACTCCCGCATCCGCTCGAGGATATTCCGGCCGCTCTCGTCGGAGCCGACCGAGGTCACCATCATGGGCGACATGCCAAACCCGCACAGGTTCCACGCGACATTGAACGGAGCCCCACCAAGGATCCCCCGACCGTCGGGGAACTGATCGATCAGGACTTCGCCAACGATAAGCGGTTGGTCGGGCATGGTTCCTTCAGGGGAGTTGGGTCTCGTTGCGAATGGATTTTGACACGCACGGTGCACGAGTCCGCGTCGGGCCTCACGCATCCTAGGCGTAGCCATGCGACGCGTCGAGGCGCCGTCTAGGCAGCCGCAATCGACCAACCTGCCCGCGTTTTGACCAGCCACGTCGAGGTTGGTTAGAATTGGCTGAGCTCCACAAACTGCGATTCTGTCACCTCCTCCATTGCGAGTCGCCCAGATATGCGTCTGCCCACTCTGCTTTTCGCTGCCGTGCTGTTTGGGGTTGCCGCCAATGTGAATGCGCAGCGAGCGGTCGACCCGCCCGAATCGATTGGCGAAATCGAGGTCGTCGACCAGGCCGCGGAGCAACTGATCGACCCGTCTGCGACCATCGAGGTGCTGGCGACCGACTTCGAATGGAGCGAGGGCCCGGTCTGGCTGCGTGATCAGGGCTGCGTGCTGTTCAGCGACATCCCCCGCAATTCGATCTTCAAGTGGAAAGAGGGCGAGGGGCTCTCGCTGTACCTCAAGCCGTCGGGCTACACCGGCGAGACGCCGCGCGGCGGCGAGCCTGGCTCGAACGGGCTGATGATCGACGCCCAGGGCCGCCTGGTCATGTGCCAGCACGGCGACGCCCAGGTCGCGCGGATGGCGGCGCCGCTGTCGGCGCCCCGGCCGGTGTTCGAGGTCATCGCCGACAAGCTCGACGGCAAACGGCTCAACAGCCCAAACGACCTGGTGATCCACTCCTCCGGCGCAATCTACTTCACCGACCCGCCGTACGGCCGACTCAAGGCGTTCAACGACAAGACCCGCGAGCTCGACTTCCAGGGCGTGTACCGTGTGTCGCCCGAAGGCGAGCTGTCGCTGCTGACCAAGGAGCTGGTCGCGCCGAACGGCATCGCCTTGTCGCCCGATGAGCAGACCCTGTACGTTGCGCAGTCCAACGGCGAGCGGCCGATCTACATGGCGTACGCCGTGCAGGCCGACGGCTCGATCGACGACGGCCGCGTGCTGCTGAACGTCAAGCACCTGGGCCGCCGGCCCGGCAGCCCCGACGGCATGGCCATCGACCGGGACGGCAACCTGTTCGCCACCGGGCCGGGGGGCGTGCTGATCATCTCGCCCGGGGGCAAACACCTGGCGACGATCCGCACCGGCGAGCGGATCGCCAACTGCACGTTCGGCGGCCCCGACGGGCGGACGCTCTTCATGACGTCCGACATGCACCTGTGCCGCGTGCGGGTGAAAACCGCCGGACTTGGGTTCTAGTCGGAGCCTCTTGCTCCCGCACGCCGCGGTCGGCGACGGCCAACGCCGTGCGTTGGAACCGCGGCCTGACGCGATTCTTCCGCTGCTGCGTCCGCCGTTGGCCGGCGCTGGTCGTCACAACCGGCACACTCCTCTTAATGCGATGTGGCAAGTGGTAGCGGACCGGCAATTAGGTCCGAATCGCTCATCGCGTCTATCTAGGGCGACGATACCAAGTGATGGATTTGGGAGGCGTGCCGCAAGGACGCCGCTCAGGTCGGAGCGCACCGGATTGCTGCGCCCGGATCGGTTCCCCTAGCGCCTTCACTGACAAAGACAGAAGGGCGGTATCCGATGGGCGCGGCTCCGATCGCGAGTGAGATGTTTCCCCCTCCACCAAGTTTCCTGAGGAGAGTTAAGATGAACCTTCGTATTTCTGCGTCGGCGCTCGTGCTGGGTGTCGTCGTCGTCCTGGGCAGCGCGTCGGACGCCAATGCGTTCTTCGGCCTGCTGGGCGGCGGCTGTGGCGGTTGTTGTGAGCCCTCCTGTGGTTGCGCCGAGCCGAGCTGCGGCTGCGAGCCCTCGTGTGGCTGCGAAATGGACTGCTGCGACCCTTGCTGCGCCCCGCGCCGCTGCTGCATCCTGGACGGCCTGAAGGGCATGTTCAAGCGTCGTTCGTGCTGTGCCGACTCGTGCTGCGAGCCGAGCTGCTGTGCCGCTGAGCCCACCTGCTGCGCCGCTGAGCCCAGCTGTGGCTGCGAGCCTTCCTGCGGTTGCGAGCCGAGCTGCGGCTGCGAAGCCGACATGTGCTGTGACCCGTGCTGCGCCCCGCGCCGCTGCTGCATCCTGGACGGCCTGAAGGGCCTGTTCAAGCGTCCCAGCTGTGGCTGCTGCGAGCCGACCTGCGGCTGCGAGCCCTCGTGTGGGTGCGCCGCTCCGAGCTGCGGCTGCAACTGAGGCGACTGATTGAGAGCTTCGCTCCCCTCCTCTGGGGCGCGATCACGATAACACAGCCGCCGTGCCCCCTGGGCACGGCGGCTGTTGTCGTTTCGGTGGGCCGGCGCCGCTGCGGGCCGCAGGCTCCTCCATCAACTCCCAGCTCGGCATCACCCGCGACAACATTACGATCTCCGGTAAGAGGGCGCCACGGCGGCCGCAGCGGTCTCGCGTACCGAGGTTCTCTAGTACGACTCGTCGCCGACGATGGTCGACCTGGCGCGGTAGATCTCGAGGTCAACGTCGTCGGAGGTCCACGCGACGTGGCCATCCAGGAAGGCGAACTGGCCGCCGCCCGGGTGCTGGCTGCCGAAGGCGCCGTTTTGGCGGTCGACCATCCGCCCCGCGCCCGGCTGGGTGTTGAGCGGGTTGTCGGTCGTGCGGAGGCAGTCCGCGTACGCCAGCGCATAGGTCCAGGTGTTAGACGACTCGTAAACGTCCGCCAGCACGACCTCGCCGACCGCCACCGTGCCCGACAGGCCATCGGTCACCTGCGACGGCTTGCGGCGGGTGACGTAAACAAACGGGCCGGTGTTGTGGTACTTGACTGCGTCGAGCGCCTGGCCTGCTTTGTAGTACCCGGCCGAAGAGGGCGACCGGCTGGCGCCGAGCGAGCCGTGCACCATCGCGTAGCTCCCGGTCGCGGCGATCACCGGGTCGTAGACGTCGCTCAGCGCGGCGGCGGTGTCGGTGGGGCAGACGAACACCGCGGGACGCTGCTTGATCGCCTTGCACTTGGCCAGATCGTCGTACCAGCCAAGGTCGTCGACGTTGCGGTTCCACAGGCCGCCGATCTCAACCGACAGCTGCGCGTACAGGTCGAGCTCCTCGAGTTCAGGCAGGATCGCCACGAAGCCGCTCGCGGCGGTTAGCTCCTCGGTCGGCAGGCCGGGGCGGCACGCGGGGATCGGCGGCGGGCCGGTCGTGTCGTCGCAGCCAATCCGCCCGGGCGGAAAGGAACGCCGCGCGGACTCGTGATTGGCGATCGCCAACGTGATCTGCTTGAGCCGGTCGGCGCAGCCCATCCGTCGGGCCGACTCGCGGGCCGCCTGCACCGCGGGCAGCAGGAGTGCTACCAGCACCCCGATGATGGCGATCACCACCAACAGCTCGACCAGACTAAACCCGGCGGCGCTAAGCCCCGCTGAACGACAGCCATCGGTCGTGACGCGGCGGCACGGGCGACTGGCCGATTGGTGGGCCGACTGGTGGGCTCTTGGCATGGTCCTGCTCCCACCCGCCCGTTTTGACCAGAACGGTCCAATACCCGGCGGGCCTCGCGACACAGTATAGTAGGTCCGGATGATGCCTGAAAGAAAATCCACGCCTGCTCTCCCGAACGCCGCGCCGCCGCGCGACGCGCCAGGGAGGGAACGGGCGGAGGACGTTGGCTCGTGCTACCGGCGGGCCTACCCGCGGCTGGTCGCGATTGCCGCCGGCGTGCTCGGCCGCGTCGACGGCGCCGAGGACGTCGTGCAAGATGCCGTGGAAATCACTATCGCCAAGCAGAAGCAGTTCGACTCCGAGCCCGCAGTCGTGCGGTGGCTCGCGGGCGTCGTCCGCCATTGCGCGCTCAACGTCCGCCGCCGGCGCCGCACGCGACGCACCTACGCGTCCGACCCGACCGACCTGACCACCGTGGCCGACCTGTCCGGCGACACGCACTCGCCGGTCCACCCCCGTAGCGGTGACCTCAGCCCACTGCAGTCCGCGTTCGACGACCACGTGCTAGCGGCCCTGGGCGAATTGAGCGAAGACGCCCGGTGCTGCCTGCTGCTGCGGGTGGTGCACCAATTGTCTTACAGCGAGATCAGCGAGCTGACCGGCCTGGCCGAGGGGACCGCGATGAGCCACGTGCACCGCGGCAAGCGCCGGCTACGCGAGCTGCTATCGCTTGCGACGCCGCAGCCTGAACAGACCGTCCCCTCACGGACATGACCAGCCACCCCGCCAACGACGAACCACTCGAGCCGCTGCTCGACGCCCTGCCCCCGGGGCCGGAGCGTGACGCTGCGTTTGCGCGGCTGCGCGAGGCGGGCCGGGGCGGGGAGCTCGACGCGCTGCTCGCGATCGACGACTCCCTCCACCGGCTGTTCCCCGCTGCCGAGGCGCCCGCCGCTCAGGTCGAGGCGATAACCACGCTCACTGCTGGGCCAGCTAAGTCACAACTCTGGCGGCGGGCAGTGCTCGGCGCCGGGTTGGGGGCCGCGGCGGCCGTGCTGGCGGCGGTGTTACTGCCATCAGCCGGCGGCCCCGCCGTGGCGCCCTACTTCGAGCCAACCGAGCTCGCTGCCCTCTACCGCGACGCGGTCGACAACGGCTTCGAGCCCTACTACGAGTGCGAGGACGATGACCGCTTCGCCGCCGTGTTCGAAAAGCGGCAGGACGCCCCGCTCGTGCTCAAGGAGATGCCGCCCGGCAGCCGCATGCTGGGCCTGTCGTACCCCGGCGGCTTCAGCCGCGACACCACCGCCATGCTGTGCGAGGTCGACGGGCAACCGGTGATGGTGTTCGTCGACCGGCAGGACGCCGACCGGCCCGAGCTGGCAGACCTGCCCGCGGGTTCTGGGCTGCGGGTGTTCCGCTCGGAGCTCCCCGGCGTGGTGCTCTACGAGGTGACGCCGCTCGACGAACCGCGGGCGGCGTCGCTGCTCGCGCCGGCCACGCGATAGCAACGCCGCCGGCGCCCCCCCCGCGATTCCGCTTCGCTATATTTCTTAGCGCCTTTTCTTGGCGCCTTTTCTTTGCGCCGGTGCAATCGATCGCCCGGCTCGCGACACCTGTACTCTGTGCCGGCAATTCTCGTCCGACCGGCCCCAGCCAACTAGGCTCTGGAACAGGAGAATCAGCGTGCGCGCCATCCTCATCGGCTGTGTCCTCTTCATAACGGCGACCGCGTCTGCCGCGTTCCCTCGGGTCCGGCTGGACCCCGTCAGCCAGGGCGAGATCATCTCTCCGGTAGCGATCACCAACGCGGGCGACGGCTCGAACCGCCTGTTCGTCAACGACCAACGCGGCAAGATCCACGTGATCGACGCGGGGACCCTGCTCCCGACGCCGCTGTTGGACCTCGATTCAAAGCTGGTTACCGAGCGGCCCGGGTTCGACGAGCGGGGCCTCTTGGGTCTGGCGTTCCACCCCAACTTCGGCCGAGCAAGCGCCGCGGGCGGTGACAAGTTCTACGTCTACTACTCGGCGCCCCGCCCGGGTGGCGACCCCGACGACCCAGTCAACCCGATCAATCACCAGAGCGTCGTGGCGGAGTACTCAGTCGACTCGATCGGCGCGAGCACGGCCAGCCTCACTTCTGAACGCGTGCTGATGACGTTCGACGAGCCGCAGTTCAACCACAACGCCGGCTACCTCGGCTTCGGCCCGGACGGCATGCTCTACATTACTACCGGCGACGGCGGCGGCGGCGGCGACAACGAGGCCGGCCACACCGGCGGCGGGCCCGGCACGCTGAACGACGCCGTCACCGGTAACTTTGGCAACGCCCAGGACCGCTCGAAGCTGCTCGGCAAGGTGCTGCGGATCGACGTCGCCGGCACGAACGGGCCGGGCGGTCAATACGGCATCCCCGCTGACAACCCGTTTGTCGGCGAGGCCGGCGTCCGCGAGGAAATCTACGCCTACGGCCTCCGCAACCCGTGGCGGGCGACCTTCGACGGCGACCGCCTGTTTGTCGCCGACGTCGGCCAGGGCAACGTTGAAGAGATCAACCTCATCGAGTCGGGCGGCAACTACGGCTGGCGGATCAAGGAGGGGACCTTTGACTTCGACAACACGGTCTCGCCGAACCCGGCCGCCCCGCTGATCGACCCGGTCGCCGAGTACACCCGCGCCGGCCGCAACAACGGCCTGCAAGAGATCGGCATCTCGGTGACCGGCGGCGTGGTCTACCGCGGCTCGGAATTCCCCGAGCTGGTTGGCAAGTACCTGTTCGGCGACTTCAGCACGGGCTTCGCCCCCGCCAACGGCACGCTGCTCGGCCTGGAAGAGACCAGCCCGGGCCAGTTCGACCTCGACGTGCTCGACGTTGTTGGTGGCAACCCAATCGGCGAGTACGTGCTCGCCTTCGGCCTCGACGAGAACGGCGAAGCGTACGTCGCCACCAAGACGACCCTGGCCCCCAGCGGGCTGGACCCGGTCAGCGGCCTGCCGACCGGCGCCATCTACCGGTTGGTCGCGGTCCCCTCGCCCTCCGCTACGCCGCTGCTCGCGACGCTGATTCTGTTCCTCATGCCCCGGAAGATTTGGCCGTGATCGACCGCCCAGACGCCGCTACCCGCCGAAGCGCGATCGCCGCGCTCGTCACGCTGCTGCCCATCGCATGCGGTGTGGCGGGCGCTGCATCGTTGCACTCCGACGACTTCGCGCCCGCGGGGACTTCTGGGTGGACCGGAGGAAGCTTCGGCGGGCAGATCACCACGCGGCAGTCAACCGACGGCCCCGCTGGCGCGGGCGACCCGTTCCTGCAGCTCCAGACCACCGCCGCAAACCTTGCCACCCACAACAGCACGGCGGCCTGGACGGGCGACTTCTCCGCGCTCGACGCCGCGCGGGTGACGGTCGACCTGCGTAGCGAGCCCGGCTCGCAGCCGCTGGCGATGCGGCTGGTGCTGTTTGGCCCGGGCTCGACCAGCTTCCGCTGGACCTCAGCGACCCCGGCCGACGTGCCCGCCGACGGCGTCTGGCGGAGCTACGAGTTCTCGCTCGCACAGGAGGCGCTGTCGCTGGTCCAGGGCGTCACAACCTACGAAGCGTTGATGCCCAATGTGTTCCGCGTGATGCTCCGCCACGACCCGGGCGGCGCGTCGGCCGGCGGTCAGGCGGTCACCGCCACGCTCGGCATCGATAACCTGCGGCTCGCGTCGGCTCCGATCGCCGGCGACTACAACGCGGACGGCGCCGTCGACGCGCTCGACTACGCGGCCTGGACCGCCGCCTACGGGACGACCACCCCCTCACCCGCCGACGGCAACGGCGACGGCTCTGTCGACGCCGCCGACTACACCCTCTGGCGCGACGCGTCCGGCGCCGCTGTCGCGACGCACGGCGCGCCCGAGCCCGCCGCCCTCGCACTGCTGGCCTGCAGCTGCCCGGCAATCTGCCGGCGGCGATGATCCCTCAGCTTGAAACAAACCGTCTCAACCCTGCCTGCCTCCCTCACAAGGACCTGGAGCCGACTGATGAAAAAGTTTTTGACGCTGACGCTACTGCTGACCGCCGCCCCGGCGCTGGCCCACACCAGCCTGTACGAAATGTCGTTCTCCGGGCCTAGCTCGTCGGGCACGGGCACGGGTCTGGTGACCGTCGACCCGCACGCGTGGACGATGCGTGTCGAGGCCGACTTCAGCGGCCTGACGGGCAACGTCACCGCGGCCCACATCCACTGCTGCACGCTCGAGCCGTTCGCGGGCAACGCGGGCGTCGCCAGCCCGACGCCGACCTTCCCCGGGTTCCCCAGCGGGGTGACCGCGGGCAGCTACGACATGATCTTCGATATGACCGACGCGGGGAGCTACAACGCGGCGTTCATCACGGCCAACGGCGGCACAACCTCGTCCGCGTTCGCCGCGCTCATGAGCGGATTCGACGGCGGCAACGCCTATCTCAACATCCACACCACAGCAATCGGCAGCGGCGAGATCCGCGCCTACCTGACAAGCGTCCCCGAGCCGACCGCCGCGGGCGTCGGACTGCTGGCGCTGAGCCTGCTGGGCGTGCGTCGGGGGCGACGCGATTGATCCGCATAGCGTGTTCCAAGCGGTGAGAGACCGCCTTCCGCGCCGCTGCGTCCACACTAGGGCGCGGCGGCGTTTGGCGTGTGCGGCCGCGGCGCCCTAGCAGACCTTCGCCACGACGAAGGTCAGGTCGTCGTCCTGCGAGAGGTCGCCGCGGTAGTTGGCCAGCGAGTCGCGGATTGCCTGGCTGATCTCCTCGGCCGACGCGCCGGCGTGCTTGCGGACCAGCTCGCGGAGCCGGTCGGTCCCGTACAGCTCCTCGCTCTGGTTGATGGTCTCTTCCAGGCCGTCGGTGGTGGTCAGCACAACGCTGCCCGGTCGGACGCCAGCCAGCACGTGCTCCTCGTACTCCTCACCCTCCATCAAACCCAGCGGCAGGCCGCCGCCGTCGAGCTCGGCGAAGGTATCGGTCGAAGGGTCGTAGACCAGCGGCGGGCCGTGGCCGGCCGACGCCCAGCGGAGCTCGTCGCGGTCGCCGGAGAGGGTGACCAGCAGCATCGTCATGAACCGCTCGCCCTGCGTGTCGACCACCAGCATCTCGTTGAGGTGCCCGAGGAAGTCGGCCAGCGAGCCGGGCGCCTCGCAGCGGCTGCGGAGGATGCCGCGGGCGGTCGCCATCAGCAGGGCCGCCGCCACGCCGTGGCCCATGACGTCGCCGATGACGATGACGGCCGTGTCGTCGTCGGCGCCGCTGAGGTCGAGGAAGTCGAAGTAGTCGCCGCCGGTCTCGTCGCAGTAGGTGCTGTGCCCGGCGATGTCGAGCCCGCGGAGCGCGGGCGCGTCGGCCGGCAGCAGGTTGCGCTGCACCTCCATCGCCAGCGAAAGCGACTTCTGCATGCGGATGCGGTCTTGCAGCCCCTCGGCCATCTTGTTGATCTCGCTGGCGAGCAGCTCGTACTCCGGCGCGTGGCGGATAGCGATGCGGGTCTCGAGGTCGCCCTGGCCGATCCGCCGCACCGAGGTCATCAGCCGCGTGAGCGGCGCCACCAGCCACCGCGCCGCCGCCAGGCCGAGCGCCACCGCCAGCGCGACCGCGATTAGACTCGTGATCCAGCTGCTGGCGAACTCGTCTTCGATATCGCCGAGGAAGTCGCGCTGGGGGATCACCGTCAGCAGCAGCCAGTCGAGCCCGACCGCCTCACCCACCCGCGACGCCCGCAGGTAGTGGTCCTCTCCTTCGATCTCGACTCGTGTGCGGGCGCCGTCTGCCTCTACCTGATCGGACGCCAGCAGTGCGGCGGCGTTGATCAACGGCGACTTTGATTCCCCTAGCTTGATCTGCTCTGCCTCGGCCGAAACCACCGGCGAGCCGTCCGAGGTCGCCAGCAGCCGCGCGTCCCGCGACACCAACAGCGCCACGCCCGACTTACCGACCTTCAGACTGCCGAGGTACCGCGAGAGGTCGTTGAGGGAGAAGTCGGCGTCGACCACGCCGACAAACCGCCCGTCACTCATGATGGGGATGCCGAACGAGATGCCGAGGGTCGGCTCGTCGGCCTCGCCGCCGCCGACCCACACGTACGGCTCGCTCCACGAGTCGCGGCCCGCGTCGCGGGGCGTCTTGAACCAGGGGCGGGTCTCGACCTGGAAGTCGAACTTGTTCTGCGCGTCCTCGACCGGCCCGCCGGCGTCGTCCAGCCGCCACTCGAGCATCGTCGGCGCCGAGCCGTCCTCCTTGATCGCCCAGTAGTGGCGCCCGTCTGCGTAGCGGGTGACCCACGCGGCCCGGCCGTCGGCGTCGCCCCAGGCGATGGAGCTCAGCATGTCGAAGGCGCGGGCCTCCTCAACGAACGTCTGCCGCCAGGACGCGAGGTCGCCGGGCGGCAGCGTGGCGTTGGCGATCAGGTGCTCGTTGACCTGGCACACCCGCAGCGGCATCGAGAGGACGTCGGTGATCTTCTCGGCCGTGGCGTCGTGGATCTGCTCGATGTACCGGTCGGCCAGCTCGTTGATCGCGTCCTGCGACTGCTGGTTCCAGTTGTGCGAGAGGTAAAGGCCCAGCGCCAGCACCGGCGCCGCAAACAGCAGCGGGGCCAGGATCTTGATCGGGAGTCGGTTGAGCATCGCGGCGTCGAGGCTTTCGGTCGGAGAAATGTAGGGTCAGCCGACCATAAGCCCACGCAAGAGGGCCCGCAACCGACCACCCCCCGATTTGCCGGCTGCCCGAAGCTTTCGCTCCTCGCCGCCAGCAGGAATAATGCGGCTGCGGGAATATTTCACGCCGCCGCCGGCGAATGCCCCTCGCAGGCCTCTCGTTGAACCACGCCCTAGGGAGTCGACCCATGCTCGGACGCCGTGTCATGTATTCGCTGATGCTGCTGGCGATGGCGCCGCTTGCGGCCGCCCAGAACGCGCTGCCGTTCAACAACGCCGCGGTCGGGCCGGGTGGCAACAACGTAATGCTCGGCCCGGGGCAGGGGCAGGGTCTCAGCAACGGCTCGGGGGGCGGAGCCAACGCCGACTTCGACAGCCTGATCGACCTGATCGCGTCGACTGTCGCCTCCGAGACCTGGGCCGAGAACGGCGGTGGCGAGGCCGAGATCCGCCCGTTCGTCGGCGGTGTCTGGGCCGACGCCCAAGGCGTGCTGCGGGAGGCGTCCGCCAACCGGTCCACCGAACAGGGCAGGGCGGCCCTAGCGGCCGACCTCGCCAAGCTCCGGACCAGCGTCGCGTCGCGCGTCGAGGCGGCGTTGGGTAAGTCCGCGATGAGCGGGTCCGACGCGCGGCGGCCGTCGGGCCTACGCTGCATTTCGCTGCCGCGGCTCGAAAAAGAAATGGAGCGGTTGCTGGCGGCCGGCCAGCCGCTCGACGAGGCGATGCTCACCCTCGCCGGGCTTCAGCGGGTGGAGTACGTGCTCGTCTTTCCAGAGTCCGGCGACTTGGTCCTGGCCGGCCCGGCCGGCGATTGGCGGGTGAGCGACGAGCAGCGGCTGGTCGCGACCGACACCGGCCTGCCGGTAGTGCGGCTCGACGACCTGCTCACCATGATGCGGCGTGACCCGCGGAGCCCGTTCGGCTGCTCGATCGACCCGCGGCCCGAGTCGTTGGCCGCCGCGCAGGCGTACATCACCGAGCACCCCATCCCGTCCGGCCGCCGCGGCCGCGACCGCTGGCTCGAGCAGGTCCGCGACCAGGTCGGCCTGCAGGACCTCTCGTACCTCGGCATGCCGGGCGACACCCGCATCGCCTGTGTGCTCGGCGAGGCCGACTACCACATGAAGCTGATCGGCATGGGTCTGGCCGACGGCGTGGCCGGGATGCAAAGCTACCTCGACTCGATCCGCGTCAAGCCCGGCGAGCCCGCCCCAGCGGTCGGCGCCGTGCGGTGGTGGTTCGGCATGAACTACGCCGCGGTCGAGCAGTCGGATGAGCGCGACGCGTTCCACCTGGTCGGGCAGGGCGTCAAGGTGATGAGCGAGAATGAAGCGATCGCCGCCCGCGGGGCGCGCCGCCCCACCGGCCAGTCGGACGAACTGTCGGCCGGCTTCGCGACCAGCTTCACCGCCAACTTCGCCGCGTTGTGCGATCAGTACCCGGTCTATGCCGAATTGCGCAACGTGTTCGACCTGGCGCTGGTCACCGCGCTGATTCAATCGCACGACCTGCTCCCGGCGAGCGGTTGGCAGCCGGGCCTGATGGTCACGGCCGACGCGCTGCGGCTGCCGCGGTACGCGGCGCCGACCGCGGTGGACACGGTCGCCAACCTGCGGGTGGTCAACCGCCGCCACGTGGTGGCCGGCGTGAGCGGCGGCGTGTGGGCCCAGCCGACCGAGGTGCTCGCCAAGCGGATGCAGGCGTCCAAGCCCGACGGGCCGATGCAGTACGCCCCGACCTCGGCGCCCGAGGGCGCCAGCAACTGGTGGTGGGACGCCGAGTAGCCAGGTCAAGCCTAGACCAGCCCTGCGGTCGGCGAGCTTGAATTGGGGACTGGCTCTCAACCGCCTGACAATGATTGCCTCCGGCGCTAACCTGACTGCGGTTGAGTGCCAGTCCCCATTTCAAGCGGACCAGCGTAGTGGTCCGTCGAAAACGGGGACAGGCACGACGCGGCGTTCTTGCACATCGGCGCCAATCGCTTCCAAGCGGCGAGCCAGTCCCCCTTTTCGACTCGCCGCACGCCAAGCTCACTCCGTCGACAACAGGTACGCCATCAGATCGAGGAGCTCGTCCTCGTCCAGCACATTCAGCAGCCCCGCTGGCATCGGCGACGCGTTGGACGGGAACTGGTCCTCGATGTCGTCGGCGTCGAAAGTCTGGTAGTGCTTGGGGTCGGTGAAGTCGGTGGCGATCGAGATCTCTTGCTTGTTCAGGTTCACCACGCGGCCGACGATCGTGCGGCCGTCGATCTCGAACACGGTCTGCCGGTACTGGTCGGAGATCGTGGCATTGGGGTCAACCAGCGCCGTGGCGATGTCCCGCACCGCGAAGCGGCGGCCGACGGCGGTCAGGTCGGGGCCGACCGCGCCCCCCTCGCCGCGGAAGCGGTGGCAGGTGAAGCACTGGGCCTCGGCGAACAACCGGCGGCCCCGGGTGGGATCGCCCCCCTGCTGGTTGGCGGCGTCGACGACCTGGTCGATGTTCCACTCGCGTACTAATGGGCGTGGGGGGGTCGCCCCGGCAGGCGACGCTCGTTGCTCGTCCCGTTGGGCGATCAGATCGGCGGCCGTGGTCCGCTCTTCATCAGTGAGCTGCTCGTCGGCGCGTGCGGCGATGCGTTCGGCGTAGGCCTGCATCGAGCGGTCACGCGAGCCGGCCAGGATCTGGCCCAGCATCTGGTAGTACGTGCGCCGCAGCTCGGGCGTCCAGCCCTGCCTGGTTTCGCACAGCGCGAGGGCGTAGTACAGCCGCTCGCTCGCCAGCGGGGCGTCCTCCATTAACCGTACGGCTGTGGCGGTCGCGTCGGGGTAGCCGACCGCCAACAGGAACGCGGCCAGCTCGCGGTCGAAGATGGTCTCGCCACTAGGCAACGCCTCGGCGAACTTTGCCACGATCGCCCGGCGGGTCGGCAGCTCGGGCGACTCGTACCGCAGGTGCGACACGCCCACCGCCCGCAGGTAGGCGAGCTTCCCCTCGGCGGTCAGCCCGGCGAAGTCGGTGTCGCGGAACGCCTCGTACAAGTCGTGCGGCGGGTCCTGCGATTGGTGGCGGGTGGCGGCCAGCAGCGCGTAGGGCCGCGCCCGCGGGTCGGCCTCGGCGTAGGCGCGCTGCAGCCAGCGGTCGGCCGGCTGCAGCTCGACCGCGACGCGGGCCGCGTAGCGGACGTGGCGGTCGTCGTGGCCGAGGTAGGGCCAGACATTGTCGAGCGCCACGGGATCGGCGGCCCCCGCCTCGGTGTGGTAGTACTCGATCTCGCGGCGCAGCTTGTTGAGGTCCTCCTCGGGCAGCGGCGCCGGCGGGATCGGCGCCGGCTCGTCGGCGGGGTTCTCGAAGCCGACGTAAACCACCCGCCACAACGCGGAACCGACCCGGCGGCCGCCGGTCGTTAGGTACAGGGCGCCGTCCTGGAAGTTGGCGGCCAGGTCGGTCACCGGCAGCGGCGACGCCGACAGGAACGGCTTGACCGAGGCGCGGTAGCCGCCCCCCTCCAAATCGAGGTCGACCATGAACACCCGGCCGTGGCTCCAATCGCCGACAAACAGCGCCCGCTGGTCAGCGGCAGGAAAGTCGGTCGCGTACCCGAACTCGACGCCGGTTGGCGAGCCGGGGCCGATCTCTAGCAGCGGCCCGACGCTGTCCTCGTAGTAGGGCGGCCACTTGCCGGTGCCGTGCCGCCAGCCGAACTCCCCGCCGCTCGCGACGTGACAGACCCGCGTCGGGCGGTACCACGGCGCGTCAATGTCGTACTCGTTGTCGGAGTCGAACGTGAACAGGTCGCCCCAGCGGTTGAAGGCGATGTCGTATTGGTTGCGGAAGCCGGCCGCGTGCAGCCGCCAGTCCTTGCCGTCGAGGCTCACCTCGGCGATCCAGCCGCCGGGCTCGCGGAGGTTGGAGAAGCTCCGCAGCGGGTCGTCGATCCGCGGCAGGATGGAGTCATCCCCCCACGCGGTGGGAACGCGGCTCCAGGCGAACTCGGTCGGCTTGGTGACGTTGCCGCACGCCACGTACAGCGACTCGCCGCTGGGCGAGGGGACCACCGCATGCGGCCCGTGCTCGCCGCTGGAGCCGAGCTCGCGGAGCAGCTCCACCTGGTCCCACAGTTGGTCGCCGTCAGTGTCGCGGCAGCGGTACAGGCCCGCCGGCCGCGGGCCTTGGGCGTTGACCATCACGTACAGGTCGCCCTGCACGACACACAGCCCCTGCGCCATGCCGAGGTCGACGGGCAGCCGCTTGACCACGGTGTCGTCTGGGCCGTCGCCCGGCGTGATCACGAACAGCCTGCCAAACTGCGCCGACGCGACCAGCCGCCCGTCGCCGACCGCCGTGAGCGAGACCCACGAGCCCTCGGCCTTGGGGTCGACGCGGTGTACCAGCTGCAGCTCGTAACCGGGCCGCACGAGCACGTCCCGCAGTAGGTCGGCGTTGGCGTCACCGTCCCGGGCGGGCGCGGCGGGGGCGGGAACTACCACCGCCAACCCGTAGGCCAGCGCCGCTGAGAAGAAGCATTGGGGGAGCCATTTCATGCGGCGATTATAAGGGCGGCGTCTGGGCGGTCGCCACTTGCGTCGCCACGATTGGCCCGCGTAGCCCCTAACCCGCGGAGACCAAACAGGTTAAGATCCCCCCAGCGGCCGCTGCGTCAAAGTGTCACACCGAACCTCTCGCGGCCCAATGCCTCTACGCCCTCGCATACGCACCCTCTAGAATCACCTACGGCAGCACGCTCCTCACCGGGCGTGTTTCCTTTGGCAGAGCGACCCCTTGGCAGAGCGACTCACGCACCTCGACGAATCGGGCGCCGCCCGGATGGTGGACGTCGGCGAAAAGCCGTCGACCCATCGGATGGCCCGCGCCTCGGCCCGGCTCACGATGGCCGCATCGACTCTTGAATTGATTCAGGACGGTGGCGGCCCGAAGGGCGACGTGCTGCAGGTTGCGCGGCTGGCGGGGGTGATGGCGGCCAAGCGGACCGACGAGCTGATCCCGTTGTGCCACTCGTTGCCGCTAGAATCGGTATCGGTCGACTTCGAATTCGAGGCGGCCACCACGTTGCGGATCGAGTCGACGGCGCGGGTCACCGGCAAGACCGGCGTCGAGATGGAGGCCCTCACTGCCGTGACGACCGCGGCCCTGACGGTTTACGATATGTGCAAGGCGGTCGACCGCGGCATCGTGATTGGTCCCGTGCAACTAGAAGAGAAGGCCGGCGGCCGCAGCGGGACCTGGCAGCGTTCTGACAACGGCGACGACCCCTCGAGCGATTCCGATTAAGGACCCAACCCACAAATGAGTCAGGCAGACCAAACGCTCGTCGAGGGCAGCCCCAAGCTCCGACAGCTGCTCTCTTGCATCGCCGACGACCTGTCCGCGGTCGAGCAGCGTCTGCAGTCGGAACTGCACAGCCGCGTCCCCCAGGTCGACGAGGTCGTGCGGCACGGCTACCGGCTTGGCGGCAAGCGGCTGCGGCCCGCGCTGGTGCTGCTGGCCGGCCAGGCGACCGGAGAACTTAGCGACGAGCACCTGACGCTCGCCGCCGTGGTCGAGATGATCCACACCGCCACGCTCGTCCACGACGACGTCCTCGACGAGGCCCAGCTCCGCCGTCACGAGGACACAGTCAACGCCCGCTGGAACAACGAGACCAGCGTCCTCCTGGGCGACTTCCTGTTCTCGCACTCGTTCTACCTGGCCAGCACCACCGGATCGGCCGAGGCGTGCCAGACCATCGGCCGCGCGACCAACGTGGTCTGCGAGGGCGAGATGCAGCAGACCCTCTCCGAGGGCGACTTCGGGCTCAGCCAAGCAGATTACCTGGCGATCATCACCGCCAAGACCGCCGAGCTGTGCGCCTGCTGCTGCGAGCTGGGCGCCCGCCAGTCCGGCGCCGACGACGCCACGATCGAGCGGCTGGCTTCGTTCGGGCGGAACCTCGGCATCGCTTTCCAGATCGCCGACGACCTGCTGGACCTGATGTCCGACGAGAAGGCGACCGGCAAGACCACCGGCGCCGACCTCGCCAAGCGGAAGATGACGCTCCCCTTGATCCACGCCCGTGACGCGCTGGTCAACGGCCCGCGGGCCAACTTCGTCGACCTCTTGGAGTCGGCCGACCTCGAGCGGATCCGTGCGCAGGTCAAGCTGCTGGGCTCGCTCGACTACGCCAACCGGATGGCGACCAACTACGCCCGCCGCGCCGCGGCCGACCTGGCCGAGTTGCCCGCCAACCCGGCCCTCGAGTCGCTGGTTGGGCTGGCCAACTTTGCGGCGGCGCGGACGAGTTAGATCGAACTACCGGAGCGTCGATGGAAGGGGACGACGGGCGCGTTAATCCGTATGCTTCCCCGCTGGCGGAAGACGTGGCTGCCGGGCCCGATGTGCCTTTGGATATCGCTCACCTCGAGCGGATCCGGCGGACCCACTTGTCCCGCGAGGCGACCATCGAGTCGCTCGGTCTGGTCTGTTACTTGGTCGGCGTGCTCGGAATCGGGCTGCTCGCCCTCGCGGTCGCCTTCCTCGATCTGCTAATCACGACTGGCGTCATCGAGCTGCTGCTGGTCCTGGTTTACCTGGCGTTCCTAGCGGTCACGGTTTGGGTAGGCATCGGGCTCCGTGGATTGAGCTCGTCGGCGAGGATCCCCGGTATCGTGCTTAGCGTGATCTGGCTGCTTGCCTCGGCGCCGATGTTCAACCCGATAACGCTGCTCATCAGCATGAGCGGCTTGTGGTGCCTGCTCGGCAAGAAGGCCAGCTACATCTTCACCCCCGAATACAAGCACGTCATCGCCGCCACGCCGCACGTCCGCTACAAGACCTCGGCCGTCAGCTGGATACTGCTGGCGATCCTCATCATCGGAGTGCTTTTCGCGATGATGATTCCAGGCGTTCGTTGAGTGCTATCCGCCGAAGGCCGCCCACGCAGCGTTGCAATCGCCGAATAGGTTGGCTAACTTTGCTGTGTCGCGTACGGGTTGGCGAATCTTATCGGAGCCTCGATGGAAGCAGAACAAGAACACGTGAATCCCTTCGCTTCTCCGCTGGCGGAGGAATCAGCGTCGGCCCCCGTCGTGACGGCTGACGGCGCGTTAGAGCAGATCCGCCGCGACAACCTCTCGCGCGAGGCGTCGATAAAGTCGATTGGCTCTCTGTACTTGTTGGGCGCACTAGTCATGACGCTCGCAATTGCCACCACCTTGCTGACGCTCTTGTTCGCCGTGGCCTCCGCAGACGTCGTCAGTGGCGATGGTGCATTCGTTGGGATTACCTCATTTTTCTACGTCGCCATGACCGCGGCGTTTTGGTGGATCGGTCTAGGGCTCCGTCGCTTGAACCCAGCGGTGCGCTTCTGGACCATCATCCTGAGTGCGATCGGCCTGCTTGGGTTTCCATTTGGCACCCTCATCAACGGCTACATCCTTTGGCTCGTGGCGGGACGCAAAGCAAAGTAGATCTTCTCGCCCGAGTACAAGGACATCATCGCCGCCACGCCGCACATCAGGTACAAGACTTCGATGGTGGTGTGGATCTTGTTGGCGATTCTGATCGCCCTGGTCGTAGTAGGATTCATCGCCGCCGTGGCCGGCGGTTGACGCGTGCCCGACGAGAACCCCTACGCATCGCCCGTTGAAGTCGACGAACCGCAATCGGCGTCTGCGCCGGGTTCGGCCGACGCTGTGCGGCGTGCGCACCTGCAGCACGAGTCGGCGGTGCGGTCGCTCGGCACGCTGTACCTGTTGCTGGCGATCGCAGCGACGATGCTGACGGTCGTGGTCGGCGGTTTCATGGCGTCCGAGTGGGGTTCCCGCACGGCGCCCGCGTCCAACACCTTCGTGACGCTTGGCATCGCCAGCTACCTGCTCACACCGGTCGTGCTCTGGGGACTCGCCATCGGACTGCATGGGCTGCGGGGTGAGCCGACGCGTCTGGCGGCAAATGGGCTGCACGCCGTCGGATTGGTGGTCTCGCTTTACACGCTGAACCCAATCTTCGCGATCCACTTCGGGTACGCCCTCTGGCAGCTGACCGGCAAGCGGGCGAAGTTCCTGTTCTCTCGCCATTACCGCGAAGTCATCGCCGCAACCCCCTACCTCAAGCCGAGCACCTCGACCGAAGTAAAGATTGTCGCGTTCTTGCTGCTGCTGATGGTGGGCTTCATTGTCATAGGGCTGCTGTTCTAGAGAACGCACAAGCCCGATAGTGGCGCCACTCTCCGAGTGGCGTCGAACCGAGTCCGCCAGCGCTCCGAGGTTTAAACCCGCAGGCCATCTCTCTAATTCACGACGCGGAGCGTCGTGCCACTATGACAGCCCCGCGTCGGGGTCGCCCACAATCCGCTCCGCGATCGCCGCCGGGCTGTCGTCCGGGCCGATGTCGAGGAAGCGGCACTCGCTCAGGCCGCGGAACCAGGTGCGCTGGCGTTTGGCGAACCGCCGCGTGCGGGCCTTGATGGTCTCGACTGCTTGCTCCAGCGTCGAGTCGCCGCTGAGGTAGTCGATTACCTCGCAGTAGCCGACCGCCTGGCGGGCGGTGCGGCCGAGCTGCTTGCCGGAGTCGATCAGCCCGCGGACCTCGTCGACCAGGCCGTCTTCGAACATCTGGTCGACGCGACGCTCGATCCGCTCGCGCTGCTCTTCGCGGTCGCGGCGGAGCACGTAGACCTTGCAGTCTTTGGCGGGCAGGCCGTCCTCGAACTCCATCTGCTGGTGGCTGATCGGTTCGCCGGTCGAGCGGTACACCTCCAGCGCGCGGACGATCCGCCGGGTGTCATTCAGGTGGATCAGCGACGCCGCCACCGGGTCGACCTGGGTGAGCCGGGCGTGCAGGGCCTCGGAGCCGACGGTCTCGAGCTCGGCGAGGATCTCGTTCCGCAGGTCCCAGTCGGCGGGGGGGCCGTCGAAGAAGCCCCGCAGCAGGCACTTGAGGTACAGCGGCGTGCCGCCCACAAACACCGGCTGGCGGCCCCGCTCGCGGATGCCGGCGATCGCGGCGAACGCCAGCTCGCGGTACTGCGCGACGCTGAAGTCCTCGTCCGGGTCGACGACGTCGACCAGGTGGTGCGGCACGGTCTGCCGCAGCTTAAGCGGCGGCTTGGCGGTGCCGATGTCCATGCCGCGGTACACGGCCATCGAGTCGAGCGACAGCAGTTCGGCGTCCAACCGCTTGGCGAGCTCCATCGCCACGGCGGTCTTGCCGACGGCGGTCTCGCCGGTGAGGTACCAGCAGTCGATCGCAGGGTTTTCAGGCGTGGGTGGCATCAGGGCTGTGTTTTGAACCGCCAGGACGCCAAGACGCCGAGGACGGGTAGACGGTGTACAAAATGGCGGATTCGGGTGGCACGCCCTCGCAGGGCGTGGTGAACCCGGGCTCGGCGCTCCACGCCCATTCTGGGCGTGCCACCCGTGTGGCACGATTGATAGAACGCCCACGGCTGCCTAGACTTGAGGTTTGTTTTCGCCCCATTTTCCCCTGCCGGGGGCCCGATTGCCAGGGCCCGGGCGGGCGACCTCACTCGCAATGCCCTCACCAGCAACCCCAGACGCCATGCGGCCGCTCGACGCCCTCGAACAGACCATCCGCGAGCGCGCCGACGCCGCCCGCCAGGGCGACGGCGGCAAGTCGTACACCGTGAAGCTGCTGACCGGCCCGCTCGAGAAGTTGTGCGGCAAGGTAACCGAGGAGGCCGGCGAGCTGGTCGAGGCGGCCAGCGAGCAGGGCGACGAGGGCCGCGCCCACTTCGTCTACGAGGCGGGCGACCTGCTCTACCACACCCTGGTGCTGCTGCGGCGCCACGGCGTCGACCTGGCGGAGGTCGAGCACGAGCTGGCCCGCCGTTTCGGCATCTCCGGCATCGAGGAGAAGGCCTCGCGGGCCAAGTAGCCCCGCCGCCTGGCCTCGTCCGCCAGGCCCCCGCCCCCATTCACGCAACGAGATCCGCCGCCGGATCGCCCCGACTCGAAGACCCAAGAAGACATGGCCAACCCGCTCCGCATCGGCATCCCAAGCAAAGGCCGCCTGGCCGAACTCGCCGGCGACCTCCTCAAGGACGCCGGCCTCAAGTTCCGCCGGCAGGACCGCGCGCTGTTCGCCCGCGTCAAGGCGATCGCCGACAACCAGCCCGAGATCGACATCACCTTCCTCCGCACCGACGACATCCCCGTGCTGTGCGCCGAGGGCGCGATCGACATGGGCATCACCGGCTCGGACCTGGTGGCCGAGTCCCGCATCGACGGCAAGCCGGTGGAGCTTACCGAGCGGCTGAAGCTGGGCGTCGGCGGGTGCCGGCTGGCGGTGTGCGTGCCGGACAACAGCCCGGTGATCGAGCCGAAGGACCTCAACGGCGACCGCATCGCCACCAGCTTCCCGAACGTCACCCGGACCTACCTCAACGAGCACGGCGCCACGGCCCACTGCGTCGAGCTGACCGGCTCGGTCGAGGTAATGATCGCCCTCGGCGTGGCCGACGCCATTGTCGACCTAGTGGAGACCGGCAGCACGCTGGCCGCCAACCGGCTGCGGATCCTCGACGAGATCGGCAAGTACGAGACCGTCCTGATCCAGAACCCCCGCACCGCCCACGCCGAGCTGTGCGACCGCATCACCCGGCGGCTCGAAGGCGTGGTGATCGCGCGCAGCTACTCGCTGCTGGAGTACAACATCGCCGAAGAGAACCTGCCCGCCGCCGAGAAGGTGACGCCCGGCTTCAGCTCGCCGACCATCAACAAGCTCGAGAAGCAGGGCTGGTTTGCCGTGCGGGCGATGGTCAAGCGGGGCGAGGTGATCGGCATCATGGAGCGGCTCGAGGAGCTCGGCGCCGAGGCAATCCTCGAGACCAGCATCAGCAACTGCCGGCTGTAGTGACAAGCGCTGCGTGGCGAACAATAGGGGACTGGCTCGCGACGCGGGTTGATCGCGGCCCTGCAGTTCCGCGCGACCGGCGCGTGCCTGTCCCCTTTTGTTCGCCCGACCCCGATGAATCGCGTGTAACCTCACCCCAACAGCCGCCGCGCTATGCCCGCCAAACGCAACGCCGCGCGAACGCGAACCCGAACCCTGGCCCGGCTGGCGGTGCTGGCGCTCATCATCGCGCTGGGCGCCTTCAAGGCCGACCAGAACCGCCGCGACCGTGAGGCGCAGCGGGCGTACGACGACCTGATTGCCCAACTCGACAAGGAAGGCGGGCTCGAGCACCAGAAGCTGAGCCAGTGGTCCAAATCGCTGTTCGACGCCGACAACGCCCGGCGCGAAACCGAGGAGACGCTTAACGCGGGCGAGCCTTGGGAGACTCGCATGGTTGCCGATCGGGTAGGCGACGGCCGCGAGGTCGCCACCTGGCGGCACCCCAAGTACGGCATCGAGATGCAGTACACCTTCGACGGCGACGACCTGGCTTCGTTCACGGCGGGGATCGGGCGTGGCCTGCTGCAGGAACGAACGCCGCGTCCCCAGCCGTTTTCGCTTGAAGGCCCCGCCGAGTCGCTGCGGCAACTGATCCCGCTGGCCGCCGGGCCAATCTGGCTGGCCGGCTTCGCTGGCGCAATCTTCTCCGCGCGGCACGGCCTGCTCGCCGCCGAGGCGATGCTGGCGGCCGCGTTTTCGACGTTCATCGCCCACGCGGTGAATCCGCACACCGTGATGCGGATCACTTGGTTCACCGACCAGGAATGGTTCGCGTTGTTGATGCTCGCCGCTTCGCTGGTGATGCTGGCGTGGCGGGCTCCGGCGCGGCAGGGCGGCCTGCGATTCAGCATGCGGGAACTGCTGATCGCGATGACCGCCGCCGCGGTGCTGCTGGCGATCGGCCCGTTCGGCTGGCTGATGCTGGGGGTGCTAGCGGCGTCGGCGTTGCTGTACGCTGCCACGCGGCGGCTGCGTCCCCGCGGCCCAGCGGCCGACCTGCTAGCAGGCGACTCAGGAAACTGACTCTGGCAACTAGCTCTGGCAAATGGCGTTGCCGGCGCTCCGCGGCCTTCCTAGACTCCGCGGCCTCGCCCTCCTGTCTTCTGAGACTCGGATGCACTGGTTCCTGCGTCATCGCCTGCGCGCCGCGGTTGTCTGCGTGCTGTGCTGCGCGCCCGTGGCTTGCGGGCCCGTGGGCTGCGCGTCGAAAGTGAACCTGAAGAAGACGCCGCCGCTGGACCTGGCGGACCGGATCCAGCCGTCCAACTTCCGCGACTGGGTCCCCGATCAGGCGGTGCTGGCGACCGCCGACATCCGCGGCGACCGGGTCACTGTCAAGAACGTGCGGTACTGCAAGCACCTGGCGCCGGGCGAGTACGTGCCGGACTACTACGACAAGTCGTTCAACCTGCGGCGGGTCCAGGCGGTGGACTTCATCACGATGCCATTCGGCCCCGTGCCGAGCCTGGCCCACACGCTGGTCAGCTTCGAGCTGGCCCCCGAGGCGCCAATGGCCGAGCCGGAGCACCTGGTGATCAGCGTCGAGGTCCGCAAGGAGAAGGACGAGCCGGCCTATAACCCGGTGCTCAGCGCGATGCGGCAGTACGAGCTGATCTACGTCGTGACCGACGAGCGGGACATCCTCCGCCGGCAGGCGGTCATCAACAACCAGGACACCTACCTGTACCGCACCACCGCGCCGCCGGAGGCCGCCCAGGAGATGCTGGTTAGCATGCTGCGCCGCGCCAACGAGCTTGCGCAGCAGCCGCAGTTCTACGACCTCTTCACCAACAACTGCACCACGAACATCGTCGAGCATGTCAACCTGATCCGCCCCAACCGCGTGGTGTACGACATCGGCGTGCTGCTGCCCGGCCTGTCCGACCGCAAGGCGTACGCCGAGGGGTTGATCGTCGGCGAGGGAGACTTCGAGCAGGTAAAGGCCCGCGCCAATATCCGGCAGCGGGCCCAGCTGGCCGACGGCAGCGCCGATTTCTCCAGCGCGATCCGCCGCTAGCACGCATCTGTTTGTAACGATTATTCAAGTTGTGCAGGCGGGGCTGCCGATCTCGAGAAGGTGACTCTGCGCAATAAATCCATCCCGCTCGTGTTCGCCCTGGCCGCGACGCTCGCCGGCTACTGCCGCGCGGACGACGCGCTGCCCCTAGCAACGACGCCCGTCGTCGTGCCGGCGGTGGACGCCCGATCGCAAGACGAGCCGGTCAAGCAGGCCGGTTACCAGCTGCCCGCCGCCTACAACTGCGGCGGCTGCGGCTCGTGCGCGGCCGGGGCCGAGTTCTCACAATGCCGCCCCACGCCCGGCCTGCGGCGGCTGGGGCCGCACCCCGGGGCATGCGAGGTCGACTGGCACGCCGGCCGGCTGTGGTTCAAGGCCGAGTACCTCGGCTGGGCGACCAAGGGCGCCGACTTCCCTGCGCTCGTCACCACCGGCGACGCGGCCACACCCGCGGCCGACGCCGGGGCCCTCGACCAACCCGATACCCTGACGCTCTTCGGCGGCGACCGCCTGCACGACGACATGCGGCCCGGCGGCCGGTTTACCCTCGGCCTGTGGCACTGCCCCGAGCAGCGGGTCGGGATCGAGGCGAACCTGTTCGGCATTGACGGCCGCGACATCGAGTTCGCCGCCAACAGCGACGACACGCCCGTCATCGCCCGCCCCTACACCGACGCGGTCGGCGGCGACGAGGATTCGTTGCTGGTCGCGTACCCGGGGCTGCTGTCGGGATCCACCCGCATCGACGCCGACCTCGAGCTGCTCGGCGCCGAAGTGCTGCTGCGTCAGGCGATCCTGTGGCGTGAGAACGGCCGCGTCGACATCCTCGCCGGCTACCGACACGGTTACCTCAAGGACCAGCTGCTGATCCGCGACGCCAGCACCTCGCTGAACGCCGCCAGCGGCTACTTCCCCGGCACGGAGGTCTTCCGCGAGGACCTGTTCCGCACCAAGAACTACTTCCACGGCGGCGAGATCGGCCTAGCAACGCGGCTGTGGCGGGGCTGCTGGTCGCTCAGCCTGACCACCAAGGCGGCCTACGGCGCGACTCACACCCGCAGCACCGTCAGCGGCGACACGACCGTCGTGACCGACCCGGGCGGCGTGCCGGTCTTCACGCACAACGACGGCGGCCTGCTTGGCCAGCCCACCAACAGCGCCTACCGCGAGTTCAACGACGATTCCTTCAGCGGTGAACTCGGAGTCAACCTCGAGCGCCAAATCGGCACACACACGCGGGTGGGCCTGGGGTACACGTTCTTCTACTGGGACAGCGTCGTGCGGCTGGCGCCGCTGATCGACACCAACGTGAACCCGTCGCAGCTTGGCGGCGGCGTGCTGGCCGGACCGGCCGTCCCCGCGTTCGCGCTCTCGCGGACCGACTTCTGGGCGCAGGGGCTCAACGCCTCGTTCGAGTACCAGTGGTGATCGAGGCTTCTGCACGCCACCGCTGGCGCCCGCCGCGACGTCGGCAAAACCACTTGAACGACGGCGTCCGCGAACCCGCTGGAAGGTGTTGCGGGCGGGCTTTACCCCGAGTAAGCCTACGGCTTGGTGGGGCCGTGCTAGGCTTCACTTAGTCCTCGGTTGCCTCTTCCCATCGACTCCCCGCTCCCCAATGTCCTTCACCCGGTTTGTCTACCGGTCGGCAAAACAGATCGCTCGTTGCACCCCGGCGTGGCTGATCAGGATCCGACCGTTCGCGGTGCTCGCCATCCCGACCACACGTTTCCTCGATCGCGACGACCTGCCCGCCGGCCCGCCCGAGGAGGCGATCCGCTGGGTCGGCTCGCTTGAAGAAGCCGGGCTGCTGTACGGGGTGGCGGACGCCGAAAACTACGCCGCTTGGGACGCCCACTCGCGTCGCGCGGCGATTGTGATCCGCGAGGGCTCGCCGATCGCCTGCGTGTGGGTGGCGGCCGGCGAGTACCACGACCCCGAAATCGCACTGACAATGACGCTCGCGGACCGCGACCGCTGGATCTACGCCGCGGTGGTGACCCCGCCGCACCGCGGCGACGGAGTCTACACCCGGCTGCTGTCGTTTGTCGGCCGCGAGCTGCACCGCGAAGGCGTCGAGCGGATTGCGCTCGGCGTCGTGGCCGGCAACGAACGTTCGCTCCGCGCGCACCTGCGCTGGAGTCCTGCGCGGCTCGGCGGGGTGCTCGCCGCGCGGGTGCTCACCGTGCCGTGGCTCCGCATCACCGGCCGACTCGAGCGGGTTGGCCACGCGCAGACCGGCCAGTCGGTGGCCGTGGTGCGGATCCCGCCCCCGGCAGCAAAGCCGACCGCGACCGCACAACCACCAGGACAAACCTCAGATCCGGAGCCTGCCGAACCAACCAACGCCTGAACCGTGCGGCCGCGGCTTGGCGCCGCCCCCGCTCGCGGCTAGCCGTGAGCTAGGATCTCTAGAGACGCCACCCCTGGAGACCCTACCATGCGGTCCTTTTTCAGCGCTATTGCAATCACGCTCTCCGTCGCCGCGTGCGTGACTCACGCAGACGAGACCAACGACCTGCAGCCCGCCCGGGACCTGCAGGTATTCCTGAAGACGGCCCGCAAGGCCGACTCGTTCGAGCAGGTCCTGCCGCTGCTGCCGGAAGAGACCCGCGACGACTACCAACGCCAGGAGTCGGTCTGGGACAAGGACGCCATCCGCTCGGCGGTGAAGGAGAGCAGCCTGTTCGGCGACTCTGCCGACCTGTTCGCACGCACGCCTTACGAGAAGGGGCTCGGCCGCTACCGCTCGATGGCGGACAAGATCCGCAAGTACGTCTCGACCGAGATCGACGGCGACGAGGCTACCGTCCACGTCGAGACCCGCGTCAATGGCGAGTGGAACCCGGCCACGGTCCGGATGGTGCGCGAGGGCGCGCACTGGAAGTTCGACGACTTGAAGATTGATCTCGAGTGGTGACGCGTCGCGGGGGTCAATCCCCGATGATCTTCACCAGCACGCGTTTCCGCCGCCGGCCGTCGAACTCGCCGTAGAAGATCTGCTCCCAGGGCCCAAAGTCCAACTTCCCTTCGGTAATGGCCACCACCACCTCGCGGCCCATGATCTGCCGCTTGTGGTGCGCGTCGGCGTTGTCCTCGCCGGTGCGGTTGTGGTGGTACCGCTCGGGCGACGCGTCGAACGGCGCCAGCTCCTCGAGCCACTTCTTGTAGTCCCGCTTCAGACCGGGCTCGTCGTCGTTGATGAACACGCTGGCGGTGATGTGCATCGCGTTCACCAGCGCCATGCCCTCCTGGACCCCGCTCTCGCGGACGCACTCGTCGACGTCCGACGTGATGTTCACAAACTCCATCCGGGCGGGGAGGTTGAACCAGAGTTCTTTGCGGAAGGACTTCATGCGGTTTGCTTGCGGCGGTGAGTATGAGACTGCGGTAAGCGGAGGGTTTCAATCTAAGGCGCACCACGCCCCCCGCCAAGAACGCCCTTGCCCGCCGGTGACGCGGCGGCGGCAAGAACCTAGAATAGAGGGTTCCCCCGACTCCCAACCACGCGTCCCCCTTTTCGCTGCCTATGCCCGGCCAGACCTCTCTACTCCGACGCTGGCCGATCCTGGTGGTTGTGCTGCTCCTGCTGATTGGCGCTGGGGTGTGGGCCGACTGGCGGCGCGCGGCCCCGCCCGACGCCCTCGCCAAGGCGACCTTCGTCGGCCGGCAGTCGTGCGTCGAGTGCCACCAGGCCGAGCACGACGACTGGCTTGGCAGCCACCACGACCGGGCGATGGAGCTGGCCACCGACGAGGCCGTGCTCGGCGACTTCACCGACGCCGTCTACGAGCGGCGGGGCGTCACGACGCGGTTCTTCCGCGACGGCGACCGCTACATGGTCAACACCGAGGGCCCCGACGGCGAGAACCACGACTACGAGATCAAGTACACGTTCGGCCTCACGCCGCTGCAGCAGTACATGGTCGAGTTCCCCGACGGCCGCGTGCAGGTGCTGCGGGTCTCGTGGGACACGCTCAAGAAGGAGTGGTTCTACGTCTACCCGCCCGACGTCACGGACGAGCGCCTCCCGCCCGACGACCCGCTGCACTGGACCGGCGTCGCGCAGAACTGGAACACCACCTGCGCCGAGTGCCACTCCACCAACCTCCAGAAGAACTACGACCTGGCGACCGACACCTACCACACCACCTACGACGAGATCGACGTCAGCTGCGAGGAGTGCCACGGGCCCGGCAGCCTGCACATCGAGCTGGCGGGCCGCAACTCGCTGTTCTGGGACCGCACGCACGGCTACGGTCTGGCGAAGCTCAAGTCGCTCGACTCCGAGCCGCAGATCCAGACCTGCGCCAAGTGCCACTCGCGTCGGCTCGAGGTGCACGCCGGCTTCCGGCCCGGCCCCAACTTCATGAACCACTACGAGCCGACCCCGCTGTACGAAGGTCTGTACCACGCCGACGGGCAGATCCAGGACGAGGTGTACGTGTACGGCTCGTTCCTGCAGAGCAAGATGCACGCGAAGAACGTCCGCTGCACGGACTGCCACAACCCCCACTCGCTCAAGCTCAAGTTCGACGGCAACGCCCTGTGCGCTCAGTGCCACGTGCCGGCCCAGTACGACACGCCGGCCCACCACCACCACAAATCGGACACGCCCGGGGCGAGCTGCGTCGAGTGCCACATGCCAGAGACTATCTACATGGTGGTCGACCCGCGGCGGGACCACAGCATCCGCATCCCGCGGCCCGACTTGTCGGTCGAGCTCGGCACGCCCAACGCCTGCAACAAGTGCCACACCGAGCCGTTCGAGAACGCCCAGTGGGCGGCCGACGCGGTCGAGAAGTGGTACGGCCCCACCCGCCGCGACGACCCGCACTGGGCGCACGCCATGGCCGCCGGCCGCGCCGGGCAGCCCGAGGGCGAGGAGCTGCTCAAAGCGGTCTACGACCGCGAGACCACGCCCGCCATCGTCAAGGCGACCGCGGTCGAGCTGATGACGCAGTACAACGGCCTGCAGGCCGAGGTCGTGCGTCAGCGGGCGCTGAAGGACTTCGACCCGCTGGTGCGGCTGTCGGGCGTGCGGGCGTCGAACCCCGAAGGGGTCGCCGGCATGGTCGAGACCTTCGCCCCGATGCTTACCGACCCGGTCCGCTCGGTGCGGATCGAAGCCGCCCGCCGGCTCGCCCCGCTGCCGGACGACGCGTTCACCAGCCAGCAGTTCATCGACCGCAAGGCGGGGCTCGAGGAGTACCGCCAGGAGCAGAACCTGCACATCGAGCGGGCCGCAGCCCACAACAACCTGGCCGAGCTGGCCCGCGCCCAGGGCGACCTCACCACCGCCGCCAAGGAGTACCGCATCGCGATGCGGCTCGAGCCGTACCTGGCGGGCCCGCGGCGGTACCTGGCCGAGGTGCTCTCCAACACGGGCGGCGACCCGGCCGACATCCAGCGGCTCTACACCGAAGAGACCCCATTGCTCGAGCGGGACACCAAGCTCGCACCAACCAATGCCAGCCTGTGGTACGAGCTCGGCCGCTCGCGGGTCGTGACGGGCGACTACTCGGGGGCGACCGACGCGTTCTATCAGGCGTGCGAGCTGGCGCCGAACGAATACCGCTTCCGGCTGATGATGTCGCTCGCGTTGGAACGGCTCTACCAGACGACGGGCGACCCACGCCGCTTCGACGAGGCCGTGGCGTCGCTCCGCAAGCTCGAGGCGCTCAACCGCGAGAGCCCCGACGCCAAGGGGATCCTGCAACGGATGATTCAGGCCCGACGGGCGATCGAGGCTGCCACCCGCGAGCAACCCGACCGCGGGCAACCCAGCAGGGATCAGCCTACCGACGACCGGGACGACACTGCGGAACAAGCCCCGACTGACGAGCAGCCCCCGCCCGCAACGGACGCCCCGTCACAGACCACCGACGCCACGCCAGACGCGGAAGCAGACCGGTAGGCGGGCGCCACTTTGGGGAACGCCCGTAAGCAACCCGTGCCCTAGTTGAATGGGTCGTCGCCCCCGCCGCCAAACGGGTCGCCGCCGCCACCGCCGAACGGGTCGCTCTCGCCACCGCCGCGAAACGGGTCGATTCCCCCGCCGCCGAACGGGTCGGGCGTCTCGGGCTCGTCCTCGGGCATGGGCTCGTCGGCTGGCTCATCGGCCATCGGCTCGTCTTCGACCGCCTCGTCCGCCTTGTCGGCGGGCTGTTCTGCGGCGTCGGGATCAACCACCTTCGTGGCGTGCATGACGGGCTCGTCGAGCCCGACTTCGTGCAGGCACTGCAGCAGGCCGTTGTCGGTAAACAGGAACAGGCGGTCGGTCTGCTCGTTGAGCACGGCGTGGTAGATCCCCGCGATCGCGGCGCGGCTGCGGATCGTCCCGTGCTCGGCGTCCAGCACGACCATGTTGCCGATCCGGTCCAGGCCGTAGATGCGGTTGGGGCTGGCGCTGACAAACTGGCTGACCCCCTTGGAGATCCACTTGACCCGACCGGTCTCGGCGTCGAGGCAGTGCAGCGCCGGTTCGTCCGAGACCACCATCAGCGTTTCGCCCAGGGCGATGGGCGACTTGGTGACCGGCGCGCCGCAGGCGTAGCGCCAGTTCTGCGAGCCGTTCACCTCGTTGAGCGAGTAGACGTAGCCGTCGAGCGAGGCGGCGAAGATGGCCCCCTGCTGCATCGAGGCCGGGGCCACAATCGGCTGGGTCGACTCGAAACGGAACCGCACGCTGCCGGCGTCCGGGTCGGCCACGTACAGGTGACCGCGGTCGGTCGACCAGACAATGCTCTTCGCGCTCGACACCGCGTCTTCGAAGATCCGCCCCGCCGAGGTGAAGTACCAGGGCACCGGCAGGCTCTCGCCAATCGGGAAGGCGTCTACTCGGCCGCTGAACTGCGGCACGTACACGTAACCCGACGAGATGGCCGGCGCCGCGGCGATGCCGCTCGCGGTCGTACGCTCCAAGACGATATTGCCGTTCTCTCGGTCCAGCACGTAGACCTCGCCGCCGTTGACCACAGCCACATGGGTGGGCGTCGCGACAGGACCCATGCTCGGGTACGCCGGGTTGCCGACCTGCGACGACCACATCAGCTCGCCCGTCCCGGCGTCAAACGATTGCAGGGCGCCCGCCGAGGTCAGCACGTACAACCGGTCGCCCTTGAGCGCTACGTTCTCGACGTGGCTGCGGGCCGGGTCGACGCGGGCCTGGGAGAACCACTCGCGCACCAGGCCTTGCCGCCGGGCCTGGGCGTTGGTGATCAGGTCGCCCGCTGCGGCGACCCCGGCCAACGCCACACCGGCGGTGAGGACGAGAACAGCACGCAGCACGGCGCGGGATATCAGACGAGGGTGCAAAGCCATTGAGTTGCTAGCTGGCAGGAGGATGCGGTTGGGCACTGCCAGGAGCGTGCGCCTGGCGGGCGGCGGCCCCAAGTTGGAGCAACCTTCATTGTAACCAGCCACGGCGGCCGACGCACAAAACGTTTCGGGCCCCCGACCGACGAAAGCGCGGGATTTTCCGCGTTTGACGGGCGTTCCGGCGAGGGGGGGCCCGCTAGACCCCGCCGGACGGCATCACGTAACATGAGCGGACTCCGGTGGCGGCCACGAGGGCCCCACCCGCAACCCCTCGGCCACGTGGGGAGCCGGCATCCCCAAGCCCATCACAGGGCGGCCGCTCGCTCAACCGCCGGCCTGTTCCCTCCCAGGCAATCGATGCCAAGCGAAGCGCCGCAGCCCGACCCCGCTTGTGCCGGCACGCTCCGCGAGGTCGTCGGCTACCTGAACTTCTCCGAGGGAGCATCGGACCCGGGGTTCCTCCGCAACGTCAACGCGCTGTTCGCCGCCGCCGAGCGCGACCACCCCGACGCCGAGCCGCTCGACACGCTCCTCGCCCAAATCCAGGCGGCCACGCGCCAGCTCAGCCAGACCGACCCCGCGTTCTCGGACGTCACGCAGGCCGAGGCCGCCCTGCGGATCGCCGCGGTCGATTTCCGCACCGCGTACCGCGAGTTCCACCGCGACCTGGTGTGGCACCGCAGCCAGCGCGAGCTGTGGCGGCCGTTTTTCCTCGCCCGTGTCATCGAGGCAGTCCTCGCCCAGGGCCCGCCCTGGGACCAGACCGAGCGGATTGTCGCCGCCGCCCGCGACCAGCTCGACAACTACATCGGCTACCGCCCGGTGGTCACCCTCGAGTCGGAAGAGAGGCACGCCCCCTACCGGCACGAGTGGGTCCGCCCGATCCCGCTCTGGCTCCCCGGCGTCGGAGCCTCTTCGGGGCCGTACCAGGAGCTGATCGAGCAGACCCTCGCTATCCTCGATCAGTCCGACCCCGGACTGCTCCGCGACGCCTGGTTCGACCTCGACCTGATCGAGGAGCTGGCGATGGACCCGCGGGCGTACGACTTCGACCACCCGGTTAACAAGCGTCCCAACTACCACTTCGGCCAGTGGGACCCCGACCGCATCGACAACCGCGGCTACTACCGGCGGTTTATCCTGCAGCCGATCGCGCTCGACGCGCTCTTGAGCCGGATCGAACGCGACGCCCGGCCCGCGGGCTCGCCCGGCGACGGACCGAGCCGCGCGGAGCTGACCTTCGAGGCGGCCGCCGTGCTGGCCGGCACCATGCTGATGGCGTCGGGCACGACGGGCAACTCGCCCAACTGCCACGGCTCGGAGGTGACGCTCTCGAACCTGATGCCGCACATCGCCGCCTACCGCGACCGGTTCTACATCGAGCTGCTCGAGCGGGCCGAGGGGGAACTCGGCGAGCGGCTCCGCTCCGAGGCCCGGCGGTTGCGTCAGCCGTTCGCCGGCGCCCGCCAGCACCTCAACCAGGAACTGGCGCGCCGCCGCGCAGCGCAGCTGCAGCACGTCCACCTGGCGCAGCTGTTCGCCCGGATGGGCTACCCCGAGGCGGCCGATCGCCAGGCCCGCACGGTGCGGGTCGCCTCGGCGCGGATGCTCAGCCGCATCTACTGCCGCCTGACCGACGGGCACCACGACGTCGACAAGCGGCAGCTCGACGCGGTCGCCCGGCAGCTGGAGGAGATCGAGGACCTGCTGCACCGCGGCATCGAGTGCGGCGCGCTGGTCGACCCGTGGGCGATCATCGGCTTCAGCGGCAACTACAGCCTGTTCCCGGCGCTCGAGAACACGGTGCACGACTACCGCGTCGACGAGCTGATTAGGCTGGTCGAGCAGGTGCTGGACCTCTGCTCCCGGGCCTGGACCGAGGCCGCCGCGGTCGACGACTCGCGGCTCGAGGACGTCTTCAGCGAGACCCTCACCCGCCTGGCCGATTGGTGGGACCAGTTCGGCTCGTCGTCCGTGGGCGACGTCCGCCGCCTGGTCGGCAAGGAGATCGAGGTCTCGACCAACCTGGTCGCCGGGGCCCTGAACGCGTGGCACAAGGCGGGCGCCGCCGCCGGCGACGTCGGCTTCTGGCGGATGTTCGTCGAACAGTTCGACACCCCCAAGGCGTTCCAGCTCGTCATCGAGGCCCTGCTCGACAAGGACGACCTCGTGTCCTCCCGGGCGCTGATGATGCAGTGGGTAAGCCAGTGCGAGCGGACGCCGCTCGAGGACGGCGACGCCTCGTTCCACCCACTCGTGCAGAGGTGGCTCCGCCTGGTCGAGAGCCGCGAGCGGAACGACGGCGAGCCCCAGTGGCCGCTGGTCGTCAAGTTCTTCGAGCACCTCGAGGCCAGCGCCGAGCAGGCCTGGCACGTCCCGCGGTTTGAGCTCGGCGAGGACTGGGACGAATTCGACGACGACCTGCTCGACGACGACCTGCTGGACGAGCTCGAGGGGGGCGACAGCGACGACGGCCTCGACGACGACTTCGACGAAGAAGACGACGAGGACGAGCTCGACAACCTGTTCAGCGCCGCGTACGACGACGTCACCTTCCGCGACAGCGCGGACGACGGCGGCGACTCGTCGATCTACGACCCCAGCGAACTCGACACCCACTACGAGCTCGAGGAAGAGGCCGAGCGCCTCGGCGAGCGGCTCCACTTCCTGATCACGGTCGCCCGGCTGTGGAAGCACACGGCGGTCGCGTGGGGGCCGCTCGGCGACGGGCCCGACAAGGAGCCCGAGGACCGCCGCGAGCGGATGGCCGCCTGGGAGCACGAGGCGACCTCCCGCTACGCCCAGCTGACCGAGCTGCTCGAGGCCGTGCACACCCACCGCATCCCCGCGCCCCGCGGCACGCACGAGTCGCTTGTCGAGTACGACCGCCGCCGCGTCATCAAGGACGCCCTGCTCGAGCAGATCATCACCACCTGCGTCGAGATGTCCGACGCCGGCCGCCTGCTCCGCGCCGCCGCCGGCCACGGCGACGCCGACCCCGCGTCGTCCGACATCGCCCGCACCATCGCGCTGCTGCGGGCCGTGCTCGCCCGCGACGTCCCCGGCGTGCGCGAGCACTGGAGCGACTTCTGCGACTCGCTGCTCAAGCAGGAGCTGCTGTACGTGCCGCTCGGCAAGGGCGGCGCGCCGGGCCGCATCGTCAAGGCCCGCGCGCTGCACCAGCTGATCTTCGACCTGCTCGGCTGGCTGCCGCGGCTCGGCCTGGTCCGCGAGACCTGCCAGCTCTTGGACGTCGCGCAGCACATGGAGATCGAGCACCCGGTTGGCTCGGGCGCCGTGACCGAGTACGACCGCCTGTTCGAGAACGGCTACCAGGCGGTGGTGCGGTGCCTGGTGGCGTCGGCCGACCGCTGGGACGACGCCGAGCCCGCCGCTGCGGGCCCTACCCGCACGTCCGACATGCTGCTGGTCCAGGCGCTGCAGGACCTGACCGAGTCGCAGCTCGCCCGCTGGCTCCGCCACAGCCGCACCGTGCGGCTGAGCGTGGTCGAGAAGCTGAGCGAGCCGCGGATGTGGACCCGCTTCGTGGAGTTCGTCCAGCGGTACGGCGGCGACCTGTTCAACCAGCGGTTCCTCAGCCTGGCCAACCTGCGGGCCATCCTCCACCAGGGCGCCAGCGTCTGGTTGTCGAACCTGGAGGATGAGGACGAGGACCACGAGCTGCGGATCGTCGACGAGCTGGGCAACGTGCTCCCCCGCGACGACGCCAACCGGCTGCTGACGCTCGCCATCGAGGCGGTGGTTGAGAACTACCGCGAGTACCGCGACTACAACTCCACCACTACGCAGTCGGACAGCGGCGAGCTGCTGTACGCGTTTGTCGACTTCATCCGGCTGCGGAACGGCTACGACCGGATCGCTTGGAACCTCAAGCCGGTGTTCCTGGCGCACAAGATCCTGGTCCGCCAGGACCGGCCCGCCGCGGCCGAGCTGTGGCGCCGCGCGGTGGCCGAGCGGACCGCCGAGGAGGCCGACGCCCAGCTCCGCAAGCTGGCCGCGCTGTGCGAGTCGTACGGCATGCGGCTGCCGAGCATCGCCGAGCGGATCGCCGAGCGGTTCGTCCGGCCGCTGACCATCGACCGCCTCCGCGGCCTGGCCCGTCCCGCCATGCAGGCGATGGCCGACCACGGCGAGGAGGCCAACCCGATCTTCGCCGTCATGGAGGACGAGATCGAGAGCCTGATGCAAGAACCGTGCGGCGCCGGCCTGGACGTGCCCGACTGGATCCACGCCATCGAGCGCGAGGTGAGCGAGGTCCGCCAGCAACGCCGCAACAACAGCGCCCAGGATGAGTCGTGGCGCCGCCTCGAGCAGGCGCAGCTCAGCTGGGAAGAACTGCAGCGACAGCTATCGGACGAAGCCGACGCTTAGGGGCCTCCCGTGCGAGAGTCGCGGGAACTATCTGCAGGTGCTGAGCGTCTCAGCGTGCAATGGCTCTTGTGCTTTGGCATGAGATTCCAAGCCTTCTCGCAAAACGTAAATGAATCATTCCTTCGATCCGCGGTTGGTTTCCACAGCCATTTGCCTTTCGGCGCTGGCGATGACAGTCGCCGGGTGTAGCGCGGACCGGTACGATAACCCAGCCGGGCCAAACTCCACGCCCCCTACCGACTCGATTTCAGTCGAAGCAGCAGCGAGCGGCTACGAGACCATGAACCTGATGACTGCCGAGCCGGCGGTAGTCAACGCGGAACTGTCTGCACTTTGCGTCGGCGTGAACGACTACCATGCCGCACAGGCAAGGGGGCGTTCCGGCCCACATGCGCACACGGCGATCAAGGTCTACATGAACGACTCCGCCGCGAATCACTTCCGGGGTCAGCAAGCACCGTATCCTGTCGGCTCGATTATCGTAAAGGAGAAGCAAGGCATGCCTTACCAGGACACAACGCACGACCCCTGGACAGAGGCTCACACGCACGGCGGGGTTGGCGGGATGATTAAACGAGTCCCCGGCTACAACCCGCTTCACGGCGACTGGGAGTACTTCTACAGGGAAGATTCGAACGGCCTGGAGCAAGGCAAGATCGCGTCGTGCATCTCCTGCCACGACAACGCCGCCGATCGCGACTGCGTGTTTGGTGGTTGGGACAAGCCACCGCTGAGCAATAGCCAGTAGCCCCTAAGACGCAGCGAAACTTGCTAAACCCAGAACGCGAGGCGAAAAACGGGGACTGGCTCGCCGCGTTGGCAGAGCAACAAACCACGCCGCGCGCCGCCGCGGCGTGCCTGTCCCCGTTTTTCGCCGGACCACCCGCGCACTGCCTCATGGTTGAGATGGGAAAGGCACTGGCCCGCTGCTAGCACGCCGCCCAATCGTCTTCTGCGAACATTCGCTCAAGCCGCCGCGTAACAGAGATCCCGCACCGAACGCCAGATCATGTTCTGGCGTCCTTTCGCTTGGAGGCGTTTCACGGGAACGGAGGACACACGATGCACGCGGGCACACGAGTTACCAAACTGCAGCTGGCGGCCAATGGGCTGATTGTGCTGCTCACGCTGGCGCTGCTGTCGACCGACGCACGCGGCAGCGACATCATCGGCCTGGGGGGCGAGCTCCCGGTGCTGGAGTTCGACGTCCCCGCGGCGCTCACCTGCCGCGACGTCACGCCGGCCGACTACCGCCCTGCCCTGCCGGGCGACCGGCTGCTGGAGGTTCGCGTGCCGGTGTCGGTGGTCGTGCTCCGCGGCGAGGTCCGGCGGGTCCGCGAGGTGATCATCGAGATCGACGGCGCCGAGGCCGGCCTGCGGGTGCACGACTTCGCGCCCAACACGCAGCTCGCCAGCGAGCAGGCCAAGGACTACGAGGTCAAGCGGACCGAGGAGCGCCGCGAGGGGCTCGACGCGTCGCTCGGCGGGGCGCTGCCGATCGCCGGTGGCACGGCCCACCTGACGCCGTCGGTCACGACCGGCCGCTCGACCCACACCACGTCGACCGTCACGGAAACGCGGCTCGCCCCGAAGCAGGCGGTGCTGGTGAGCGGCGCCGTAAACCGCCGCCAGGGGGTGTACTTCAAGCTGCGGCAGTCGTCGCAGACCACGCTCGAAGGGGAGCACGAACTGACCGTCACGTTTGTCGCACCGGCCGAGTGGACCGGCGGCGAGCTGCAGGTCGAGTGCGTCGGGCGGGGGGAAAAGAAGTGGCTGTTCGTTAAACAACGCAAGGTCTGGAACAGCACCCGCACGCCGATCGAGCTGCGGCTGGCCCGGCACGTCGTGGCGAAGCCGACACGGGACGCCGATTGCGAGTGCTGCTGCAGCGAAGAGCCGCTCGACAACGAAGCGGCCCTGACCGAGTAGAACACGCGGCTGCAGCGAGCCGCCTACGCCAATGCCAACGGGCAGCCCGTGGCGACGTCCACGGGGCATATGCCTTGTCGACTTGCAGAGCCACCAATCACAGAGATTGGCTTGCAGAGATTGACCTCGAGAAGTTGCTGCGGAACCTGCGTCCCCACCGACCCACGGCGGACGCCGTGGGCTGAGCGGGAATTATCGCAGCTAGTCGATTGCGCACGAGAGCCACGACGCCCAAGGCGCCAGACTACTTCTTGCGGTGGCGGATCTTGGCCCGCATGCGACGCTTCTTGCGGCCCTGCTTCCGACGACCCTTGCCTGATTTCTTCGTACCCAACTAACAGCTCCCAGAACTCGCGGGCGGCCCTGCGGGGCCGCGATTGTGTGGACTGCCGACGCCCCAGCGGGCGGCGGAATCGCGGATTATAACCCGAAGCGAATTGCCCAGGCAAGCGGGCGACGCTGTTGGACCAACCTCTCCGGACGCCGAAACTACTGGTCCCGACGCTACACATTGAACAGAAAATGGCAGATATCGCCGTCTTTTAGCACGTATTCCTTCCCTTCGACCCGCAGCTTGCCGGCCTCACGGATCGCTTTCTCGCTCTTGTACTCCTCTAGATCGGACAGGGCGTAGACCTCCGCCCGGATGAACCCCCGCTCGAAATCGGTGTGGATTACGCCCGCTCCCTGGGGGGCAGTTGCCCCTTCGGGGATTGTCCAGGCCCGGACCTCTTTCTCCCCGGCGGTGAAGTAGCTCTGCAGGCCGAGCAGCGTGTAGATGCCCCGCGCTAGCACCGCCAGCGCCGGCTCCTTGAGGCCGACGCTCTCGAGCATCTCGGCCCGGTCTTCGGGGTCGAGCTCGATCAGTTCCGACTCCAGCCGGGCGCAGACCGCCACGACCTCGCCCCCCTCCGCGGCGGCCCGGTCGCGGACCTTCTGGACCAGCGGGCCCTCGCCGGCCAGGTCGTCCTCCTCGACGTTGGCCACGTACAGCACCCGCTTGGCGGTCAGCAGCTGGAGCATGGCGAACTCCTTGCGGTCGGCCGGGTCGTCGAGCTGCAGCCCGCGGACCGGCTTGCCGTCGTCCAGCAGCTCCTTGCACTTCTCCAGGAGCGCGACGCGGCGTTTGGCGTCCTTGTCGCCGGTGCGGGCGGTCCGTTTCGCCTTGTCGGCCATCTGCTCGACCGACTGCATGTCCGCCAGCATCAGCTCGGTGTCGATGGTCTCGATGTCGCGGATCGGGTCGACCGAGCCGTCGACGTGGATAATGTCGCCGTCCTCGAAGCAGCGGACCACGTGCACGATGGCGTCGACATTGCGGATGTGCGTCAGGAACTTGTTGCCCAGGCCCTCGCCCTCGGACGCCCCCCGCACGATGCCGGCGATGTCGACCAGCTGCAGGATGGCCGGGATCACCTTCTGGGTCTTGATGAAGCCCTGGATAGTGTCGAGCCGCGGGTCGGGCACGGCGACCGCGCCGACATTGGGCTCGATCGTGCAGAACGGGTAGTTTTCGCTCGCGATGCCGGCGGCCGTCAGCGCGTTGAACAGGGTGCTCTTGCCGACGTTCGGCAGCCCGACAATTCCGGCTTCCATCGTGGGTTTGCTTCCTCGGGTCGTGGGGAGGGGGAGTGGCGAGTAAGTCCGGGATTCTAGAACACCGGCCCGGGGCACGTAAGCGGCGCGTGGCAAGCTGGGCAGGCGGCGGCGGTTAAAAAATGCCGTAGTCGGTCGACCCGCAGACCGTAATAATGAGTTCTCGCAACCTACCAACTACCCCAACCTGCCGAAGCTTCGCTTCGGAGAAAGGAGCCGCGGCATGGCCACCCGGACCGCTGCGCTCGCATTCTCGCTGAACCTGCTGCTGGCGCTCGTCGCCACGCCCGTCGCCCTCGCCCAGGACGAACAGGCCCCCTCCAGCCCCGGCCAAGCCGACCTGGACCAGGCGATCGAGCTGAAGATCAACGCCACGGACCTCAGCGAGCTCAACAAGGTGATCGAGCTGCTCGACTCGGCCACCGACAAGGGCCTGGACGAAGAGAACGCCGACTTCGCCAAGGAGATGCTGGTCGGCTCGCTGCTGCAGCGGGCGTCGTCGCTCAGCGGCGTGCTGCTGAAGCAGGCCTCGGGCGACCCGCGGCGGAACCCCCAGTGGCTGCAGCTGCGGATGATGGCGGTCAACGACCTGCGGCGGATCGTCACCCTCAACCCCAACCAGACCGACGCCTGGCTGCTGCTCGGCCGGCTGCAGTCGATGCCCCGCCCGCTGGGCGACCCGACCGCCGCCCGCGACGCCCTCACCCGCGTGATCGACGCCCCCGAGGTCGAGCCCGAGAAGCGCGCCCAGGCGTACGCGTTGCGCGGCGTGACGCGCAGCGACCAGAACGACCGCATCGCCGACCTCGACAAGGCGGTCGAGCTCGAGCCAAAAAAGGTGGAGTACCTGGTGCTCCGCGCCCGCCAACTGCAGGCGGCCGACCGGACCGAAGACGCGTTGGCCGACGTCGAGAAGGCGATTGAGATCGACGCCGAGAACCCCTCCATCTTCCAGCTCAAGGCGTTGCTGCTGATCTCCGAGGAGAAGCTCGACGAGGCGATGGAGAGCTTCGACAAGGCGGCCGAGCTTGCGCCCGAGGACATCACCTCCTACCAGCTCCGCAGCCAGCTGTTCGAGAAGATGGGCGACCCCGAGAAGGCGCTCGCCCAGATCGACAAGGCGATCGAGCTGAAACCAGACAGCGCCGGGGCCCGGCTGCTGAAGGTCAACCTGCTGATCAAGGCCGAGCGGCTCGACGACGCCCTGGCGGCGGTCGACGAGCTGCTCGAGCTCCGCCCCGGCCTGGTCCAGGGGCTGATGATCCGCGCGCAGCTGCTCGAAGGCCTCGAACGCCACGACGAGGCGCTCGCCGTGCTCGAGAAGCTCGCCGAGGCGCTCCCCGAGCAGCCGGAGGTGCACCTGCAGCTCGCCGCCCACTACATGGACAACCAGCAGCCGACCCGCGCCATCGAGGAGCTCACCAAGGTGCTCGACGTCGCGCCGGACAACCAGGTGGCGCTGCGGCTCCGCGGCGACATGTACCTCTCGGTCGGCAAGCACCCCGAGGCGATCGCCGACTTCGCCAAGGCGTACGAGCAGAACCCGGACGACTCCGGACTGCTGAACAACTACGCCTGGACCCTGGCCACCAGCCCGTTCGACGAGCTCCGCAACGGCGAGCGCGCCGTAGAGCTCGCCAAGCAGGCGTGCGAGCTGACCGACTACAAGGCCCCGCACATCCTCAGCACGCTGGCCGCGGCCTACTCCGAAACCGGCGACTTTGAGACCGCCATCGAGTGGTCGACCAAGGCGGTGCAGATGTCCGAGGAGGCCGGCCCCAACCCAATGACCGAGGAGCTCAGCAAGGAGCTCGCCAGCTACATGGCCGGCAAGCCGTGGCGCGAACTGCAGCAGGAAGAGGACCTCGACCCGCTGACCGAAGACCCCGGCGACATGCCCAGCGAGGAAGACGCCCCCGCCCCGGCGCGGTCGCTCGACTTCTAGCCAGGCGGTGACCACCAGCGAACCCGCGCGGTTGGTCGATGCCTCTCGGGGCTCGGCCTGTTGCGTCTGGGCAGACCGCCCTTCGATGCAGATCGAGCCCTGCTGCGCCCTGGGCCCCTTTTCTCCCCAGCCACGGTGGTCGTTTTGGGTTAAGATAGGGGCTATGACACCCCTGCCGGCGTCTCATTCCGCCCTGGAACAGCGGAGGGAGGATCGTGGGCGGCGCCCCGCGTAAGCCGGGCGGTTGGGTTCTCGCAGCAACAGAGAGGCATTCGATGAGGCGGTCCGACGGTTGGCGGTTGCGCGGCGCAGTGGGCGTCACGCTGGGTTTGATGATGGCGGGAACCTGCGGCGCCCAGCTGCCAGGACAGCCGTACGCCAACTACTGGAAGCCCGACACGGCGCCCAACTCGCTGGCGAGCTACAACCCGGCCGCCGACCCCGACGCGCCGTTCAACCTCGGCAGCGTGCCCCTCGCTACCCGCTTCTCCAACCCGGCGCTGCAGGCCAACCCGCACGCCCGGCCGGGCGAGGCCCGCGTGATGTCGCTGGCGGCGTTCGCGCCAACGTCCAACAACCCGTCACAGGGCGCCAACGATTCTCGCTACTACGCGTTCAGCAACTGGCAGTACGTCGATTCGCTGGTCTTCTGGGGCGGCTCGGCGGGCGAGGGAAACATCCTCGCGCCCAACGGCCCGGTGATTGACGCCGCGCACCGCAACGGGGTGCCGGTCTACGGCAACATCTTCTTCCCCCCCAACGTGTTCGGCGGGTCGATCGACCGGCTGGAAGACCTGGTGCAGACCGCGCCCGACGGGTCCTACCCGCAGGCGGACAAGCTGATCGAGATCGCCGAGCGTCACCGGTTTGACGGCTGGTTCGTCAACCAAGAGACCAACGGCGCCAGCAGCGCCCTGGCGAGCCAGACCCGCGGTTTCCTCCGCTACCTGCAGAGCAAGAGCGACCTGGAGATCGTGTGGTACGACTCGATGATCGAGTCCGGTCCAATCTCTTGGCAGGGCGCCCTCAACAGCAGCAACGACGAGTACTTCGAAGTGGCCGGACGCCGCAACATCCGGATCAGCGACAGCATGTTCCTCGACTTCCGCTGGAGCGAGAGCCGCCTGGCCAGCTCCAACACGCTCGCGACCGAATTGGGACGCGACCCGTACGAGCTGTACGCGGGCGTCAACGTCGAGGGCGCCGGCTGGAACCAGACCGGCGAGCCGCTCGACCAGATCTTCCCGGAGGGGCAGCCCCACCGCACCTCGGTTGGGTTTTACCGCCCGGAGTGGACGCTCAACAACTCCGGCGACATGTCCGACTTCCAAAGCCGCGACACGCGGTTCTGGTCCGGCGCAGCACAAGACCCGAGCGACACCTCCGGCACGGTCGGCAACGCGGGCTGGAAGGGAATCGCCCACTACGTGCCGGAACGGTCGCCGATTACGGGCGGCCCGTTTGTCACCAACTTCAACTTGGGCCAAGGCTCCAACTACTACATCGACGGCCGGTCGAGCCGCCGCGGCGACTGGAACAACCTCAGCCTGCAAGACATCACGCCGACCTGGCGGTGGTTGATCGAGAACAACAGCAGCACCCTCACCCCCGAGTTCGACTTCACCGACGCTTTTTACGGCGGCAGCAGCCTCCGCGTGCACGGCGGCCTGAACGAGCCAACCGACCTGCGGCTCTACATGACCAACCTGCCGGTCTCCGCGGACACCAACCTGCAGATCGCGCTGAAGACCGGCCTGGCCAACGCCGCGTCCGGCGTGCAGGTGCTGGTCGCGTTCGCCGACAACCCCACGGCGCTGGTGCCCCTCTCGCTGGGCGACACGACCACCTCGGGCTGGGACCTCCAGACCGTGCCGCTGGGGCAGTACGCCGGCAAGACCATCGCCCAGATCGGACTGCGGTTCGACGGGCAAGACCCCGACTACGACGTCCGCGTCGGTCGACTCGGCGTGATCGAGGGCGAACCCGACGTGCCCGCCGCGCCGTCCGACGTCACCATGAGCGACTACGGCGTCATCGACTCCAACAGCGTCACGCTCCGCCTGCACTGGGAGCACTCGCCCGACTACGCGCCCGACGCGTCGAACGAGGTCTACTACTACAACCTGTTTGCGACCAACATCCGCGGGGTCCGCGAGTTCCTCGGGGGCACGCTGAACAACTCGTTCTTCGTCCGCGGGCTGGATCGGTTCCGCAACGACCCCAGCACACGGATCGAGGTCGTGGCGGTCGGCAACGAGTTTGGGGTCTCGGAGCCGGCGAGCTTCTTGTTCAGCTGGGTCAACCCCGACGGCCTGCCGGGCGACTTCAACCGTGACGGCGTCGTGGACGCCGCCGACTACACCGTCTGGCGAGACAACCTCGGCGCCTCAGAAGACGGCGGCGTGCTGGGCGGCAACGGCGCCGGCGGCACGGTCGGCGCCGACGACTACGACCTGTGGCGGAGCAACTTCGGCGCTGCCTTACCCACCGGATCCGAGTCGGCCCAGGTCCCCGAACCGACCGGCGTCGCCCTGTCTATCGGGCTAGCGCTCGCCGCTAGCGGGAGGCGTGGCGAACGGCGCCAAACGGCGCCCGCTAATTCGCGGGCGTGACCGCGGACTGAGCAAAGATCGCGTCGCGCCAGATCCAGTACATGCTCGCCAGCACCACCAGGTTCCAGGTCAGGAACACGGCGCGGAGCGTTTTCTCGCTGATGACGCGGTGCGGCCGCAGCAGCGCGTCGGCGGCGAAGCTAACCCCGGCGGCGGCCAGGAAGCCCGCCACGACAGCGCTCTGGAAGTAGGCCGCGACGATTACGCACTCCGTCAACAGCAGAGCGGCCACGATTAGCTTCGACCAGCGGACCCCGATCGCCACCGCGGTCGTCCTGCGGCCTGCCAGGGCGTCGGGCTCGATGTCGGTCACTTCGTGGAACAGGTGGGCGTGCATGGCGAACAACGCCCCAAACACCATCGCCGGCCAAGGCAGCATCGGCACGTCGTTCAGCCAACTGCTCAGCACAAACACCAGCAGGTATCCGCTCTGGCACAGCAGGTCCCAGCCGGGGCGGCCCTTCAGGTTCCATCGCTTGCCGTTGTAGGCGTAGTTCACCGCCACACCTGCCGCGACCCAGGCGAGCAGCTTCGGGCCGATCGCCCATCCCAAGAGCAATAGGAACGGCGCCTGCACCAGCAGCAGCTGCCGCGGCAGCCTGGCGAGCTCTTCTTGCGACATCCGGGCGCCGAACAGCAGGTTCCCCTTGCGGGGATTCAGTTGGTCGGTCTGGTAGTCGGCCAGGTCGTTCCAGCCGTACAGCACGTGGCTCAGCGGGAACATCACATAAACGGCGCCCAACCAGAAGGTCCCCTCGTCTAGCAGCCGCCGCCCGCCCAGCGGGAGCAGGTAGAACCAGAGCTGCGTCGGCCACAAGCCGGGGCGCGAGGTGTACAGCGCGCCGATTAGCTGGCTGGGCAGGGACGGGGCGGGCTCGGCTTGGGGTGGCATAGCCTGGAGCATACGCGAAAAACCATCGCAGGTCCCACGCCATTAGCGCACCAGAAAGGGTCGCGCCGAGGCAGACTCAAACGCCGCTGCTCGGAGAATTAGGCTGCGCGCAGACTAGGGCAACTAGGAGACGCGGGTCGCGCCGCGCTGCTGCAGCAGAGCCTTCAGACCGTCGAGGCGCCCCTCGTAGACGCCGCGGGGAGTCGTGGCGTGCATTACGCATAGGGCCGCCGCTTTGCCGACCACCTCGCCCATCATGCCGCAGGTCTTCATCACCCGCACCGGGCCGAGGCCCGACTTGGTGACGCTGATGTCGCGGCCCGCCATGAACAGGTTCTCGACGTTGCGGCTGTACAAACAGCGGTACGGCGCCCAGTACAGCCCGCCGTAGCTGTAGCTTTCGCCGCGGGTGTAGTCGGAAACGAACTCCTCGCCCTTGAACCCACCCTGAAAGTCCTCCCGCGGGAAGTGGAGGTCGATGTGCCACGAGCACGGGAAGGCCGCGTCGGCGTACTCGGTCTGGTTCTTGAAGTCCGCCGCGTCGAGCACAACGTCGCCCAACAACCGCCGCGACTCCCGCTTGCCGGCGATGAACGCCAGCCAGCCGAGGCGGTGGTTCGGGTACAGGCCGTCGACGTTCTTCAGCGCGTCCCACGCGCCGTACACGGCGCGGAAGTTGTGGTCGCGGATCAGCTCGATCTCGCGGACCTGGTCCTTGTCGAAGCCGCTCTCCCAGTACCACTTCCGCTCGAACGCCGCTAGCTGCGACTGGCCGCCGCCGCCCGGCTTCGGCCGCCCCGGGAACGGCTTGTCCGACAGGTCGAGCGCCCACGGGCAGCGGGGAAACGGCTGGGCGTGGTCGCCCTGCTCGTACTTCGCCGCCAGGGCGTTCTTGTCCTTGCACTCGCAGCGGAGCACCTGGTCCTTGTCCGCCGCGTCGAGCACGCTGAACAGGTTGGTGCTGCCCATCAAGCCGACCGGCTCGTACTCGTAGTCCGCGCCCGCCAGGTAGCCGACGCACGCGTCGCCGGTGCAGTCGGCGAACAGCGCGGCCCGCAGCCGCGAGCGCAGGCCCGTGCGGGTGCTCTCGACCACAACGGCCTCGATGCGGTTGTCGCGCGCATCGACCGCCACGGCGCGACAGTCGGTCAGCAGCGTAATGCGGGGCTCGGCCTGCACCACGCGGAGCTTCAGCGCGTCGTCGAAGTAGCTGGACGGACCGCCGTTCATCGTGCCCTGCTTGTCGACCGGCGGCAGGATCTCGTCGACGATCTCGCCGATGTGCGGGTACGGCGCCTGCCGGGTGTGACCCTCCGGCCAGACGCGGACCTCCGAGCTGCCGTTGCCGCCCAGCACCGGACGGTCCTGCACCAGCGCGACCCGCAGCCCATTGCGGGCGGCAGAGAGCGCCGCGCACGTGCCGGCCAGCCCGCCGCCAACCACGACCAGGTCGAAGCGGCCGCCATCGGCCGGCTGGTCGGGCAGGCCGCGGACACGGCGGCGGAACGCGGTCAGCGCGTCGACATCGTTGGTCGGCGTGAAGTCGGCGTCCTTGCAGAACAGGACCGCCTCGCAGCGGCCCTCGAAGCCGGTCAGGTCGTGCAGCGCGAGCGTCGCCTGCTCGCCCACACGCAAGACGCCACCGTCGTGCCAGTGCCACGCGGCGCCTTTGGTCCCAAACGTTTCGCCCAGCGGATTGCCATCGACCAGCACCTGGAACCTGCCGGGCGCGCCCGGCGCGTTCCACGGCGCGACCCAGTCGCGGGTCCGCACCCACACGCGGTACTCGCCGGCCGAGGGGAACGCGACCCGCGTCACGGCATCGGCAACCGGCACGCCCAGCCCGTGGGCCAGCAGGTAGGGCGAGCCCATCTGGTCCATCGACTGCTGGTCGAGTTCCCACCCGCCGTGGTTGTCAAAGCCCTCGGCCTCGACGAACAAGAACTCGCCGCTCGACGGCGATTGCCGCCCGCTGGAGTCGTCGGCTCCTGCATGCCGAGTCGCGAGCAGTGCTAGGGCAGTCGCGCCGGCGCCACCGATAAACTGCCGCCGGCTGGGATTGCTGTGCTTCGGTTGGTCACGCATCGCCGCCTCGCGAGTCCGTGGTGGGAGGGGTTGGTCGTCGAGTGATCTCATCCTAGCAGTTCACCTCTGCCAGTTGGCGCCTGACTCATGCGTTGAGAAATATTGCAGGCCGAAGGTGTGTGCTGCGTCAGAGCGATCGATGATCAAATTCATTCGCGACACGGGCGTCGCCCCAATCTCGGGGAAGGCTCGAATTGGGGACTCGCTTGTTGGCTCTCCTCTATCCTTCTCAGAGCAGGGCAATCCTGCCATTTTTTGCTGAAATACGCCCCGGCCTGTGGTCAAATACGGGGTGGCGCGGTCGTTGAGCCGCTCGGTCTTTGGCAACTAGCAAGCGTCAGGGCAGGCGTTGGGAACCGGTGACTCGGGAGCGATCGGCTAGCGGGCGAATGCTAGCAGCGGTCCGTCAGGCCACCCGGTGGTTTTTGTCCCCCGAGGGCGCATCTGGGCGGTTGTGGCGGACAAAACCCCTAGCGGGTGCGCCGCTGACGGCCCCACAAAGCCTTACCAAACAATCACTTACGGCACTAAGGGACATCCTCTGTCGGGGGTTTTGTCCCCTCCGCTCGATGTTTCGGACTCTAAGTACCACGGCTGCGGGCGCCGGCAGTGGCAGCAGCGGGTTTTGGCTCAATTTGCACCAAATGTCAAAGTTTGCCGGTTGGGTCGACGATATCAACTGTGCTGATTGTCCGGCCATCGGTCGCGCTCGTGCGTGGCAGGGGGAACAGAGCGGGCAGCGGCCCTCTGGGGGGAGGGGCGGCCAGGCGTGGCGACACGCGGGGCTGTCACTAATCGCGTATCAACCAACGACCGCGCCAGGGATGGCGCTCGAAAAACCTCCGTCAGGGACGCACGTCATGCACCGGCACACCCGAGCCTTCTGGTCACTAGTGATGTGCGGCGCCACGCTCGCCGCGGGCTGCCGCCCCACTCAGCCGTTCTACTTCATGGAAGACGGCGACCTGTCTCACTACTTGGATGTCGCGACCGACATCGAGTACCCCGACGTCGACGAGCCGTCGCTCGACGAGGTGACCGGCGCGCTGCCGCCGCTCACGCTCAAGAACACCGACCAGTACGAGATGTGGGACCTGTCGCTCGAGGAAGCGACCCGCATCACCCTGTGCAACAGCCAGGTGATGCGACAGATCGGCGGCGCCGCGATTGTCGGCGCCCAGGTGTCGCAGAACACGCCGGAGTCGATCTCGCGGACGCTGGTCAGTTCTGTGTCGGTCACGACCACCTACGACCCGGCTCTGCGTGAGACGACCGTCGGCTCGGCGTTCGGCTCGCAGTTCAGCGGCACCGGCGTCGAGGCTGCCCTCAGCGAGTTCGACGCCCAGCTCGACATGAGCTCTGTGTGGCAGAACAACGACCGCCCGCAGAACCTGGGCGGCGTCGCGGCGGCGTTCCAGTCGCCGGTGTTCCAGCAGGACCAGGGCGTGACCCAGTCGCAGCTCTCAAAGACCGCTGCCGACGGCACCCAGTTCGCCTTCCGCAACAACACCACTTACAACGCGAACAGCAACTTTATCGCCCAGGGGGCTCAGCCGAGCATCTGGGAGACCAACTTCGAGGCGTTCTTCAGCCGGCCGTTGTTGCAGGGCGGGGGCGCGCAGTACAACCGCATCGCCGGCCCGCACTCGTTCGACCAGTACGCGGCGAACGTCACCAACGCGTTCGACGGCGTGGTGCTGGCCCGGATCAACACCGACCAGACGCTGGCCGACTTCGAGGGCGGCGTCCGCAACTTGATGCGGGACGTCGAGCAGAGCTACTGGGCGCTGTACTTCAGCTACCGCGACCTCGAGGCCCGCAAGATGGGCCGCGACTCGGCCCTGGAGACCTGGAAGAAGGTCTCGGCCCTGTACAAGGAGGGCGCCGAGGGCGGCAGTGCGGACCGGGAGGCTCAGTCGCGGGCACAGTACTTCCAGTTCAAGGCCGCTGTTGAGCAGGGACTGACCGACCTGTACCGCTCGGAGGCCCGCCTCCGCTACGTGATGGGGTTGTCGATGTCCGACGGGCGTCTGATCCGCCCGGGCGACGAGCCGACCACCGCCCAGGTGGCGTTCGACTGGTCGAGCATCCACGGCGAGTCGCAGGTCCGCCGGGTCGAGATCCGCAAGCAGAAGTGGGAGATCAAGAAGCGTGAGCTGGAGCTGATCGCCGCCCGCAACCACCTGCTGCCCCGCTTGGACGCGTTCGGCACCTACCGCTGGCTTGGCGCCGGCGACCGGTTGACCGGCAGCGGCGGCGCCCCGGGCCCGTTCGCTGATGGCAGCAACGCGTTCAACACGCTGACCGGCGGCAACTTCCAGGAGTGGGAGGTCGGCGCCCAGTTCAGCATGCCGATTGGCTTCCGCAAGCAGCTCTCCGGCGTGCGGCACCACCAGCTGCTGCTGGCCCGCGACCGGGCGTTGCTGCAGGACCTGGAGCTGGAGATCTCGCACCAGTTGGGCGACTCGCTCCGCGACGTCGACCTCAACTACCAGCTGACGCAGACCAACTTCAACCGCCGCGTGGCGGCCGAGCGTGAGGTCGAGGCGGTGCAGGCGGTGTTCGACGCCGGCCGCATCACCCTGGACCTGCTGCTGGACGCCCAGCGTCGGCGGGCCGAGGCCGAGAGCGCGTACTACCGGGCCCTGACCGATTACAACCTGTCGGTGCTGGAGGTCCACTACCGCAAGGGTTCGCTGCTCGACTACAACGGCGTCTACCTGGCTGAGGGCCCGTGGCCCGGCAAGGCGTACTTCGACGCGATGCGTCGGGCCCGCTCGCGGGACGCCTCGATGTACCTGGACTACGGGTTCACCCGCCCGAACGTGTTCAGCCGCGGCCCCCACGCTCAGCAGGGGACCGACCGGGGCACGGCGGTCGGCGGCGGCGAGGTCTACTACCAAGAGTCGCCCACGCCGGCCGGTCCGGTCTACGAGGGCGAGCCGATGACGCTGCCGCACCCGGCGATGGGCGCCCAGACCGACGTCCGTGCTGGGGCCGGCGCCGACCAGGTCCTCCAAGTAAACTATGCAGCTGGCGACAGCCCCCGCGTCCTGCCTCAGGTTCAGCAGGCGGGCGGGTCTACGGTCTTCAGCGGCAGCTATGAACGTCAAGCGGATTACTCGACTGCTCCGGCTGCTGCAAACGCTGCAGTCCGGTAGCGGTCGGGACGCGACGCGGCTGGCCGACTCGTGCGGGGTCTGCCGCCGCACGCTGTTCCGCGACCTGCAGACGCTCAAGTCGGCCGGCGTGCCGGTCGAGTACGACCGGGAAGACGGGCGGTACCGGGTGGCCGGCGCCTACTTCCTGCCGCCGACCAACTTCACGGCCGAGGAGGCGTTCGCGCTGATCTGCCTGGCGGAGCAGTCCGCCAACGCCGAGATGCCCGCCTTCCTCGAACCGGCCGGCGTCGCGGCCCGCAAGCTGCTCGCCGCGATGCCCGAGGAGCTGCGGGAGCAGTTCCGCTCGCTGACCGGCTCGGTCCACCTGCGGCCGACGGCGCGGAACCCATTGGCTGAGAAGCAGTCGGTCTACCAGCTGCTGGTCGACGCCCAGGCGGCGCGGCGGGTGGTCGAGATCGACTACGGCAGCCTCACCGAGTGGGAGACCATCCACACCAAGCTGCGGCCGTACGAGCTTCTGTTCGACCGCCGGAGCTGGTACGTGATCGGGCGGTCGTCGCTGCACAACGAGGTGCGGACCTTCAACGTGTCGCGGATCCACAACGCCGAGGCGACCGCCGAGTGCTTCCGGCGGCCGCAGGGCTTCAGCCTGGCCCGCTACCTCCGCAACGCCTGGCGGCTGATCCCCGAGCCCGGCCCCGACAGCGAGGTGCACGTGCACTTCCAGTCGGTGGTTGCCCACAACGTCAGCGAGGTGCGGTGGCACGCGACCCAGCGGTGCGCGTGGCGCGACGACGGGACCCTCGACTTTCGCGCCACGGTGTCGGGCCTGAGCGAGGTGAGCTGGTGGGTCCTCGGCTACGGGGACCAGGCCGAGGTGATCGCCCCGGTAGAGCTGCGGCGTCTGGTCGCCCGCCGGGCGGCCAACATGATGAGGATCTACGACCGGGCCTAGCTAGCGCCAGCGGTAGGCAGAGCGGCTATACTCGCGGGCATGTTCTTCACCTTCGATGGCGTCGACGGCGTCGGCAAGACAACACAGATCCGGCTGCTCTGTGAGTGGCTGCGGGGCAGGGGGCTGACGGTCTGCGAGTGCCGCGACCCCGGCAGCACGCCGCTCGGCGAGTGCGTCCGCGACATCGTGCTGCACGCGCCGGACGACACGCCGATCTCGGCCCGCAGCGAGATGCTTTTGTACATGGCGGCCCGCGCTCAACTAGTAGAAGAGGTCATCCGCCCCGCGCTCGCCCGCGGCGAGGTGGTGGTCTCCGACCGGTACCTGCTGGCGAACGTGGTGTACCAGGGGCACGCGGGGGGGCTCGACCCCGAGCTGGTGAAGTCGGTCGGCGAGGCGGCGGTCCACGGGCTGCACCCCGACGCGACCTTCCTGCTCGACATGGACCCCGCCGAAGCCGACTCCCGCATGCAGCGGGACCGCGACCGGATGGAGAGCCGCGGCGACGACTACCGCCGCCGGGTGCGTGAGGGTTTCCTGGCCGAGGCGCGGCTCGTCCCCGAGCGGGTGCACGTGGTGGACGCGGCCCGCACGATCGAGCAGGTCAGCGGCGAGATCCGCGGGATCGCCGAGAAGCTGATCTAGCCGGCTGATCTAGCTGGCCGGCACATGGTCGGCCACAGGCAACCGGTCGCCACGCCGCGCAACGGCGTCGATCACCAGCACGCCCACAAAGCATCCTGCCGCGACACCGAGGCAGGTCCACTCGTGGCCGCCAAACGCCTCTGGCCAGACGGGGTGCATGCTGGCGGCGCGTTCCTTGAACGGCGCGTCGACGGGCGCGTCGCCTGCCTGAAACGGCCAGACCTTGTACAGCGATCCAATCATGAACCCGCACAGCACAGCCATCGTAGCCGTGTAGTGCCGCACCAGGACCCACTTGAGCAGCTTGCTGAACGCGAGCAGCCCCACCAGGCACCCCAGGGCAAACACCATGAGCGTCGCGAGATCAGAGGCGGTGACATCCAGGTGCACTAGGTTCTTGATGATGCCGGTGATCTCGTGGTACTTGTCGAGCAGCAGCAGCAAGTAGGAGCCGCTCACGCCGGGCAAGATCATCGCGCAGATGCCGATGCAGCCGCACAGGAAGGTATAGCCGAGGCCCGGTCGGTTGGAGATCCCTGCTTGGCTGACCAGCAGATAGGCGACGCCCACGCCGGCGGCGCCGAGCAGGACGCAGCGCCAGAGCTGGCCGCTGGTGCTGGGGCGGCACATTTTGCCGACCAGCAGCCCCGACGCCAGGATCAGCCCAAAGAATGCGGCGAAGGTCGCCTCGGTGTGGTCCTCGAGCAGTGTGTGCATCAGGCCCGCCAGGCCGGCGGCCCCGGTCAGGATTCCGACCGCCAGGGCTACCAAGAACCGCAGGTCGAGCCGTCGGGCGGCCGCTCCCCACTCGCGTCGGGCCACCATTCCCAGCAGAGTGGCGTCCACATGGCTGACCGCCGTCACCAGCCGCTGGTAGATGCCCAGGACGAGCGCTACCGTGCCGCCGGACACGCCAGGCACAATGTCCGCCGCCCCCATGGCAAATCCTCGGGCGGCGTGTTTGAGGTCCTCCTTGAAGCATTCGCGGGGTAAGTCATCAGACGTCATTGCGGTCGCGTTGGTAACATTTGTGGGGGTATTGGCAGTTTCGAGCAACTATAGCCTATGAGCGGGGTTGGTTTAGAGGCAGTGCCGAAAGGTGAACGACGCGACCGCCCTCGCGTTGCAAACTGATGTGGCTTCCTGTGGCGATAGCAAGTTACATTGACCCGCAAGCCGATTTTCTTTAAGATTTTTCGACGTCAAGAGTTAGGTTACCAGCGACAGCTCGCGAGCGATGTGCCGGCATCTGAGTGACTCCCACAAAAACCGAGGCCGCAGGATTGGGTCGACGGTTTGCTCGGAGGATAGGCGGGGAGAGCGTCGACACAAAGTCCGCCGGGTTGCCCCTCACATGACAAGGACGCCCCCATGCAGGGTATGCGCATACCCCGCGAGTCCCCGGCCGGCTGGCTCATCGAAGCGCCGGCCAAGTTGAACGTCTATCTAGACGTTCTGCCTAGGCGTCCCGACGGCTTTCACGGAATCCGCACCCTGCTCTGCCCGGTGCGGCTGAGTGACACCCTCTGCCTCCGGCCCGACAACGCCCTGCGCGGCGAGGTGCGGCTGACAATCAGGTCTCACCACCGCTCGATCGACGCTTCGCAGGTTCCCACCGACGACCGCAACCTGGTCACGCGGGCGCTCCGCGGCGTGTGGGCCGCGCGGCGGCTTGAGGCGGGCTGCCACGTCACGATCGAAAAGCGGATCCCGTCGCAGGCGGGCCTGGGCGGCGGTTCGAGCGACGCCGCGGCGGCGATTGTCGCGGCCAACCACCTGTGGGACCTGCGGCTCACACCAGAAGAAGCACTCTCGGTCGCCGCCGCGGTAGGCAGCGACGTCCCCGGACAGCTATCCGGCACCGCCAACCTGTGCGAGGGCCGCGGCGAGCAGGTCACGCCGGCGCCGATCCCCGCCGGCGTGCCGTGTGTCATTGCCAAGCCAGCGGCGGGCCTCTCTACAGCGGAAGTTTTCTCGCGATGCACGCCGGGGGAAGCCGATGGCGGCTCCGTAACGAAGCTACTGGCGGCCCTCCGACACGGCAGGTGGCAAAAGTTGCCATCCCTCGTGTCAAACCAGCTACAAGCCGCGGCTATGGAGCTCTGCGACGAGCTCCGCATGCTGGCCGCGGCGTTCCACCAATTCCCGTTTGTTGCCCATCAAATGACAGGCAGCGGCGCCGCCTACTTCGGCGTGTGCCGCTCGCACCAACAAGCCCTGCAGGCCGTGGCCTGGCTGAGGGCCCGGCAGGCAGCCTGGGCCGTCGCCACATGCACCGCCTAGCGGCACAACGGACTCACCCGGAGGTAAGGATGGAGATCACCGAAGTTCGCATCAAGCTCATGGACGAGTCTCAAGAGCGGCTCAAGGCGTTCTGCTCCCTCACGTTCGACGACTGCTTCGTCGTGCGTGACCTCAAGATCATCGAGGGCTCCAGCGGGCCGTTTGTCGCGATGCCAAGCCGCAAGCTCACCTCGCACTGCCCCAAGTGCGGGATGAAGAACCACCTGCGGGCCAACCACTGCAACCAGTGCGGCAGCCGCCTGGCCGAGAACCGCTTGATCAAGGACGCCGACGGCCGCGCGAAGCTCTACGCCGACATCGCCCACCCGATCAACTCCGCGTGCCGCGAGATGATCCAGGAGCACGTGATCCGGGAGTACGAGAACGAGCTGAAGCTCTCGAGCCAGCCCGGCTACATCTCGCGGTACGACGACCTGGACGGCGAGGACTACTCGACCGACGAGGTCGAGACCCGCCGCGTCGACTCGCCGCACAGCTCCAGCACCGTCAGCCGCCCGCACCACCCGCCGGCGGGCGACCCGATGCCCAACTCGGTGAGCGGCCCGCACCGCCGGCCCGGCGGGTCGTCGATGGCGGACTCGACGGCGGACTCGGCCTCGCCGAACGCGAAGAGCGCCGAGGGGGGCTTCGGTTCGGGAATCTTCGAAGAGTAAACGCCTCGCGATCACTACGCGTGAGTCGGTTCTACGGGCCGTTAAACCGCGCAGCCTGCGGCGCCTTTGGCGATCGGAGATCCTGTGCTGCGCGACTACGCCATTCGGCCGTTGTGAGTCGCGACCGGTCGATACATCGCTCTGCCGAACCGCTTCTGCGCGGCGGCACAAAACACGCCAGACCACCAAGGCGTCGCATTTTACCAAGAGCACCAAAGATACCCATCCACCGGCACCGATACTTGTTGGTGTCGGAAGGGTGCGGAGGGGCGAGCAGGCGTGACGAACGCCTGGACCTCTCGGCGGGCAACAGGGAGGCGTTGCGAGCGTATGGATCAGGATGTGAGTTACACCGAGCGTTTCAACGCGGTGAAAGAGTTCATTCACTCCACACTCTGCTCTCGCGACAACCTGCGGACAGACTGCTTCCAGCTAAGCCAACGCTCGCTCGAAAGAGCGGGCAGACGGTGCGGTTGGCACTTCTGTCTGCATGGTCCACGCCAGCTTCAGTTGACCGCCATCTGGGACATGGAAGCTCAGTCGATCCTGTTTTATGGTTCGCAAGGCGAACGGTTTATGACCGCGCCGGCTCCGTGCGCCGCCTAATTGGCGGCGGCTTGCAGCCCACCACTCCGACCCGGCGCCGCGAAGGATTTGCGGCGCCGTGAACGGCAGAAGTAGTTGACAAGCGCACACCGGGTTTAGTATACATACGTGCACAGCCGACGGCGGGAGACCCACCCGCCGTCACGCCCGGTCTGTGCAAGCGGAGCCGGCATTTCGGCCCCGCGGTAGACGAACCCGCTTCATGACACGGAGGTCCCCTATGCTCGTGCTATCACGCAAAGAGACTCAGCGAATCCGAGTTGGCGATTCGGTCGTTGTTACGATCGTTAAGGTGTCCGGCGATAAGGTCCGGGTGGGCATCGAAGCCCCGAGTGACATGCTCGTCCTGCGCGACGAACTCGAGCCGTGGGAGACATCGCCCGCGGCGCCTCTCGCCCCGCAGGAACCGATCGCCGTGCCTTCGCTGCTCGCGTCCCCGGCGGCCAACAGCGTCGCCTAGCGACCCGCGGCGGACCTCGCACCGCCCGCAGGTCCATGGCTGCCTCTTACGGCCTACCCGGCCTCAAGGGAGCTGCCTTCACGCCCTACCGCGGAGCGGCACATTGACGCCGCTCCGCGGAGACGCCTTGGTCGGCCTGAGCGACGCTTCAACGGGACGCCGACCGACACATTTGCGGCGTGCCCCTCATCTATTCCGCCCTGTTTGCCCAGCGTGCGCAAGGGCGGCTCGACGCCCTGTGCTATTGCGCAGTGGATTCTCGGTTCTCCAGGGAATTTTGACTTCCCGGGCCCTCATCGTTACAGTGCAGGCAACCAGTCAGAGCGATGCGCCCGCTGGATTGACTTGCCTCCCCCCTGAAGCCCTCCATCTGCCGCGCGCGGCGACACCCGGTCGACGACCGATGCCGACCAGCGACCCGAAGTCGTGCTGCCCCGTTCGGGCCCCTTCTTTGCCCGATCTCTCATTGATCGTATACCGAGCGAACTCCGCTCCCAGGAGTCGAATTGCTATGGGTAATCGAACTCGTATTAGACGCCGTGGTTTCCTTACGGCCGGCGCCATCGCCGGGTTGGGACTCAACCTGGGCGACTTCTTCGCACTGCGAGCCGCGCAGGCCGCGTCGAACAAGTACGTGACGCCGCCCGTGACCGCCAAGAGCGTGATCCATATCTTTCTGCAGGGCGGGCTCTCGGCCCAGGAGTCTTGGGACCCCAAGCCGGAGGCGCCAATCGAGTACCGCGGCGAGCTCGGCTCGGTAGAAACCAAGCTGCCGGGCGTCCGCTTCGGTGAGTTGCTCCGCCGCACCGCCGGGGTCGCCGACAAGCTGACCGTGGTCCGCTCGGTCACGCACGGCGAGGCCGCCCACGAGCGCGGCCAGCACAACATGATGACCGGTTACCGCCCGAGCCCGGCGCTGACGTACCCCAGCTTCGGCAGCGTGGTGAGCCACGAGTTCGGCCCCCGCGAGAACCTGCCGCCGTACGTCTGCATCCCGAACGCCCCTAACCCGTACGCCAGCAGCGGCTACCTGAGCACCGCGTACGCGCCGTTCAGCGTCGGCAGCGACCCGGCCCGCGGCGACTTCAAGGTCCGCGACCTCGAGCGGCCCAACTTTGTCAGCGACGACGTTTACCACCGGCGGCTGGCGGCGCTCGAAACGGTCAACGGACGGTTCACCGAGCGGACCGCCTCGGACGCGGTCGCCGCGATGGACGAGTTTTACCAGCGGGCGTTCAGCCTGGTCGGCTCGCAGCACGCCCGCGAGGCGTTCGACATGAACAAGGAAGACAACAAGGTGCGTGACCGCTACGGCCGCCACGAGGCGGGGCAGCGGATGCTGCTCGCCCGCCGCCTGGTCGAGGCGGGCGCCCGGTTCGTGTCGCTGTCATACGGGGGCTGGGACCACCACAACGACATCACCAACAACATGCGGCGCCAGCTCCCGCCGTTTGACCAGGCGTTCGCGACCCTGATCGCCGACCTCGACGAGCGCGGCCTGCTCGACGAGACCGTCGTGCTGGTATCGTCGGAGTTTGGCCGCACGCCCAAGATCAACAACACCGCCGGCCGCGACCACTGGTCCAAGGTGTTCAGCGTGGCGATGGCCGGCGGCGGCTTCCGCCGCGGCGCGGTGATCGGCTCGTCCGGCGCGACCGCCGCGGAGCCCGAAGACACGCCGATCACGCCGGAGGACCTGGCCGCCACGATGTACCACCTACTCGGCATCGCGCCGGAGAAGGAACTGATGGCCCCGGGCGACCGGCCCATCGAAATCATCGACGGCGGCCAGGTCCGCAAAGAACTGTTGGCGTAGACCGCCGATCGCAGACCGCCGCGTTTCGTCACTTCAGGGGGGATTCAAGTGAGACACGCAACACAAACGCTCGTTGCGCTGCTGTTGTCGCTCGGCGTCGCGTTGCGGGCGACTGCCTACGAGCCGCGGCTCTCTCGGCTCGAACCGGCCGGCGGCCGGCAGGGGACCACCGTCTCGGTCGACTTTGTCGGCGGCCGGATCGGGATCGACCCGGCAGAGGTTGTGTTCTACGAGCCGGGCCTGAAGACGGTCGCCCTCGAGCGGGTTGACGACAACCGCACGCGTGTGCAGTTGGAGATCGAGCCCGACTGCCCGCTGGGCCGGCACGAACTGCGGCTGCGGACCAACAGCGGCCTCAGCGAGATCCGCACCTTCCACATCGGCGTGCTGCCGGAGGTTACGGAGGTCGACCCCAACGACTCGCTGGACGCGCCGCAGGCGATTGAGTTCGGCTCGACCGTCAACGGCGTGATCAAGCGGGAGGACATCGATTGCTTCGCGTTCAACGCCAACGAGGGCCAGCGGGTGTCGGTCGAGGTCGAGGGGCTGCGGATGGGCCGGACGTTCTTCGACCCGCTGCTCGAGCTGCTCGACGAGGGCGGCCAGGTCATCGCCGAGTGCGACGACGCCGCCGCCGCGCACCAGGATGCGTTCCTGTCGGTCACCGCTCCTCACACCGGGCGGTACATTGTGCGGCTGCGTGAGACCGCCTACCGCGGCGACGACAACTGCGTCTACCGGCTGCACGTCGGCGAATTCCCCCGGCCAGACGCCGTGTTTCCCCCGGCGGCCGCTCGCGGAGTGGAAGTAGAGGTTGCGTGGATCGGAGGCAACGGCGGCAAGCAGCAGGTGCGGATGCCGAGCGAGGGCGACCAGTACGAGTACTGGCCCGAAGACGAACGCGGGACGGCGCCATCGGCCCTGCCGATCAAGCTGCTCGACGCACCGCCGGCCGCCGAATCCGAGCCGAACAACAACCGCAATGAGCCCAATCCCATGCCCGCCCCCGGCGGCGGTGTGGGCGTGCTGGCCGAGACGGGCGACCAGGACTGGTACTCCTTCGAGGCGAAGAAGGGGCAGGTGTGGGAGCTGCGGGTGCAGGCGAGGGAGCTCCGCTCGCCGCTCGACGCGGTGCTGCGGGTGTTCACCCCAGACGGCAAGAATCTGGCCGGCAACGATGACGACCGCGGCGCCCCCGACCCCTATATCCGCTTCACCGCGCCCGAGGAGGGGACCTACCTGCTGCAGGTCTCCGACCGGATGGACCGCGGCCAGCCCGACTACGTTTACTATGTCGAGGCGGCCGAGCGGAAGGCGATCGCCGAGGTGAAGATCGAGGAACGCCGCCGCTATGAGGCGACCGTCCTGGAGGTCCCCCGCGGCGGCAAGACCGCGACGCTGCTCACCGTGACCCGGCGTGACCTGGGGGGTGAGCTCAGGGTCGACTTCGAAAACCTTCCGCCCGGCGTCACGGCCGAGGCGTTCCCGCTGGCCGCCAACTACAACCGGGTGCCGGTGGTGTTCAGCGCGACCGAAGAGGCGCCGCTGGCGGCCGCGCTGGCGCCCCTGGAGGTGAGCCCGACCGAGGGCGAGCAGCCGATCGAAACGCAGCTCGAGCAACAGACGTGGTTCGCCCGTGGGCGGAACAACCGCCCGATGTGGAGCCACTTCGCCAAGCGGGCCGCGGTAGCGGTGACCGACCCGCTGCCGTTCCGGATCCGGATCGAACCTACCAACTCGCCGCTTGTGCAGGGCGGGGCCAAGGACCTCAAGATCATCGCCGATCGCAACGAGGGCTTCGACGAGGCAATCCGGATCTACACACTCTACAACCCGCCCGGCGTTTCCTCGAATCGCTCGCGGTCGATCACCAAGGGGCAGAATGAAGCGATCATCCCCGCCACTGCGAATGGCAACGCGACCACCGGCGACTGGCAGATCACCGTTGTCGGCGAGCTGAACTCGGGCGGCCGGGTCTACGCCTCGACGCCGTTCGCGAAGCTGACGGTCGCCGAGCCGTACTTCGACATGAAGGTCCCCACGGTCAACAGCAAACAGGGCGAGGAGGTCGAGCTGACGCTCGAGCTCAACCAGCGGCACGAGTTTGACGGCGAGGCCGAGCTGACCCTCGTGCGGTTGCCGCCGGGGGTGGCTGCCGAGCCGACCAAGGTGACCAAGGACGCCACCTCCGCCACGTTCAAGCTCGTCATCGCCGCCGACGCCAAGCCGGGCCGCCACCGCGGACTTGGGTGTCAGGCAAAGCTGACCGTGACCGACGAGCCGGTGGTGTACACGCAGGGCTACTCGGAGGTGCGCGTCGATCCCCGGCCCGCCGCCAACGCCACGGCCGACGCGAACAACGGATCCAACGGAAGTCAGTCATGACCAACAATCAGTTTCCCAAGCTGCTGCTCGCCGCGGCGATCTCGCTGGCGCCTACCCCGTCGGCCTGGGCCGAACCCGCGTCGACTGAGTTTACGGAGCTGCAGGTATACCCGCCTCAGGTCACGCTCGACCACGCCGCCGACACGCAGCAGGTGGTCGCGATCGCCTACCGCGCCGACGGCATGACGCTCGACGTGACCGACCTGGCGAACTGGCGGGTCGAACCGGAGCACGGGGCCGCTGAGGCGGTCACGCTCGACAGCGGCGTGCTCTCGGCCAGCGGCAACGGGGTCGCGCGGGTCACGGCCGAGTTTGCCGGGCTCAGCGCCACGATCGACGCCCACAGCGCGGGCGACACGCCGGCGCCCGGCGTGAGCTTCCGGCACGACGTGATGCCGGTTTTCATGCGGGCGGGCTGCAACGCCGGCGGCTGCCACGGCGCGTCACGCGGCAAGGACGGCTTCCGGCTGTCGCTGTTCGGCTTTGACCCGGCGGGCGACCACCACCGGCTGACCCGCGAGATGGCCGCCCGGCGGCTCAACCCGGCGCTGCCGGACGAGAGCCTGATGCTGGAGAAGGCGATCGCCGCGGTGCCGCACTCCGGCGGCAAGCTGTTCGACAAAGAGAGCATCTACTACCAAATGCTGCGGGACTGGGTGGCCGCCGGCACGCCGAACGACGTCGCCGAGGCTCCGGCCGTCACCTCGCTCTCGCTCTACCCACCCGCCGCGGCGGTCGGCGCGGGGGGGCAGGGGCAGCGGTTCGTCGCCGTGGCCCAGTACTCCAATGGCGCCACGCGCGACGTAACGCACTTGGCGGTGTTCCAGTCCAACAACAGCGTCAGCGCCGAGATCGACGACGCCGGACGGGTCACCTCCGGCAAGCGGGGCGAGGCGTTCGTCATGGCGCGGTTCGACACGCACACGGTCGGCAGCCAGGTGCTGGTGCTCCCCAGCGGCCAGCCGTTCGAGCCGGTCGAGGAGCAGCATGCCAACTTCATCGACGAGCTCGTCGGGCAGAAGCTGCGGACCCTGCGGATCAACTCGAGCCCGATCGCCAGCGATGAAGAGTTCCTGCGCCGCGTGTCGATCGACATTGCCGGCCGGCTGCCATCGCCCGAGGAACGCGAGGCGTTCCTCGCCGACTCCGACCCGGGCAAGCGGGCCGCCAAGATCGACGAGCTGCTCGCCGGCCCCGAGTTCGCCCAGGTGTGGGCCGCCAAATGGTGCGACCTGCTGATGGTCCGCGAGCAGCCCAACCGGGTCGAGTACAAGCCGATGTTCCTGTACTCGCAGTGGGTCACCGAGCAGATCAACAGCGACCGTCCGTTCGACGATGTTGTGCGAGACCTCTTGAGCGCCAGCGGCACCACCTTCGATACGCCGCAGGTCAACTTCTACCAGAGCGAGCCGGACCAAAAGAAGATCGCCGAGAACGCCGCCCAGGTGTTCCTCGGCATCCGCATCCAGTGCGCCCAGTGCCACAACCACCCGTTCGACCGCTGGACGATGGACGACTACTACTCGTTCACGGCGTTCTTCAGCCAGATCGCCCGCAAGGCGGGCGAGGATTATCGGGAGGTGATGATCTACAACCGCGGCGGCGGCGACTCGAAACACCCGGTGACCGGCGCCGCGATGGCGCCCAAGTTCCTCGGCGGCCAGGTGCCCGACACCAAGGGTCAGGACCGGCGTCGGGCGGTGGCCGACTGGGTCGCCTCGCCCGACAACCCGTACTTTGCCACCAGCGTGGCGAACCGCGTGTGGGCCCACTTCCTCGGCCGCGGCGTGGTCCATCCGGTCGACGACATCCGCGTCAGCAATCCCGCGAGCAACCCGGCGCTGTTCGAGGCGCTCGGCAAACGGTTCGTCGAGTCGGGGTTCAGCCTCCGCTCGCTCGCCCGCGAGATCTGCAACTCCAACGCGTACCAACGCTCGTGCCAGCCGAACGACTCCAACGCGACCGATGTGAGCAACTTCGCCCGCGCCACGCCGCGGCGGATCCCGGCCGAGTCGCTGTGGGACTGCCTGAGCCAGGCGACCGCCACCGAGCAGGACAAGCTGCCGGGGCTGCCGCCCGGCGCCCGGGCGGTCGAGATCGCCGACGGGTCCAAGGGAAACTACTTCCTGACCACCTTCGGCAAGTCCCAACGCGAGTCGGTCTGCGCGTGCGGCGCGGTGACCGAGCCGACCCTCTCGCAGGCGCTGCACATGCTCAACGGCGACGCCACGCAGGGCAAGATCTCCCGCGGCAAGCTGGTCGACGGCTGGATTGCCGAGGAGCTCACCAACGAGCAGATCATCGACCAGATCTACCTCCGCTGCTTGTGCCGCCAGCCGACGGACGACGAGCGCTCGAAGCTGGTCGCTCTCACCCCGGACAAGGAGGGCCGAGGCCGAGCTTTGCAGGACGTGTTCTGGGCGGTGCTCAACTCCCGCGAGTTCCTGTTCAACCACTAGCAACGCTCGGCGTCTCGACCGCTGCAACGATACCTTCGATTCCTACGAGGCACTGCCTTGCGACACGACCGCCTAGTTCTCGCCACGCTCGCCGCCACGCTCGCCGCCACGCTCGTCGGCTCGACCGCCGCTGCCGCGGATAAGGTCACTTTCGAACAGCACGTGGCGCCCATCTTCCGTCAGCACTGCCAGGCGTGCCACAGCCAGGACGACGCCTCCGGCGGCCTGGCGCTGGACAACTACAACGCCACGCTGGCGGGCGGCGCCGGCGGCGAGGTGCTGGCGTCGGCCGACGTCGGCGGCTCGCGGCTGTGGAAGCTGGTGAACCACGAGGAGCAGCCGGCGATGCCGCCCGGCGGCGAGAAGATACCGGCCGATCAGCTGGCGGTGCTGAAGCAGTGGATCGAGGGCGGACTGCTGAAGGACGCCGGCTCGAAGCCAAAGCCGAGCGCCAAGCCCGCCATCGCCTCCGTGGCGACCGACAACTCCGGCAAGCCGGTCGGCGAGCCGGCCATGCCGACCGGCGTCTACCGCCAGCCGGTGGTGACAAGCGACTTCGTCGGACCGATCGCCTCGCTGGCTGTGAGCCGCTGGGCGCCGCTGGCGGCCGTGCCGTGGCAGCGGCAGGTGTCGCTGTACCACACACAGACGAACGAGCTGCTGGGCGTGCTGCCATACGTCGACGGCACGCCGCAGGTGGTCCGCTTCAGCCGCGACGGCAGCCTGCTGCTGGTGGCGGGGGGGCATCACGCGTCGCTCGGCAACGCCGCGCTCTACGACGTCAAGAGCGGGGCCCGCCTGGCGACCATCGGCGACGAGCTCGACATCGTGCTCGCCGCGGACATCAGCCCCGACAAGACGATGGTCGCGATTGGCGGCCCGAAGAAGAAGGTCCGGGTGTTCCGGGTCGCCGACGGGGAGAAGATCTACGAGCTCGGCAAGCACACCGACTGGATCACGGCGCTCGCCTTCAGCCCGGACGGCAAGCTGATCGCCACCGCCGACCGCGCTACCGGGCTGCGGACCTGGGACGCCATCGCCGGCAACGAACGCAATGACCTACGCGGCCACAGCGGCGCGGTGACGTCGGTCGCCTGGCGGTCGGACTCGGCAGTGCTGGCCTCGGCCAGCGAGGACGGCTCGGTCAAGCTGTGGGACGGCACGGGCAAGGCGATCAAGTCGTTCGGCGCGCACGGCGGCGGCGCGTCGTCCGTGGCGTTCGCGGCCGATGGCCGGCTGGTAACTGCGGGGCGGGACCGCAAGGTCAAGCTCTGGAAGGCGGACGGCGGTCACATCGCCGACCTGACCGACATGAACGACATCGCCCTGGCCGCGGTGTTCGCCGACGAGGACCAGCGGGTAATCGCCGCCGACTACACCGGCGAGGTCCGCGTCATCACCATCGAAGACAAGCAGCCCGCGGGCGTGCTGCCGCCCAATCCGCCGCTGCTCGAGACACGACTCGCCAAGGCGGCCGCGGCGGTCACCGCACAGGAGCAGCAGATCGCCGCGGCCAAGCAGCAGGCAGAAGCCGCCGGTCAGGCAGTAGCCCAAGCCGAAACGGCGCGCATCGAGTTTGAAAAGCTACTGGCCGCCGCCAAGCAGTCCGCCGACGAGGCCGCGGCCCGCCTGGCCGAAAACGATGCGGCTCTGAAGCGTGCTCAGAAGGAACTGGAATCGGCCAAGCAGGAGCACGAGCAGTCGAAGCAAGAATTCGCTGAGGTCGAAAAACAGCTGGCCGAGTTCCGCACGCAACAGGAGCAGTCGCCGCCCGCCGAAGGAGACGCCGCGGCCGCCGACGCGGCGGCCGCCAAGCTGGCCCTGCTGGAGCACGCCTACAGCGACGCCAACGGCGCGGTAGCCAAGCTGCAGTCGCAACGCAAGGCGGCCCGCGTGCAGCGCGACAAGCTGCGTGAAACGCAAAAGTCAACCAAGCAGGCGGCCGAGCTCGCGTCGACGCAGCTGGCCGCGGTCGAGAAGCAGCGGGCAGCCCTGCCGCCCTTGGACCAGCTACGCACGGCGGCGAGCGCCGCGGCGGAGGCCGCCCAGGGCGCCGAGGCGGCCGGCCAGCAGTTGGTATCGGCCCGTGAGGCGATTGAGTCCGAGGTGGCTGATTTCTCGCGGGCGATCGCGGCGTTGACCGAAAGCTCGCAGAGCCTAACGGCTAACCAGACGAGCATTGCCCAGTCGCTCGGCGCGGCCGAGGCCGAACGTCAGGCGGCCGCCGCCGCGGTGCAGGCTAAGGCCGACGCGGTCGCCGAGGCCAAGGCCCGCTTGGACGAGCTCAAGGGTCGGCTCCGTTCGCTGCAGAACGAGCAGCGGGACCTTTCCGCGCAGCTCAAGGCGAGCGAGGATCAGCTCGCCGGCGTCACCCAGCAGATGGGGGACGCCCAGCAGCAGGCGCAGATCGCCGAGGCGAAGCTGCGCGACCTGACCGCCGCCGAGGCGATGCGGAAAGCCTACGCCGAAGCCGAGTAGTCTACGCGGCAGGCCGGATTTCTTAGCAAATCCGTAGAATCCGCCCGCACGATCCGAGCCAGCGGACGCGGACGCCCCTTTGACTCCCGGCGGGGGCGTCGGGCATAATACGGATCTACATGGCGGCCCGCGGGGCGGCCGGCGAGGGGTCCCTGTGATGGGGATCTTGCGAACCTGGTCAGGGTGGAAACACTGCAGCCATAAGTTTGTGAACCAGGTGCGGGGGCCTCTCGCCGACCGCCGCGTTGCCGCCAGCTCTTGGCGTCTGACTCTCCCCCCACTGATCAACTGGCCGCCGGACCTGCCGGGGGGTTCTTTTTGCCCGTCCAGCGGGCGTGACCGAGGGCCACGGGCATGTCCGAAACCGCTGCTGGCAACCACGACCCCACCGGAAACTCTCCGGGGGCTCCGCACCACGACGAGTACGTCGTGGTGGCGCGGCGGTACCGGCCCCAGACGTTCGACGAGCTGATCGGCCAGGGGCACGTCGCGCAGGCGCTTAAGCAGGCGATCGCCACGGGCAGGGTAGGGCACGCGTACCTGTTTACTGGCGCCCGTGGCGTTGGCAAGACGTCGGCCGCGCGGATCTTGGCCAAGGCGCTCAACTGCACGGGCAATCCGGACGGGGGCCCAACCCCGACGCCGTGCAACCAGTGCGAAGTGTGCCGCAGCGTGTCGACCGGCGACGACGTCGACGTGCTCGAGATCGACGGCGCCAGCAACCGCGGCATCGACGAGATCCGCCAGCTGCGGCAGAACGTGGCGATCCGCCCGAGCCGCGCGCGGTTCAAGGTGTACATCATCGACGAGGTGCACATGCTCACCAAGGAGGCGTTCAACGCCCTCCTGAAGACGCTCGAGGAGCCGCCCGAGCATGTGAAGTTTGTGTTCGCCACGACCGAGCCCAACAAGATCCCGATCACGATCTTGTCCCGCTGCCAGCGGTTCGACTTCGCCGGCATCGAGTCGACCGCCATCCAGACGCGGCTCGCGCAGATCGCGGAGTCGGAGGGCGTCGGCATTGATGTCGAGGCGCTGCAGATCCTGGCGATGAGGGCGGCCGGCTCGATGCGCGACAGCCAGTCGCTGCTCGAGCAGCTGCTGGCGGTGTCCGAGGGCGCGATCACCGGCGAGGACGTCAACCGGCTGCTCGGCATTGCGCCGGCCCAGCGGGTCAGCGACCTCGCGCGGCGGCTGGCCGAGCGTGACGCCGCCGGCGCGCTGGCAGAGGTGCACAGTGCGATTGCCGGTGGGGCCGACGTCGGGCAGCTGCTCGACCAGCTGCTCGGCTACTTCCGCGACGTGATGGCGGTGTCGGTCGGCGCGGGGATGGACGCCGCCTTGTACGCGCTGCCGAGCCAGGCCGAAGAAGTCACCTCGCTGGCGGGCGCGCTCGGCCCGCAGACGCTGCTGGCGATCCTGCAGGTGCTCGACGAGACCGCCGCCCGGCTGCGGGTGAGCGTCCACAGCCGCACGCTGGCCGAGATGGCGGTAGTCAGAGTCTGCCACCTCGAAGACCTCGACGATCTGGCCGACTTGGTTGCGTCGCTGCGTGAGGGGGGGACGCCCCCCGCGGGCCCGCCCGCCAAACGCCCGGTCGGGCCGAGCAAAGGACCAAACAACGGGCCAGACAACGGTCCGGCCCCGCAACCGAAACCTCCGACGCCGGCGGGGACGACCCCGGCGTCTGGCGCGCCGACGGGCGGGTCTGCCCCAGCCCCCTCTGGTACGGCCCCCTCTGGTACGGCCCCCTCTGGTACGGCCCCGCAAAAAAATCAGCAGCCGAGCGCCGCAAATGCCACCGCGTCCGCTGCTCCTGCCACCTCTCAGCTGAACGGCAGCGGCGCCGCCCCGCCTCCCGCCGCGGCCCCGCGTCCTATCAGCCCCGCGCCCACCGCCGAGCGTCCCCCCGAGCCGGCGCGGCCGCGGCCCGCCCCGCCCCGCCCGCGCGACATCGACGCCGCCACGGCGGCCAACGCCGCGCTGCAGGAGGCTGAGCAAGAGTCCGACTCAGCAAACGCCGACTCAGGGAACGCCGACTCTAGCAGCACAGTGCCCAGTGCCTCGGCCGCCGCCGGCGACACAATCGCCGACGACAAGCTGCAGCAGGCTTGGCAGGCGGTCTCCAAACAGGTCGGCGGCATCCTCGGCAACCTGGCGGCGATGGCGGTGTCAGTCGGCGCGGTCGACGAGCGGCGGGTCTGCGTGCGGTTCGACAACCCCGTCAGCCGCGACACGTGCGACCAGCCCGCGCACAAGCAGCAACTTGAAGACGCGTTGGAGTCGCTGGCCGGCCGCAGGCTGCACCTCGAGTTCGAGGCCAAGGCCCCCGCCGTGACAGCGCCACAGCAGCGGATGACCCGCCGGCAGCGCCAGGCCGAAATCGCTCAGCGGCCGTTTGTGCAGGCGGCCCTCGAGCTGTTCGACGGTCAACCCGACAAGCTCCGCTACGTGCCGCCCGCCAACAAGAATTGATCCCTCGGGCGACCGCCCGCGGCCTACCTACGGAGAACAGACATGCTCAAAGGACTTGGAAACATCGCCGGCCTCATGAAGCAGGCGCAGGAACTGGGCGGCAAGATGCAGGCCGTTCAGGAGCAGCTCAAGCAGGTGAAGGTGACCGGCTCGGCCGGCGGCGGGCTGATCGAGGTCGACGCTAACGGCCAGGCCGAGGTGCTCGCCGTACGGATTGACGCAGGGCTGCTCGAGAAGCAGGAGAAGGAGATGATCGAGGACCTGCTGCCCGCCGCGGTCAACGACGCCCTCACCCAGGCCAAGCAGAAGGGCGCCGAGGCGATCCAGGAGGTCACCGGCGGGCTGAACCTGCCGGGCCTCGAGGGACTGATAGGCGGGGGCAGCTAGGCCGCTTGGACGCGGGGCTGGTCCCGCCCGGGCAATCTCGAGGCTCAGGCGGCATTTCCGCTACGGTCGTTCGACGACCAAGCCGACCCAGGGGCGGTTCCCAACGCCCCCACGGGTCCGGCTGAGCTATTCTTTGCAGGGGCCGCTTCCCTGCCATTCCCGCGACTATACACGCACTGCTTGCGGGACAAGGCGTTTGACCTTCTGGATTTGCCAGGGGTATGCTACCTCTACCGCCGCGTCGACGCCCAAGAGGGTGAGTCGCCGCTGGTCCTATTATTCACGAACGGGAAATCCTATGCGGTTGTCTCTCGGGCAACAGATGCAGCTGGCTCAGAAGCAGGTGCTTGCGCCGCGGATGATCCAGTCGATGGAGATCCTGCAGCTGCCGATCATGGCGTTGCAGGAACGCATCGAGCAGGAGATGGAGGACAACCCGTGCCTGGACCTGGTGGAGCCGAGCGAAGACTCCGACCGCGAGGAGCCGGTCGAAGAGTACGAGAGCGCCGAAGACGGTGAGCGCGAGCTGGTCGTCAAGGAAGACGCCAACAACGAGGACGACTTTGAACGCCTGATCAACATGGCGGACAACCTGCCCGACGACTACGAGGAGCGCAGCCGCCCCTCGCGCGGGCAGATGGAGGCCGACGCCGACCGCGCCCACGACGCCATGGCCAACATGGTCGCGCGTCCCGAGTCGCTGTCCGACTACCTCAGCCACCAGCTGAGTTGGTTCGAGGCCGACGACGAGGTCCGCAAGATGGCCGACCGGATCATCTACAGCCTCGACAGCAACGGCTACCTCAAGACGCCGCTCGAGGAGCTGCTCCCCCCGCTGCCGGCCGACCTCAACGGCGACGCCGATGCGCTCCGTGTCAAGCAGATGGCCGTTGCGGAACGCGCCCTGGCGCTGGTGCAGCACCTCGACCCCCCCGGGGTCGGCGCGCGGAGCCTCAAGGAGTGCCTGCGGCTGCAACTCACCCCGGGCATGCCGTTCTACGAGGAGCTCAGCACGCTCATCGAGATGCACCTCGAGGACCTCGAGAACAACCGCCTGCCGCTGATCTCCAAGAAGACCGGCTACTCGATCGAGCTCATCCAGGAAGCGTGGGAAGAGCTCCGCAAGCTCAAGCCCAAACCGGGCGCCGACTTCAGCGAGACTTCCGTCCCCGGCGTCACGCCCGACGTGTTCGTCGAGAAGGGCGACGACGGGACCTACAAGGTGCGTCTCGAGGACGGGCAGATCCCCTCGCTCTACATCAGCCCCTACTACCGCAACCTGCTGCGTCAGGCCGGCGGCGCCGACGACAAGACCCGCGAGTACATCAAGCGGAAGATCAACGCCGCGCAGTGGCTCATCGAGTCGATCGAGCAACGCCGCGGCACGCTGACCCGCGTCGCGCAGGCGATTGTCGAGCACCAGACCCGGTTCCTCGACGAGGGGCCGGAGTTCATCGTGCCGCTCAAGATGCAGCAGATCGCCGACCGCGTCGGCGTGCACGTCACGACCGTCAGCCGCGCGGTCGACGACAAATGGATTCAGGCGCCCCGAGGCATCTACCCGCTCAAGCGGTTCTTTGTCGGCGGCACCACCGGCGCCGACGGCGAGGACATCGCCTGGGACCGCGTGCGGCTCAAGCTGCAGGAAATCGTCGACGAGGAGGACAAGAAGAAGCCCTTCTCCGACGACGCCCTGGTCGACGAGCTCGCCAAGCACGGCATCACGGTCGCCCGCCGCACGGTCACCAAGTACCGCAAGGCGATGGACATCCCCAGCAGCCGCCAACGCCGCGACTGGTCCAAGGATGAGGACTAGCGCCGCTAGTAGTTGATGGTGATCCCGGAGTAGAAGGTTCGGCCGCCGTAGGCACGCAGTGAGTTGATGCGCCGTCGCGAGAACTCCGGGTGGTAGATGTCCTCGTCCAGCAGGTTCTGCACGAGCAGCTGCCACTCGACGACGTCCGCCCGCCCACCGAACAGCCTCCCCATATCGAGCCGGGTGTTCAGGCTCAACGAATGGTACTCCGTCGGGATGGGATTCACTATCAGAGCGCCCGGGTTCACTACCGTCACGGAGCCGGGCGCGCTGAAGTAGGAATCGAACAGGCCCATCGCGACCAAGCCGTTGTCGTAGGCGACCCCGAGCTTGGCCATCCAGTTTGGGGCGTGCGTCGTGTCCGCCACGCCAGCGTCGTCGATGTTCTGCTGCCAGGTCACGCCGGACACAAACCGCAAAGACTCGGTGCACTTGACCGCCGACTCTAGCTCGACGCCCTGGATCTCGAGGCTGCCAAGGTTGCCGTATGTCGGGGGGCTGAGTGAACCGTCTCTCGCGACCATGTCACTGTAGATGCTGTGGAAGTAGGTGCAGGCAAGGCGGCTGCCCTCGGTGGTTCGGACCAGTTGCGCCTCGTAGGTGTCGATCGTCTCCGGGGCGAGGTTGGGGTTTCCGACAAACACCGTGCCCGCTGAGAAGTCGGTTTCAGAAGAAGAGGGCGACCGAAAGGCGTTGCCGTAGAGCAGTTTGGTGCTCCAGAGCTCGGTCAGCTGCAGGATGGCGCCGGCCCTGGGCGCCACGCCGTGCTTTAGCGTTCCCGGCATGTTGCCCTGCACGCCAGCGGTCAGCGTCAGCCATTCGTTAGCCTGGTACACCACCTGGGTGTACGCGCTGTACCAGGTCTTAGAGTACTTGGGGACCGCGGTCCCGAGCTGCCCCTCCCGGATCTCGGCGGTGGCGCCCCCCATCCACTGCAGCTTGTCGGTAATCGACGCACGGAGGATCGGCTCAAACAAGTAGTCGTGGGAGATGAAGCTCCCAATCGCCAGCGTTGGCGTAAACGAGCTCTGGTCGCTGTAGTTGTAGGTGAAGTGCGTTTCGAGCGAGACGTCCTCGCCCGCGCCAAGGGTGTAGCCCACATCGGCAAAGGCGCGCGTCGCCGCGAAGTAGGCGTTGTCGAGCGCCCTGCCGGTTGGCGTCCCGAGGCCTCCCTGAATCGACTGCGCGATGAGCGAGTTGAAGGTGAAGTCGCCGTATTGCAGCGCGGCGCCGACCCCGTAGTCGTCGTGGTGAAACAGGTGCGAGAACGGGGCGCCAATCTCATCGAAGCCGGAGAATTCGAACCCGCCACTTCTCAGGTGCATGGCGCCGATGTAGAGGTCGCTATCGGCGTCCTGGTCCCCACTACCAAGCGTCGCGCCGTACCGGTAGGTGTCGTTGGAACCCGCCAGGACAGAAGCCTCGTTTGCGCTGACGGCGCCCTTCTTGGTGACGAGGTTGATCACCCCCGAGTACGCGTTGGTGCCGTAGAGCACCGACCCGGGGCCGCGGATAATCTCGATGCGTTCGAGCATCTCGATCGGGAACGAATTGTAGATGGCCATGTGCATGCCGCCCTGATTCGTGTCCTTGAACGGACGGTTGTTCATCAGCAACAGCACGTGGATGTCGTAGTGCCCAAACAGGTCGCCCCGGATCGAGGTCACGTTGTTGGGGACGTAGGCAGAATTGGGTGTCCAGATACTCGTGGCTCGCTCCAAGACCTCGCGCAGCGTCTTCCCACCGTACGCGCGGATCTGCTCTGCCGTGATCACCTGCACGACGCCTGGCGCCTTGGAAGACTTCTCCGAGCTCCGTGACACCCCCTCGACCACCGGGTCGCTGAAGGTAGAGATGGTCGCGTTGACGCTCGCGTTCGACAGCTGCTCGACGTCCATTGACAGGATCTTGTCGAGGTCGGCCGCGTCGCCGCCCGGTGAGTCTAGCGGTTGGTCCAGGCCGCCGCCCCGTGAGACCGCAACGGGGTCCGGCAAGGCCTGCTCGTCCGCGTGGGACGTGGCGGCCGACAACATCAGCGTCAAGGCCACGGCGAGGAGCAAGTCGATGCGGCGACTCGCCCGACGCCCACCGCCCCCACCCACCCTCATAGAGTCAGGCGCACGCGTCATCCCAACGTCCCTTCTAGGTGTTTGCCACAACGATCTGACGTGCGTTCCGTCGCGCGTCGATTCCGTGGCCTCAATAGAGCGTCGGAACCCGCACAACTCCGACTGCAGGCAGAACCGCGACCTGCGTAGCACCCACATGAGAAACCGGAGCGGGCGCTGACCTCCCCCCCCTAAGAATCGCCTCAATTCGCCCGCTATCCCTACGTCGCGGCATGTCGGGCGCGATCGGGTCGGCGCTCATCGGCCGGAGCAGGGTGAACGGCGCCAAGCCGGCGCCCGCCGCCCGATCACCAAGTCCGCAACGCGATGGACATCCCCCAGCGGTCGCCAACGCGGCGACTTGTCCGGGGACGAGGCCTAGCGTCGCTCAAGCGTCGGGCGCGATGCGACCGGCAATTGGCGGCCCCTGCGACCGCTCACTCCTGAGCGCCCCGTCGCGGGGGAGCCCGCAGACCCGCGTCACGAACCAGGCCACAGCCAGTCCGAACAGGTTCGCCAGCAGCACCAGCCACGCGGTCTCGGCGTGGACCAGGAAGAGAGCCCCGATCGCGGCGCCAACCAGGCCCCAGGTGACTGTAGCGCGGAACGAGCCGCCGCGCAGCCTTACCGAGCCTAGGGGGTTAGATGCAGGAGGCATCGCGCTATCGGGCGGCCACCCGCTCGCCGGGGTCACCCAGCAGCTTCTCGAGCTGCTCGCCGAGCCGCTTGCCGCGGCAGTGCACCGCGGCGACCTTGCCGTCGCGTCCAATCAGCACGAACGCCGGGATCCCGCTGACGCGGAGTTCGGCGGCCATCGATTCGCGGTTCTTCGGGTGGCGGTCGGCCACCACGGTCCACGGCGGCTTCTCCTGGGCGACAAACTCCTGCAGGGCGGCCATATCCCGGTCGACGCTGACCGCCACGACCTCGAAGCCGGCCGCGTGGTGCTTGTCCCAGTTGGCGCGGATGTTGGGCATCTCGGCCCGGCACGGTCCACACCAGGTCGCCCAGAAGTCGACCAGCACCACCTTGCCCTCGAACTGCTTCCAATTCAGCGGCTGGCCGGCCAGCGAGACCCCGTGCACATCGAGTTCCTTGCCCACCAACGCCAGGAGCGGATCCTCACCGCCAGCCGCCGGCGGCGACTCAAAGTCGATCGTCTTCTCGCCGTCGGGGAACTCGGCGCTGATGGCGAACACCCTCCAGCCTTGGCCCTCTTGCCGGAAGTGCAGCTTGGTCTTGTGGAAGGCGCCGCCGGCGCGGACCACCACCGGGGCCTCGGCCGTGCCGCCCTCGACCCGCACACGTCCGACGCGGATCGCCCGCGTGTGCTCGTCGGGCTTGGGCAGCCCGGTCAGTGGCGACTTGCCCTGCTCGGCCACCTTGGCCGCCTCGGCGGTAAGCAGGGCCTGAGCTTCCTTGCGGTCGGTGGTGCGGAGGTCCTTGAAGAAGGTCTCGGCTGAGGCCTCAATCGCCTTCCGGTCGTCGACGCCCGATCCGCCCCCCGCCGCTTTGGCTCCGTCGGTCAAGAACTCGCGGTCGGGCTTGCTAAGGCGATTTAAGGGAACCGAGACCTCTTCCCCGTCGGCCTTGCGCAGCCGGACCACGTCGTCCGAGACGTCCACCAGCTCGGCCTCGATCGCGAACCGCCCCGACACATCGGTCCACGTGCGCGGCGCGGCAATCACACAGGCCCCAACGCCCAGCACGCACGCCGCGACCAGCAGGGGCAGTCTCCCAACGTTCCGAGTCGTCATCATCGCCTCCGGAAGAATATCTCTTTGCCTTGGGAGGCCGGGATGACCGCCCTGGAACTCGCAGCACGGTCGCCCGTCTAGGCGCCCTGGGTGATCATGTGCAGCCCGCGGCGGCGGCGTTCCTTGCGGCGGGCGTCGTCGATCTTGTCCGCCACGCCGCGGACGTTGTCGATGCCTGGCAGGTTCAGCTCTGGCGAGGTCTTGTCGCCCGAGATCACAATGATGCTGCCGACCCGGAACGCCCGCTCGACCGGCCCCTGCTTGAAGGTCACGTCGTCGATGTCGATCAGCTCGATGCGGTCGATGGTCCGCCAGAGGATGCCCGACTCGTGGATGAGCCGCTGCGTGGTGAGCGTGTAGTGCACGCTGTACCGGCGGTAGGCGAACCAGGCGATCATGATCACCCAGACCAGCACCGCCAGCCCGATCACGATCAGCCAGGTGCCGGTCATCACGCCGATCACAACTGCTAGCACGGTCGCGGCGGCGGCGGCGATCCACTGGCCGACCATCGCCTTGCTGGAGTAGGCGCCGTCCCAGATCTCGTCCTCGATGTCCTCCTCGTCGTCGGCCGAGTTGAGGTGGGTCGCCTTGCGGAACTCTTCGTGCGGCGACGGCTTGGCGGCCGGCGCCGAGGCGTGCTCGTCCGCAGTGGGATCCGGATCGGTCGCGGCCCGCTCCCCGTTCTCCGCCCGCAAATCGGCGCCGCACTTGTGGCAAAACGCGGCGTCAGTCTCGGTCTCGGTCTGGCAAGCTGGGCACTGCATTGCGTGTCGACTCCCAATCTCTTGTTTCTAACAAACAGGCAAGGCCGGCATTATACGGCGCCGGCGCCGCGGCCTGCCAGCAGCGGCGCCGGCGCGACTCCCGGTATTCGCCCTCCGCCGCCCGATCTTGCCGGCTGGGAAATCTGATTCTGAGCCTGCCTGCGTAGGCTGTACTCCCCTACGCCGCGGTGTAAGATGGGCGGCATGAAATGCCCCTTCTGCCACGTCGACAATGACCGGGTCATCGACTCCCGGGCGAGCCAAGACGGCTCCGCTATCCGGCGTCGGCGGGAGTGCCTCAAGTGCAACCGGCGGTACACCACCTACGAACGCCCCGAGGACATCACGATCAAGGTCGTGAAGAAGGACGGCTCCCGGGCGCCGTTCGACCGTGAGAAGATCCGCCGCGGCCTCGAGCGGGCGTGCGTCAAGCGCTCGATCAGCAGCCTCAAGATCGAGAACACCGTCGCAGCGATCGAGAACGACATCTACGCCAGCTTCGACACCGAGGTCGACTCCCGCGACCTCGGCCAGCTGGTCATGGAGCACCTCCGCGACCTCGACCCGGTGGCGTTTGTCCGCTTCGCCAGCGTCTACCGCGAATTCAACGACGTGCAGGACTTCTTCGAGGAGCTCCGCCCGATGCTCGAGGGCGAAGGCCGCTCGACACCCCGCTAGAGGCCGCTGGACCGAACTCCGCTAGAGGCCGCTGGGCCGTTGCAGGACGAGCCCGTCACCCCACAGGGAACAGGCCTGCGCCGCCGGGCAACCCGCCGGCGGCAAGCCGATCCCGCTAGACAGCCGTCCAGAGACGATCTAGAATCACACGCAACGCGACCAGCCCCCCGGGCCCCGGTCGCGTCCCCATTTAGGGGCGGTAGCTCAGTTGGGAGAGCGCTGCGTTCGCAATGCAGAGGTCGGGAGTTCGAACCTCCTCCGCTCCACTTTTTCCTGCGGCTTGTTTGTCTTTCCGCCAGGCGATTCTGCTCGCTGCTTCGTGCGGTCCCGCGGTCGTTGCTTCTGACTCGGTCGGGGTCGACGCGTGCGTGCCCTGCTGTTGCGGGGCGTCAACCCGGCAGCGCGTGCTCCCGCAGCTCTTCGAGGCTCGCAAACTCTAGCGCGGTCATGTGGGTCGCTTCCAGCCGCACCGGCGGGGCGACGCCGGCGTCGTACGCTTCTTTCCAACGGGCCGCGCACAGGCACCAGCAGTCGCCGGGCTGCACCCCGGGGAACAGGTACTCGGGGACCGGCGTGGAGAGGTCGTTGCCGACGCGGCGGCTGAAGTCGAGGAACTCCTCGGTCGCCTGCACGCACACGACGTGCAGGCCGAGGTCGCTCTGACCGGTGCGGCAGTAGCCGTCGCGGTAGAAGCCGGTCATGGGGTCGGTGCAGCAGCTCTGCAGTTCGCCGCCGAGGACGTTCTTGCCGCTGCGTGGTGGTGTCTGGCTCATGCTGGTGCTCCCACAAAAAAAGGCGGGGCCCGCGTCGGGCCCCGCCTGAAGGTTATAGCTGCATTCGACAATCTCGGCGAGCGTTAGGCTTCGAGGTTCTCGATCTGCTTGCGTTCGCTCTTGGCCGTGACCGACTGCAGGGCCGTGATGCGGCGGTCCGGCTTGCTCTGCATGCCGTTGATAACCGAGCCGATCAACCTGATGCCGACGCTGCGGAGCAGCTCGGCCGACTGGTGGATCTTCGGCAGGGTCGTGTGGTCACGCAGCACCGACAGCAGGGCGCCGTCGCAGTGCTGACCGAACAGCAGGGCGTCGGACAGGCCGAGGACCGGGGCGCCGTCGATGATGATGAAGTCGTACTCGCCACGCAGCTTCTCGAAGATCGGCTGCACCTGGTCGGTCGCCAGGGCGTGCACGGCGTCGGCGTCGCAGTAGCCGGCGGTCAGCACCCACAGGCCTTCGGCGTGGGTCGGACGCACGACGTCGCTCACTTCAACCTCGGCCCGCAGCACCTCGCAGAGCCCGTCCTCCAGCGGGAGGTCGAACAGCGTGTGCAGGGCCGGGTGACGCATGTCGCCGTCAATCAGCAGGGTGCGGCGGCCGGCGCGGGCCAGGCTCGCGGCCAGCTGGCTCGAGACCGTGGTGCGTCCCTCAAGGGTCGACGGGCTGGTGACCAGCACGATCTGCCGGCGGCGGGTCGTGCTCTCGTGCATCAGCGCGGTGCGGACGCTGTCGATCGACTCGGTGAGCTGAGCGACAATCGGGTGCGACGGGTCGAGCGCCTTGCGTCCCGAGAGCGACGGCAGCGTGCCGACCACGCGGATCCCAAGTCCCTGGTCGATCTGGTCGGGGCCGTTCAGCTTGCGGTTGCGGAACTCGAGGTACGAGATACCAAAGGCCACGAGGCCAAGGCAGGACAGGCCTCCGAGACCAGCGATAGCGTAACGCTCAGACTTGTTGATGTTCTCCGACGTGTCGACGCTGCCGAACTCTGCGACGCGGTCGGGACGCTTCAGCTCGACGTCCCAGTGCTCGATCCGCTCGGTGATACCGGACTGGATCATCTTGAGGCCCTCGATCTCCGCATTGCGTGCGAGCAGGTCGGTGTCGATCTGGCTACGCCCGCGGATCTCGTCCAGCAGCTCTTCCTGCTGCTTCTTGGCGGCCTGGATCTGCTGGCTGATGCCGGCCCTGGTCACGTTCATCTGGTTGTTGATGCCCGTGAGGTAGGGGTCGACCTGGGTGCGGTTCTGCTGCTTGATCGCGGCGGTCATCTCCTGGCGGTACTGGTTCATCTGCTGGGAGATGGCGTTCGCCTGCTTCTGCAGCTGACGGGTCTGTGCCGACGATCCCTTGTTCGACTGGACCGCCTCAAGGTCCATGATGTACATCTCGTACGAGAGCTGCTTCTGCTTGAGGTACTGGTACTTGGGGTCGGATTCCAGGGCCTGCTCGATCCGCTGGTCGAGGACCGACGGATCCTGGTACTGGCGGACCATGATCTCGTACTGCATGGTCGCGTCGTACAGGCGGGACTCGAGCTCGGCGATCTTCTTGACGCTCTCGTTGATCGCGGTGCGGAACTGGGCCAGTTCGGGGTCGCCGCCGAACTCGTACTGCAACGGGGAGCCGCTGTCCTTGATCAGGGCCATGTAGGCGTCGGTCTTACGCTTGATCTCTTCGTCGAGGTCGCGGTAGCTCTCGTTGAGGATGTCGCGCGGCTTCTGACGCTGGATCTTGCTCTCAATAACGACCTCGTCGAGGTAGGCCTTGCTCACCGCTTCGACGATCTCCTTCAACTCCTCGGCCGGGGCGGCGCCAGACAGACGGATCTCGAGCACCTGCGAACCCTGGGGGAACTGCACCCGCAACTCCTCGCCGAGGTACTTCGCCTGGTCGGCGACCGGCACCCCGTCGAAGAAGCTCAGCTGCCCCAGTTCGCCGGTGCGGAGCGCCGAGTTTAGCACGCTGGGAGTTTTGATCAGGAACACCTGGGTCTGTCGAAACAGATCGAAGTCCGATTTCGCAGCGTTGAGCGACGGGTCGATGATCGACTGCTCGCTGCTCTCTACCTGGAAGTAGCGGAACGCGGTAGCCGACTCAGGGAAGAGAGCCCAGAGCACGCCGGCCCCGAGCACGCCGGCGAGCAGACCCATGCCGAGCGCCATCAGCCAACGACGCCGGAAGGCGTGGATCATGGACGAGGCGTCCATCCCACCCTTCATGACGTCCTGGGTAGCGGCCGGCCCGTAGGGCGAGGCGCCGGCCAGGGCAGGCATGCCGCCCTGCGGGAGCATGAGTTCTCGGGAGTTGGCGTCGTCTCGAGTGGCGGCGCCAGGAAAAGAAGAGCTGTTACTGTTGTCAGTCATCGAACAACGTTCTCCAAGGTTTGGTCTCTACCGGGCCGCGGCCTGGGGCCCTGGTCCGAACCGATCGCGTATGGTTTGCCCACAGGTCTTTGCAACTCACAGGCCAGAGCGCCAAAGATCAGCGGGGGTGGCTTGTTTCCCGAGGATTCTTGGTGACTGACGCCGCAACTCGATTGCCACGCCGGGCCCGTGTTGCGTCCTTGCTACAACGGGAGTCGCAAAAACACCTCACTTCCAGTGAGGGTCTACTTGCCGGGCACGCCGCTCGCCCCCCGGCCGATCACCTGCGACTTGCCGAGGCTGCTCTCTTCGGGGACGCTGAGCGACGAGAGGATCTTCAGCTCGAGCATCATCAGCCCGAGCGCGAAGGGCATCATGACAATCAGACCGATCCAGCTGTGGATGGGGTCCCGGAACTTGGCGATCGACTCGGGGTCGCCGCCGGCGAGGAACTGATCCATCGCCATCCAGATGAACCCGGTCACGACGATCCGGAACACGTTCGAGATGATGGCGATTGGCAACGCCGAGATCAGGATAATCAGGCGGTCCCACCAGGGGCGGGTCGTAAGGATTGCAATGGCGACGCACATCGCGAAGAGGATATTGGTCATGCTGAGGCCGCTGCAGGCCTCGGCGATCTCCATCTCGATGTCGTCGTTAAGCCCCGGCAGAGTAATGCGGTTTCCTGAGCGGATCGCTGCCACGCCCATAATGGTGTAGACCGCCTCGCTGAGGGTGACCGCAATCTTCTGCAGCGTCCCCAGCACGTGCTGTTCGACCAGGCTGGGCAGCGGGAACATGAACATCAAGAACGCGATCGGGGGCCCGGTCCACCGCAGCAGCCGCATGCCGCCGATCAGGGTCAGCACGCCGATCGTCGAAGTGACGAACGCCGCTTGGGCGAGGGGCATGCGGTCGTAGTACACGCCCATCCCCCAGGCGACGCAGCACAAGAGGATGACCGCGAAGCCCACCATGACCTCACTCCACGAGACGACCGTGGGCGGCATGTGGAACGCCGCGGCGAGGATAAAACCGATTGTGATGGTCATCAGGCCCAGCATGCTGAGCACGTCTGGATTGATGGGCCCAAACCCGACCCCTGCTAGCCCTGCCGCCGTCAACGCTACCCCAACGCCGGTGAGAATCCACAGCAACGCCGGTTTCTCGAACGTCAATCCGCCGCCGCTTCCTTCCATCGGCGCGAATGGCTGCCCCCACAGGACGCAGCCGAAGCCGCCCAGGCACGCGACCGCCAGGCCAACCCCCTGCAACCCCGGAACCCACTGCGAGGCGACCACCAAGGCGATTGCCGCCCCGCCGACTGCCTGCAACGCGGTTTCGACGCGTCCGCTGGTCGCCTTGTTGGGCCGCAGCATCCACATCATCACCATGGCGATGAGCGGCAGGATCCAGCCGTGCGAGTACTGCGGCTGGTCCCAATCGGCTGCCGCGTCCTTGAACATGATCCAGTAGGACCAAACCAGCACACTGGCCGATAGCATCGCCGCCAACCAGGCGTTCCGCTGGGTCGAGTCCTGCCAGCTGAAGTCGGGGAGTTCGGCGCGCTGCGGCTGGTTGCCGGCGGCGCCAGGGAATGCGGCGGGGAAGTTAGCTGCCATAGGAGCAAGGAGTCTCAGAAAAGTCAGTAGGATCAGAGGTGCGGGCGTATTGTCTTGTTGATCTTCACGATCACCCCGGGGCGCCCACTATCAGGTGGAGACACGGGCAGAGCCGCTCGGCTGTGAGAAATGGCTCGAATAAGTCGAGAATACGCGTGCCCCAAATATCTGTCAAACACCGCCGATGGCGGGTCTGCCGCCTGCTACTAGCCGCCGGCGCCCCTTGTTTCCCCGAGTAATACCTGCTTTTCCCGCTGGCTACGCGACCTTCCCAACCGGCTTAGCCAGCGGCCGCTGTTTCCTGATTCTCCACGGTCGTGCCGGTTGTGGCGAGGAGACCGAAAGCGCCGGTGGCGTGGGTCGTCGTTGCCTACTACGACGCGGGCGCCACTCTGGTTCATCCGCTGGCGGGAAAAAGACGCTAGCACTCGCCGGCGCCTCCCCCGGCTGGGGAATGAAGTCGTGGCAATTTTTGCGGGTAGAGCAAAGTTGAACGCCCGGGAGTCCGATTAGAACGATTGTACGGAAAGAATCGGTTGTGCCGCCCGTCTCTAGCACGCGGCCGCCGACCGCCCGGCGGACGGACTAATCCCAACGATTTCGCGAGCGATGGCCATGAAACTACCTTCTTCAACGCAAACGCCACTGATTGCCCTCGCCGCGTTGATCCTCTCGGGCAGCCTCGGCTGCACGGCGTTCAACGCCCCCCGAGAGCCGATCCCTATCGCTCCGCCCGACCCGCCCGCTAGCAGCCCGGCCCCGCGTGAACTGGCGATGACGACGCTCGAGCGTTACGTCATCGAGCCGCCGGACGTGCTGATGATCAACGCGATCAAGATCGTCCCCAAGCCGCCCCACAAGATCGAGCCGTTCGATGGTTTGCTCATCCGGGTGGTCAACGCCCTGCCGGGTCAGGAGATCGGCGACGCCTTCGCCGTGAGCCCCGAGGGCACCGTGGACCTCGGCCCGACCTACGGCAAGGTGAAGGTGGTCGGCCTGCGGATCGACGAGGCCCAGGACGCGATCCGCGACCACCTGACCAAGGTGCTCGAGGAGCCGCAGGTGAGCGTCTCGCTGGCGTTCTCTTCGGGCGCCCAGCAGATCGTCGGCGAGCACCTCGTGGCTCCGGACGGCCGCGTCAACCTCGGCACCTACGGCTCGGTCTACGTGACCGGTCTGACGCTCGACCAGGCGAAGGAGGCCATCGAGGCCAAGCTGGCCGACAAGCTCGAAGACCCCGAGGTCGTGGTCGACGTGTTCGCCTACAACAGCAAGCGGTACTTCATTATCACTCAGGGCGCCGGCTTCGGTGACAACATCGTCCAGCAGCCGGTCACCGGCAACGAGACCGTGCTCGACGCGCTCGCCCGGATCGGCGGCATCAGCCAGATTTCTTCGACCAAGATCTGGATCGCCCGCCCGGCGCCCAACGGCGTCGGCTGCGAGCAGGTCCTGCCGGTCAACTACGAGGCCGTGGTGCAGGGCGTCACCGCCACCAACTACCAGCTGCTGCCCGGCGACCGGTTGTTCATCGCCGAGGACCCGATGACGAAGTTCGACGCGGTGATCTCGAAGATCACGCGTCCGTTCGAACGCCTGTTCGGCTTCGTGGCTCTTGGCACCTCGACCCTCAACCGGATTGAGCGTTACGGCCTGAGCAACTTCCAGTAACACGCGGCCGTGCTGAACGAGCCTGAGTAGAATTCCTTAACGTGTCTTTCAGGATGCGACCCATGACCCTCAAGCGACTACTCCTGTCCGCCGCGGCCGCCGGCATGTTCGCCCCGCAGGCCATGGCGGTGCACACCACCGCCCCGTGCGTCGACTGCCCCACGCCGCCGCCGTGCTCCGCCGAGGGCGGCTGCCACCCGCGGCGCGAGACCTTCGGCTACTACCGCACCAAGTGGGGCCGCTGGCCGGGCGACTACGACGAGCCAACAGGCCGCCCCGGCGAACGGACCGTGCTGCCGGACACGCTCATCCCGAAGCCGACCGAGGAGGACCGCGCTGCGCCGCCCCCTTCGGAGCCGAAGGATGAGGGAGCCGACGGCCAGGACCGGGGCGAGGGCGCGCGGGAGCTCGATCTGCCGACGCTGCCGCCGATCCCGGGGGGGCCGGGCGCCCAGCCGGGCCCCGCTCCCAACAGCCAGCCCGCGCCGGGCAACGACGGCCCCCCTGGGCTGCCGCCGCTGCCGGGCTTTGGCCCCCCGCCGGGGATCGGCGCGCCCCCCTCGACGGGCGTGCGGCCGCAGGCCCGGCCGACGCGGAACGCGCACGACATGCCGCCGGCGCTGCCCGCGGGGTTCGCTTCGCTGCTCGGCGGACGCGGCACGGTGTCCCGCGCCGAGCTCCAGGTCGAGTCGAGCCCGTCGGACGCGGCGACCGTGGCGCCCGCCTACTACCAGTCGACCGGCCGGTAAGAGGGGCGGGTTGTGAGGGCTGTAGCGGTGGGGTCGGGCTTGCTTGACGCCCCCGACTGTGGCGCCTATCGTGGCAGGATAGACGGGCCTTGGGGGCGGCGTGAGTCGCCCCGCTAGTCGCGGCCCGCTCCTCTCACACGACGCTCTCCCACCCGAGGGCGTCCGATCCAAACGGATAGGCGCCGATGCTGCGTTTCGTACCCCTCGCTCTGGCTATCGCCGCCGTCGTCGCGGTTGCGGTTTACGACGGCTCGCTCAACTACCGCTGGACTCCCAATGTCCAGGCGGAGCGGTGCGCCAAACTGCTCGATCTGGTGCCCGAGAACATCGGCCCCTGGAAGGGCGAGAACTACGAGACCAGCGACGAGATCCTCAAGGTCGCCGGCGCCGAGGGGCACGTGTCCCGGCTGTACATCAACAGCGAGACCGACCAGCAGGTCAAGATCTGGCTGATTGTTGGACCGTTCAAGCACGTCATCCGACACACGCCCGACATCTGCTACCCGTCCAACGAGATGCGCGCCCGGGAAAAAATCGTCACCCACTCGTTCGACGTCCCGGCAGAAGGGACCAACCAGTTCAACACCACCTACTTCGCCAACTCCCAGGCGGCCGAGCGGGTGTTCTGGTCCTGGCACAAGCCGGACGACAGCGGCCAGGTGAACTGGTGGGCGAGCCCCAACAGCCGCGAGAACCGCGAGAAGTACGCCGGCACGTCGGCGTTGTTCAAGCTGTACTTCACCACGGTCGAGACCCCGGACACGCCGCTCGAGGAGAACGCCTCGAACGACTTCGCCAAGGTCTTCCTGCCGATGCTCAACGAGATGATCTTGGCGAGCGACAACCCCGCGGCCGCCGGCGCCGCCGCGGAGAAGTACGCCGACAGCCTGGCGACCGACTCGGATGCAACCGGCTCCGACACGTCCGTTGACGACGCCGTTGGCGAAGCCGACTCGGGGGATGAAGAAGCCGCAGAACCGGCCGCCCTCTAGGCGTAGAACTGGCTAGCGGCTGATTGACTCAGACCGTGCGGAGTGGGTCACACTCCCGTGTGCTGGCCCAAACCTCCAGGCCGCTGAACTGTGTGCCCAGCCAGTCGGCGAGGCGCTCGACCGCGAACCGTTCGCTCGCGTAGTGCCCCGGCAGCAGTAGCGCCAGGCCCGCCGAGCGGGCCGCCAGGCAGTTGTGGAAGGTCGCCTCGCCGGTCAGCAGCGCGTCCGCCGCGGCCGCCACCGCCGCGGCGATAAACGAACCGCCACTGCCGCACGCCACGGCGATCCGCTGCACCTCTCGCCCCGGCTCGGCGACCACACGGATGCTTTCGGCTGCCAGGAACTGCTTGACCCTGCCCGCCGCCGCCTCGACGGTTGTCACCGACTGCAAGTCGCCAACGCGCCCCGCCCCGAGATTCGGGTCGGCCTCGGTGGGCAGCAGGGGGACCACGTCCGCGAGTTCGAGGGCAGCCGCCAGCGACGCGTTGATGCCGCAGGAAGCGGAGTCGAACGCCGTGTGCGGGCTGTAGACCGCGATTCCCGCGCTGGCCAGATTCCAGAGCATGCCTCCCTCGACCGTGTCGGAAGTCAGCTTGGCGATTGGGCGGAACGGCAACGGGTGGTGTGAGATCACCAGCCCGGCCCGCCGCTCAACCGCCTCCGCGACCGTGTCGGGGGTGAGCGTCAGGCAGGTCATTACCCGCTCGACCTGCGCGGCGCGGTCGCCCAGCAGCAGGCCCGTATTGTCCCAATCCTCGGCGAGATCGCAGGGCGCAAAGGCCTCGAGCAGTTCGCAGATTACGCTCAGCTGTGGCATGCTTTCCAGCATATCGCGGAGGGTCCCGCTGGCACAACCGCGCCGCCGCACGACCGCTTGCCCCGCCGCCCCGGCGGTGCTAGTTGGTAGCGGCGTCGAAGACGACGTCCGACTCTTGCTCAGCCGGGAAGCGGTAGATCAGCACCCGGTTGCCGTCAATCTCCTCGACCCGCAGCGTCAGGTTTTTGCCGATCAGCTCGTCGCCGGCCGAGTAGCTGTAGGTCTTGATGTCGGGCTCGGCACCCAGCTGGAAGACCTGCGTCCGCTTACGCCGTCTGAGCGGCGCGTACAACAAGCACTTGAAGTCGGCGTGCGGGCCGTCGAGGTTCCGCATCTGCTGCTGCACAATCAGCCGGCCCTCTTCGTCGAGGAACGCCACTGCCTGGATGTCGATGTCGCCGGCGCCGACGCTCAGCTCGCGCCAGACGCTGAACTTGTACAGCCTGTCCGCGTTGACCTCAAAGTCGATGCGGATCGGCTGATCGCCGTAGGCGGCGTCGTTCAACTCAATCTGCAGTGGCCGGCGGAGCGTCAGCCCGGTCGCGCCCTTGATCTCGCCCTCTTCCGGGTAGATCTCCCACTTGTCGCTACGCTTGTCGTGCGACAGCGGGTCACCCTCTAGCATGTCCGGCACAAACAGCGACACCATGCCGCCGATCCCGAACGGAAACTCGTTGCGCATCAGCAGCGTGTTCTCGTGCTCAACGCCGAACACACTCGGGAGCGAGGTCTTCTCGAAGGCGACCGACATCCGCCAGCGGGCGACATACTCGTTGACGCCCAGCACGAACGTCGGCTCGGGCCCCACCGGGATCACCTGCCGGTGTTCCAGGTGCTCGGGCGCGTGCTGCTTCCCCCAGACATCGATCTGGCGGACCTTCTCGCCCAGGTACAGCACCTCGTCGCAGGGCTTGTCGTTCCAGGCGACCATCACCACCTTCTTGTCGGGGCGGATGAACAACCAGTTCTTGCTGCCGCTGGGCAGCTGCAGCGAGCCCATGTACTCGGCGCCGCCCAGCAGCATCGCCGCGGTCCGCCACGGCAAGAGCAGTTCGCCGGGGGTGCCGTCGGTGTTCATGACGCCCTCCATGCCGGAGAACGGCCGCGGGACGTAGATGCCGTCGACGCCGTGCTTCTTGGCGACGATGATCTGTTTAATGAACTCCCGGACCCGCGCCTCGTGGCGTTCCCGCTCGTTGGCGTACGACGGGTCGTCGGAGTTGACGAGCGGCTCGATCAGCACCCACCGCGGGGCTCCCTCGGCCGGACGACGCTCGAGGTGCGAGTCGAGCTCCGCCGACTGCAGCGGCGGGTTGGCCGACAGCTGCTCGAAATCCCAGCTCAGGTCGCCGCCGATTGGGGGCTCGTCCCACCGCCAGCCGAGGCCGACCCGCACGTCCTGGCCGAACCGGTAGAGCTGCCGGCGGATGTCGTGGATCTTGCCCACCAGGTCCTCGTGCCCGACGAAGCTGGTGTCGTGGTCGTAGCCGAGCTGCCACCACCGCAGCCGCAGCGACAGCCGGTTCATCACGTGGTCGAACAGCGGCAGCCAGGACGAAGGGTCCTTGCGGAAGATGTACTCGATGCTCGACTCGCTGGGCGGCAGGTCGTCGGCCTCCACGGTCCGCTCAGGTTCCTGCAGCACGCCGATGGTCTCGATGTCGGTGGCGGCCAGACGCTCGGCGAACTGGATGATCTGATCGCCACGCTCGGTCTCCTCGCGCGGGAACCACACCGGCAGCTTGACCCAGCTGACGCCCGCCATCGGCAGGAGCGTCTGCAGGGTCGCAAAATCAAGCGGCTGACCCGACCGGGGCACCGACTCCGGGAGCGACCAGCCGAACTCACCAATCGACGTCAGCACCGCCTTGGGCACGACCGCCAGCGTGATGACCTTCTTGTCCATCTCCAGGCCGGTGTCGTTGCTGATCATCTGCACGCGCACCCGGTAGAAGCCGTGCTCCCTGATATCCGGCCGCCAGTCCTCCGACCCCTCATAGCCCTCGCTGTGCCTGCCGTCGCCTTCGAGGATCTCCGACGCGTTGCGGGACTCCTCGCTGATGACGCGTCCCTGCAGCTCCTTGACGCCCTCCTCGCCGATCTCGGCCTGCGTGGCGTCGAGCAGCTGGAACTTGATCTTGGGGTTCTTCTCGCTGATGCCCGACAGCGAGCACGTCACGACGATGTTGCCCGGGTCGTCGTAGACGTTGATGCGGCTGTTGGTGGTGACCTCCATGCTCGGCCAGCGGCCGAGCCACACGTCGGCCACCGAGACCACGCCCTGCAGGTCGCCGCGGTCGCCGCGTTCAATCTCCAAGTGGGCCACGACGCGGTCGACCAGCTCCGAGACCGGGCGGAACTTGCCCATCTCGATGTCGACCCACTCGCCGGTTGGCTGGAACGGCTCGCTGCGGTGCGACTGCAAAATCTCGCCGTCCGCGGTCATGAAGTCGAGCGACACCGTGACCGTGCTGTGCTCGATCTGTTCGAGCCGGAGCTTGAGCTCAAGCGTGTAGCTGAACTTTGGCAGCACGCGGATCGCCGGGGTCGAAACCTGGGCGCTGGCGCCGTCCAGGGCGACCTGCAGGCAGCGGCCCTCGGTGATCGCCTGGTCCGCGGCGATCTGCATCTCGACATAGTGCGGGTACTCGGGCCCGGTCGCCCGCTTCCACTTGTCGGGCCAGAGGTCGTAGTTGCGGTCCCAGCTCTCGTCGAATGTGCAGCGGAAGATCTCTACCGCGTCGACGCCGCGACCGGCGGCCTTGCCGATGTCGGCTCGGCAGACAGCGGGCAGCGCGGCTAGGCAGAGCAGGGCGGCGGCGAGCAGGCGGGGTGGCATACGGTCGGGATTCAGGCCGAGGCGGGGAGGGCGGCGCTTGCAACGCAGCGCTGGGAAAATGTACCGTAGCCCAGACGCAACGCCGTTGAATCCCGACATCATTCCGACAAACCCCAACCGTCACCACCATGCCAGCCGTCAGAATCGGCGTCGTCACCAGCTCGCTCCGCCGCCCGTTGCGGTCGGCGCTGCTGTCCGCCTCGCAGTCGGGCGCCGACGGCGTCGAGGTCGATCTCCGCACCGAGCTGCCGACCGCCGACCTCTCCGAGTCGGCGGTCCGCCAGCTCCGCAAGCTGCTGGAGGACCTCCGGCTGACGGTCGGCGCCGCCGCGTTCCCGACCCGGCGTGGCTTCGGCGACCCGCGCGAACTCGACCGCCGCATCGCCGCGACCCAGGCCGCCATGGCCGCCGCCCGCAAGCTGGGCGCACGCGTCGTGGTGCTGCGTCTGGGCGAGCCGCCCGCCGCCGACGACCCGCAGCGGCCGCTGCTGGAAGACTCGCTCCAGGCCCTGTCCCGGCACGCCGACCACATCGGCGTGCGGATCGCGTTGCAGGCCAGCGGCGACCAGCTCGAGACCCTCGCCGGCCTGCTCGACACGCTGCCCAACCACCTGCTGGGGGTCAGCCTCGACCCGGCCGGGCTGATCGCCGAGGGGGTCGACATCAAGCAGGCGTTCGACGCCATCGGCCGACGGCTATCCCACGTCTACGCCGCCGACGCGGTGCGTGACCTGTCGACCCGCGGCGCGGTGCCGGTCGAACTCGGCCGCGGCAGCGTCGAGTGGCCCGAGGCGCTCGGCCGACTCGAGGAGCACGACTACCGCGACTGGCTCTTCGTCAAACTCCGCGAGGGCGCCGGGCCCGACGAGTTGGAGAACGCCGTGGCGTACCTGCGGGCGGTGTGAGTTGGCAGCGCCGGGCTGGCGATGCTAGCCATCGACAGCAAAACCGCACCGAGGTTCGGCCGGAATCCTGGGAGTCTGGAACTGCCAGAGGTGGCATCGGCAACCTTTGACCTCTGCAACTTCGCCATTAACCCAAGTCGCTGAGGCTGGTCCAGCCTCAGCGACTTCGGCGGAAACCCAATGCGAGTGACGTAATCCCAGCTGCCGAGCCTCCAGCCACGGCCCAGCCGCCAGAGTTGCCCCGACCGCAGCAACCTTGCAAATGGCTTCAATCTGCGGACAGAGTCTTCAGAATCATTCCAGGTTTGCACCTATTCCGCGGCTGGTGTCTGCATCGCCAAGGTCAAGTGCATTTCCCCTCGCGGCCAATCCGACTAGACTGAAGGTTTGCGGTTTCTTGCACTGCCTCCCTGACCAGCATCTTAGCCTTGAACAACGAGCCTACTCGCCTCCGGCATTTTGCACTCGCGTCCCTAGCGATGGTTTCCCTGGTCTTGCCGGGGGGCCGGTGCTCTGGGCAATCCGACCCGTCGACCTTCACCACCGTGATCGATGTCCCTCCGGAGCTGCTGGATGGCGTGACTCTGTTGCCGGACACTCAGCTTAACGTACTCGAGGGCGGGACCGTCGGGCACGAGCTCGCCGCTGGCACCTACTACAGCAACGGCAATATCGAGGTGAACGTCCTGGGGGGCGATATTGGCGACGACTTCAGCGCCTACACCGGCACCACAGTCAACGTCGTCGATGGCTCCATCGGCAACAACTTTACCTTTCGAGGAGAAGTCCACCTGCTTGGCGGTGTCATCGGCGACTCTATGTACCCGCAGGGCCCCTTCACGTGGTCGGGAGGAGTGCTTGGAAAATTCCTGGGAGGGCCTTATGGCGTTAACAACGAGATGACGATCGTCGGTGACAACTTCACGCTCGACGGCGTACTGGTGACCCAACTGCCCGGCTATCAGTGGGGCCGACCGTTACAGGTGCCCGCCTACGCGACGCTCTCGGGAACGCTCACGGATGGGACCCCGTTCATTTTTAGGAATGTGTCGCACGGAAAGTTGCCGTCGCAAGGTGTGCTGCTTCAGCACCAAACGACTCCCGCCCCAATCCCCAGAGAGTTCATTGCCTCGGAAGGCGAGCCGCCAATCGGAATTCGTTTCGGCCAGACGCTGATCGTCGATGAGGGGTCGACCGTGCCGGATTACCTTCGTGTCGCTCCGGGCGCGACGCTCGAGGTTACCGGCGGCATGATCGGGCAGGACGCGCGCGTGTTGGACGCCGACGTCACGATGACCTCTGGGACGATCGGCGATTTCTTCAGCGCCACCGGAGAGAGCACAGTTACGATCTCCGACGGGATAGTCGGCGACTATTTCTCGCTCTACGACGGAAGCGAGCTACTCATCACCGGTGGCGTGGTAGGATCCCGGTTTTCAGCTGACAGCGAGTCGCGTGTGCGAATCCAGGGCGGAGTCTTCGGAGCCCGCTTAGCTGTCGCCGGCGAGCTTGCGCTCGTCGGCGCCGACTTCCGACTAAACGGCGCGCCGCTGTCCGGTTTGGATTCGATTGGTGATAGCGTCATGCTCTCGATTCCCGCTGGATCCGTTCTCAGCGGAACGCTGGCCGACGGCATGCCGTTTTCCCTCGCCGCCGCCTACGACACGGGACAATGGCCAGACCGGCTGCCCGACACGCCAATTCGGTTGGAACGGGTTGAAGCCACGCCTATCACAGGGCCAACACTAATTACCGCCTCCAGTGATGAAATTCCAAGGGCAATCGGCAGCGGGCAAACTCTGCTCGTCGATGAAGGCGCGTCGGTTGGCAGGAACTTCAAGGCGGGGCGGGGGTCTACCGTGACGATCCAAGAAGGTGGATCTGTGGGGGCCGGGTTGGAAGCAACAAACGCAGAAATCAACCTTTCTGGTGGACTAATCGGCGGAGACCTCGAGGCGTTCGATGGCAGCATCGTCAACCTGAACGAAGGGGCATTGGACGGAGAGCTCTTCCTGTTTGGCAGCACGCTCAACCTCAAGAATGTGATACTAAATCGACGCTCTCTCGTCCGTTCCGGAAGCGTCGTCAATATCGACGGCGGCTCCGCCACCGGATCGCGAATATATATCAGCGAGTCCATCATTAATCTTCGCAGCGGAGTCATTGGGGATGGATTGATGCTTCAAGACAATAGCCACCTCAACGTCTTCGGAGGTTCTGTACGCCAAGGGCTTCAATCGGAGAACAGCTCTGTAAACGTCTCCGGCGGGGTGGTGCTGCAGGGCTTCACCGCGACCGCCAGCAGCGTGAGCCTATCAGGAGGTGAGATTCAATCCGCTTTCAAGGCGACGCAGAGCGTCGTCGAGGTAACCGGTGGAGTGATCGGCGATGACGCAGCGTTTACCGACACCGCGCTAACCGTAGCCGCTGGGCAGATAGGGCATCGCTTCAGCGTCTCCGATGGAAGCGTGCAGATCACTGGAGGCACATTCGGAGACGAGTTTGAGGTTCACGGCGCCCAAGCGACGCTTATCGCGGGCGCGGTTTTCGGCGACGACGCGGACTTCCTGGACACGCCCCTGGCCGTTGACGGCGGAGAATTCGGAAAGGATTTTCGGTTCTACTCCACTTCCGGCTTGGCGATGGAGCTGACCGACGGCGCATTAGGTGACAGCGCCGGCATCCACGGCCCGTTCACGATGGCAGGAGGCAGTGTTGGCGATGGGCTGTCGCTGAGCAATGGCGTTGCGACGGTTTATGAGGGTCAAATCGGAGACGACCTCTTAACGTATTCGAATTCGACGCTTGTCTTCAAAGACGGAGAGATCGGCGCTGACGCCTATATCCGAGGTGAGCTGTACTTCGAAGGCGGCCGGATTGGCGACAACCTCGCGGGCGACCCCAGCAGCAGCTATTTTCACGTGTCTGGGGGAACGCACGGCAGCAACTTCCGACCCGAAGGCGGGCTGTCTCTCTACGGTGACTACTTCTTTTTGAATGGCAATCCGGTCGATGGCCTCGCCAATGGAGAGGACTCGGCGCAGTTGTTGCTGGCCAATGGCAGCGTGCTCACTGGGGTGCTCTCCGACGGCACCCCGTTCGCGATCTCGGACCTCGACGACGACCGCCTACCAGTTAGCGCAGTTACGCTGTCCAGAACAAATGTGCCTGAGTCAGGCCCTGCGATGGTCACCGCGTCGTCCGCTACTCTTCCGAAAGGGATCAGGCACGGTCAAACGCTGCGTGTGGATGCTGGCGGGGTAGTCCCCGCGGACTACAGCGTCGCGTTGGGCGGCTTGGCGATCGTCGAATCCGGCGGCGTCGTGGGAGCAAACCTGGAAGTCTCCGGCGCTGAGCTGCGGATTGAGGGAGGTGAAGTCGGTGACAACCTCGACTCGTTCTACGGCACGGTGAGCTTGAGCGACGGCGCCATTGGGTCCGATTTCTACGCGATTGGGAGCGTCGTGTCGATCAGTGGGGGCGCTGTCGGCGCGAATTTCCTAGCCGCTGACAGCACGGTCACAATCGACAGAGGGGAGATTGGTTCGGGGTTCGGCGTGCTACACGGGGGAGTCGCGCTAGTCCGTGGAGGCCACCTTGAACATCTCTACACCCACGAAGGCGAAGTCCAGTTATCAGGAGGAACGGTCGATCGAACGTTTGCGGGCAGTGGCGGTCTTATCCGCCAGAGTGGCGGGCACGCAGGGGATGTTGCGAGCCCAGGCGGCAAGGTTCAGATCGCCGGAGGGACCTTTGCCAGCCTTTCCCCTCCCACCGGCTCCGGCGCCATCTCCCTGGAAGGCGGTCTTTTTTTTCTCAACGGAGAACCTATTTCCGGGCTCTCCGCTCCGGGGGACTCCCAAGTGGTGCAGCTGGGGCGAACCTCCACACTATCGGGAGTGCTTTCTGACGGGACTCCGGTAGTGATTTCAGGCGACCTGTCCGGTTGGAGCGACTCCAATATCACCCTCCTCGCCACCGACCTCCCCGCGGTTGGCCCAGCCTACGTGGACGCTTCAGTCGATACGGTTCCCGCTGGAATCCGCCAGGGGCAGACCTTGCACGTTAGCGACGGCTCTACTATCCCTGATAACCTCCGCCTCGGGCGCGGCTCTGCATTGGAAGTGTCTGTGGGTGGGTTTGTCGGAAAGAGGGTGCATGCGGACAGTGCTCAGGTCGCCCTCAATGGCGGCGCCATCGATCATGGCCTGAGCCTCTTCAACGGCTCTATGCTAGAGATGACTGACGGGCGGCTAGGGGGAACCGATAGCGCGCCTTTGCCCACACTCGTCTACGACAGCGAAGTCGACATCCACGGGGGCTCATTGCGCACAATCCGCGTCTACGGCGACAGTCGTGTTTCAGTCACCGGCGGCGAGGTTGAAGCGATGGTAGTTCACGGTCTTAGCAGTGCCGCGATTTCTGGCGGATCGGTGGGAAATGTCTATCTGACGGCCAGGCCAAACTCGTCGCCGCTGTCAGAGCTTCTGGACCCCGGCGGCACTGCTACGATTTCTGGGGACGCCCAGATTCAGTGGTTGACGGTTGATCTCGGGAGTGAAGCCACTGTCACCGGCGGCGTCGTGGAGTCGTTGTCGGTACGAAACGGTGGCGCCGTTACGCTTTCCGCCGGCGAAGTCGCAGGAGACACATACGTCTACAACGGCGGTACTCTGAGAGTCGAGGGAGGGAGCGTACGGGGCAGCGGTACCGCGAGAGGCGGCAGCGATACAATCATCACCAGCGGAAGGGTCGGGCCGCGATTCTCTGTAGGAGGCAATCTCATTCTTGCGGGCGGAGTAATTGCAGATACTTCGATCTCCGCCTACTCGATGAAGGTAGTCGGCGGGGATCTGCGTCTGGACGACAATCCCGTTGAAGGACTCTTAGCAGAGGGTGACTCCGTTTCAGTAACGCTGCCCTACCGCGCGGTGTTGACTGGCGTGCTTGCGGACGGCACGCCCTTCGTTCTCGATCACGCTGACACAGCGCGGTTGCCGGGCACAATCACGTTGGAGCTAGCCGAGCTGCCTCCTCTTGTCCCAGGAGAGATCGTTGCGTCGGTCGACCAGGTTCCGTACGGCATCCGAGAAGGGCAAACCCTGCGAGTCGATTCCGGCGCGGTGCTCGAGGACAGCTTCACAGCGGGCAGAGCCAGCTCATTGCTCGTCGAGGCGGGGGGCCACGCTGGCAGCTACCTCGAGTCGATCGACGCGGAGGTCGTCGTCGCCGGGGGAGCAATCGGTGAAGGTTTTGACGCGTACAACGGCTCACGTGTGACCCTCAACAGTGGCGAGATTGGGTCGGACTTCCGTGCGATTGGCAGCTCCGTGGTCATCAACGACGGGACGGTCAGCGACGGTCTTAACCTCTCCACCGGGACCCTCGCGCAGCAGGTGGGAGGCTCCGTGGGCAACGACTTTTATATCACTGACGCCAGCTACCACCTTGCAGGCGGCGCTCTCGGCCGCAGCGGAGAAGTCCGTGAAGGGGGAGTGCTCACCGTTGCCGGAGGCGCCGTGGGAAGTTACCTTACTGCCCGCGCTGGGTCTACCGTTGTGGTGGTCGACGGGCTGCTTGGTTCGAGTTTCGACGCGTTGAGCGGTTCGACTGTGTCGATCGAGGGGGGCATCGTCGATCGATTCTTCGACGCCAAATCGGGCAGTTACGTGTCCGTATCAGGAGGCAAGCTCGGCTCTGGTTTTCGCGCGGAGTCTGGCAGTGTTGTCGACGTGTTTGGCGGGGCATTTGAATCACTGACGGCGAATTCTGGGAGCTCGCTGCAGCTGTCAGGGGGCTCCTTCCCTGATGGCGTTTCGGTCTCCGGCGAGCTGGTTCTGAGCGGCGGCGATTTCCGGATTGACGGAATTCCTGTTGTTGGGTTGAACTCCCCGGGGGAAACTGCCCCCTTGAGCCTGGCGACTGGCGAAACCCTTACAGGAGTCTTCAGCGACGGAACGCCCTTCGCGTTTTCGACGCTAGACGGGGACAGGCTTCCGACCAGTGGCGGCGTGCTCCACGTGACGGAGCTCCCACCGGTGGACGGCTCGACGATTGTGGTGGCCGACGCCTCGACAAAGATCGGCGCTCGTGGGCAAGCCGTCATCGTGGAACAAGGGGGCTCCCTGCTCGACAACTTTGCCGCGGGGCACGGCAGTTCGATCCGCGTCCTGCCCGGTGGCGCCGTGGGCAGGAATGCCGAGGTCTACTCTAGCACCGTGTCCGTTCTCGGGGGTGCAATCGGCGACGCGCTTGATATCGGCGACGGGAGCACCCTCGACATTCACAACGGCTCGGTAGGCGCCTACGCAGACGTTCTTTCAGGCGGGGAGGTCTCCATTCTCGGCGGTTCCCTTGGTCAAGATGCAGAGATCTTCGAGAACGCCACCCTGAATGTCTTCGGGGGCAATCTTGAATTCGGGCTCACCGTCCGTGATGGTGGCGCCCTGAACATCTTCGGAACGTCATTTACGCTCGCTGGCGAGAGCCTGGACGAAGTCCTCGTCCCTAACACTCCCTACCCCATTGATGAGCGGTACGTATCGCTGAACGGCGTACTGTTAGACGGCGGCAGCCTTGATCTTTTCCTGCGGTCCTCCTCGTTCTCCGGAGGTTTCGCGAGCGGCGCCTCGATCTCGGTGACGTTGCTGCTTCCCGGTGACTTCAACCGCGACGGCATGGTTGACCTGTCTGACTACGAACTCTGGAAGACTTCCTACGGGAGCTCAGGCGGAGAGCCGGGCGAGGGCGCCGACGGCAATTACGATGGTCGAGTCGACGCAGCGGACTACTCGGTTTGGCGAGACCATCTCATCGCGTCGGTATCGCCATCTAGCTCCACGACAATTCCGGAACCTCGATCGGCGGCTATTCTCGTGGCCTGTTGGTTCGTCGCAGCGGCTTTGGCTCTCTGCCGCGGCCGTTCAGTGTGTCTTAGGTGCCTCATTTCGTGAGCTTAGGCCTATGAGACTTCGCCTATTGCTTTTTGGTGAGAAGATCGCGGATCGGCTGGCGGTTGCATCGCCCGACGCACCTTTGACGGCCAATAAACCTGCAGCGGCCTCCGTGGCCAGACAAGATCTCTGTAGATGGGCGGACACCCTTCCAGCGCTCGGCTGGTCCAACTTCAGTAGAGAATCTGATTGAGATCGTCGCTCTGTCTCTTAGCAGGCTTAGAGTGGGAGGCGCCTAGATCGCTTGTGCCTGCTTGCTATCGCTAGACAGCTTTTCTGTAGAATTCCGTGCAGAAACCGGCTGCCCGTCGTATTTCCTACATGAGTGGCTGCCAAGCGGCTCTGTCCTCTTCAGATGTCAGACCCGACGCCCGACGAGGATGACCGTCAGGCGTTGTCCACTGGTTTCTGGCGGTCAGCCGCCGATGTCTCCTCAGAGCTTGTCTTGACTACGAAGACCCGTTGTTGAAGCGTACCTCTGCGTATGCCCGTGACACCCACTGATTGCACGTCTCAGCGGGCAAATCCTGAAATAGGAAGTCTATCGATGTTACGAACGACAAACACACTGATCGCCCTGCTTGCCTGTTTCGTGGGATTACTCGCAGTTCCACCCGACGCCACGGGCTTGACCATCTACTCAAACGCCAACGATGGGTTTCTAGAGGTTCGCGACATCTTGCCGCCTGCTGGAGATTGGCCTCAAGTGCATCCGGACACCTTTGGCACCTACAACGCGAGCGTTGGTGAGTGGTTTGGTCCAGGGCTGACAGCAATCGTGCTCCCCTTCCAGATTCCGAACTTAGGCGCCGTAGCCGACCCCTTCACCGACGCCAACCTAGGCGTGATGGTGCACGAGATCGGCACCGGCCCCACGACCACGGATGTTGACTTGTACGCCGTGCGAAGGGACCCCAATCCCGCGATAATCACTGATGACTACTACAATGGATCCGCGCCCGACCCGACGCCGGGCGTTGTGTTGATTCAAGAGAGTTTCCTCACCCCCTCAAGCCCGGCCGGGTTCGTGGGCGCACCCAACAACTTCACCGACACCACCGGTGACTCTTCCCTGCTCAACTACTTGAACGACGCGTACGACGGCGGGGCGGGCGCGGGCGACTACGTGTTCCTCCGGCTGAGCTACGGCGCCGATGACTTCGCCACCGTGTACGACGCGTACAAGATCACGATGCGTGAGGCCGGGCAGCAGGGCGAGTGGCCAGTGCTCACACTTGGGACGGTCGCGATCCCGGGCGACACCGACGGCAACGGCTTAGTGGAGTACCCGCAGGACTTCGATCCGATCCTCGACAACTGGCGCGAGACCAACGACACATTCGGCACGACGCTCGCGAGAACGGACGGTGACCTCAATGTTGATGGGGTAGTCAACATCAGCGACTTCCGCGAGTGGAAGGACGCCTATTTGGGCTTGGGTGGCAGCCCTGAACTGGTGCTCCAAGCGTTCTTTTCGCTCGGAGTCCCGGAGCCGACGGCAGCGCTGCTGGGAGCGATGGGATTAGCAGGCATGATCGGCGCTGGCCGGCGACGTAACTGATCTTGGCATTAGGCTACGTCTTCTCATTCTTCGTGGCCGGGGTTCCCGGCTCCGGCGCCTCATCACCAAGGCAGTACTACTATGAAGGCCAGTTTGCGAACAGCCTCCCTCGTTGCGGCGCTCGTCGTGGCTCCGCTGGCGGGCGCGTCGATGGCGCAAGAAAACGTGTGGATCGGCTCGGAGGGCGGCTTCGGCGGCGATGGCGTTTCATTCTCTGATGGCAACAACTGGAGTTTCCTAGTTGCGCCCGACGGGACCTTCAGCCGAGCGGTAATCGGCGCGGACCCTGGCTTTGAGGTCGGATCCAATCCAGTGGTCGATGTCGATGGCGACCGGTCCGGGTTGCCCACGCCACAGCTGGTGCTAGGCCGCGGCGGCGCCTATAGCGGCACACTCAACATCGGCACAGGAGATAATCTTGTTGTGGGGCCGGGCACCGAATCCTCGGTGGGCGACGTCCCCGCCAACCTCGTGGTTGGGCTCGATGGTGGCCTGGGAACACTGAACGCTTCGGGTGGTGTGCTGTCAATCGGCAACGAGCTCGCCACGCCGACCAACGCCAATGCGGCTAGTTCGATCAACCTGTCTGGTTCAGCATCTGTAACAGCGGCGGTGGCGTTCCTGGACCGCAACCTCACGATTTCCGGTGACGGCGTATCGCTGTCGATCTTGGGCAATGTCATCCTCGGCCAGGCGGGCACCCACACATGGAGTTTCGGAGCCGCCGGCCCCTCGCCAATATCCGTCGGCGGTCAGCTCGACTTAGGCGGGACGCTCAAGATTGACACGCAGGGCATTACGCCGTCGGTTGGCGACTCCTACTTGCTCGCCGACTCGGGTTCATTGATAAACGGGTTTGCCAGCATTGATACGTCTGATGTACCCGAGCTGGGCGTCGGGGTCACACTGCGACCGGTCTCGGCTCCGGGAGGCGCGAACGGGATCCAGACCAGCCTAGTTGTGGAGCAGCAGCCGGTTCTCGTTGTGAACCGCCGGTCGGGCGAGGTGTCGATACAAAACCCGGGCGCGTCAGCCGCAATTCCCATCGACTCCTACGACGTGCTGTCCGCAGCTGGCGCATTGGATCAAGCGAATTGGACGAGCATCGCGAGCACGATCGGCGGCAGCGAATGGCGGGAAGCCAACCCAGCGGCGACCGGGCTATCAGAACTCAACCCACTCTCGTCGCAAGCATTCTCGCCGGGCACAACTATCTCGCTTGGCGCCATCTTTCAGCCAGCCAATAAGGCATTCGGTGAGGACACCGACGATATCGCGTTCGAATTCACGCCCGCTGGCGAGGGAACGGTCAGCGGAATCGTGGTCTACGAAGGGGTCGCGACCGACACCCTAACGCTGAACGTCGACCGCACGACCGGCGCCGCGCAGATTATAAATGGCTTCAGGGAAGCGGTCGCGATCGACACCTACACGATTACGTCCGAGTCTCTGTCGCTCGCGCCTATGGGTCAGGGCTGGTCGCCGATTGGCGGCGTTTGGCGCGTCGCAGATGACGAGGCTGGCGCCGTTTCGGAACTAAACCCGCTTGGCGCTCTTAGTCTAGCCAGCGGGGGCGCCCAGAGCCTCGGCAACCTGTACGACTTTGATGCGGCCGGCGCCCGTGAGGACTTGGTGTTCGAGTTCTCGCTGCCAAGCGAAGACTTTACCCGCTTCGGAAAAGTCGTCTTCGACGACGAGTTGACGGTGCTCCCCCAGGGGCTTCCTGGCGACTTTAATAACGATGGCTCGGTTGACGCCGCGGACTACTCAGTCTGGCGGGACAACCTGGGTCAGAGCGATGAAGCTCTAAACGGTAATGGCTCAGGAGGCGGCACAGTCGTGCAGGCGGACTACGCGCTTTGGCGGTCCCAGTATGGGGCCACCACCGGTGCTGCCGCTGGCCCAGCAGCCGTCGGCGTTCCAGAGCCTGCGGCGCCCTGTATAGCGTTGCTGCTCTCGACTCTCGCTGGTCTACGGCGACGGGGTTCGCAGCGGCGGTGCCGCGTCTGAAAGGAAAGAGTTATCCGATGCAGAACCGATGCAAGAATAGTCGCACGGCATTTACGCTGGTAGAGCTCTTGGTGGTGATCGCCATCATCGGCGTGCTCATCGCTTTGCTGCTGCCCGCTGTTCAGGCCGCTCGTGAGGCGGCCCGCCGGACGCAGTGCAAGAACAACCTGAAGCAGCTGTCGCTGGGGTGCCTGAACCACGAGAGCACGCACGGCTTCCTGCCCACCTCCGGCTTCGGCTGGAGGTGGCAGCCGGACCCCGACAAGGGCTACGGCAAGGACCAGCGCGGCGGCTGGCCCTACGGCCTGCTGGCCTACGTCGAGGAGCAGGGCCTCCGCGACGTCGCCTCGGGCATCAGCGGCGCCGCCGACAAAGAGTCCCAGATGCTGCGTCTGGTGCAGACGCCCATCGAGATGTTCGTCTGCCCTTCGCGACGCGAGGCACAGCTGTATCCGATTCTGCGGAACAACTTTCTGGCGTTCAACCTCCGCAACTGCCGCGTGGGGGACTGCTTCGTCGCCCGGTCCGACTACGCGGGCAACGCCGGCAACATCAACCCCACCGGTCAGGGCGGACCGGAGAATCCCGCCGCGGTGAACTCCTTCGCCGGCTGGATCACCAAGACTCAGAACGGCGCTATGTACCAACGCAGCACCGTGCGGCTCGCCAAGATCACCGACGGCACCAGCAAGACCGCCCTCATTGGCGAGAAGTACATGGACCCCGCCCAGTACCTCGACGGGTCCGACCCGGCGGACGACCAGAACATCTTCGTCGGCCACGACCAGGACAACCTCCGCTATACCGGCTGGAAGCCGACCAGCAGCAACGCCTCAGTGGCGTGGACGCCCTCCCAGGACGGCAGCGGGTTCAACACTGAGAACGGCAACGACATCCCGCCCTTCGGCGCGCCCCACGCCGGCACCATGAACATGGCTTTCTGTGATGGATCGATCCGCAGCGTGGAGTACGGCGTCGATGAAGAGGTCTTCTACAAATTCGGCGGACGTGATGACGACACCGATCTGTACCCCGGACCCTAGGAGCCTGGTGCGGCAGGGTTCGATCGTCTTATTCTGCGGGAACGACGACACCCAAGCCCCGCGTCCCTGGAACTCGACAATGGAATCGCCGAAAGACGGCTCACAGGAGCCGCCACTAAAGCAGGATAGAACGGCGGAGTTTGTGGCTCTCTATTCGGAGAACTACCAGCGGCTGCAATACTTCCTGCTCGCTCTCCTGCCAACTTCGAACGACGCATCGGACGTGCTGCAGGAAACCAGCCTCGTCCTGTGGGACAAGTTCGAAACATTCCAAAGCGGCACTAACTTCTTCGCGTGGGCCTGCAAAATCGCCAGGCTGCAAAGCCTGAAGCACCATGAACGGAATAGGCGCGGCGTAAGCCTCTTTGACGACGAGACGCTCGAGAAGCTCGCGCATGATGCAGAGGAGTACGCTAGCGGACCCGAACCCCGGATGGAGGTCCTGGAGTCTTGCCTGAAGGACCTGCCGGAGTCTGACCGGACGCTGATCCGACGTCGCTACGAAACGGGCGCCTCGGTCAACAAGATCGCCGAGGAGATCGGAGTCACGGCGAACCGCCTGTCCAAATCGCTGGGGCGGATACGCCGTGCGCTAATGGCTTGCCTGGAGCGTAAGCTTGCCAACGACTTCTAGAGAGGCCGTATGGCGACCAACCGTTCCACGGCCCTAGCAAAACCACACTCGACGAAAACGTTGCGATGTCACACCCCGCCGACAATCCAACTCCAGACAGCCTTTCCGCGGTCGAAGCACGCGAAGTACTGACGCTGTGCACACGGCTGCAAGATGGCCTGCTGACTGAAGACGAGGCGGCGCAGTTAGACGTCTGGTTAAGTCGAAGCCGTGCCGCCAGACGGCTTTATCTGCGTTGCGTCGCCCTGCACCACGGGCTCCTCACCAGCTCAGGGAAACTTCAGTTTAGCGAGGCCGCGCTGCTACGGGACCGCGTGAATGGGGACGCAACGCAACACAACGACTGCCAGGGCGCCGCTTCGCTGCTGGCGACGCTGGGCAACGATGAGCAGGACATCCGGTCGGCCCGCTGGCGCGTACCCGGACTTTGGCAGCTGGCCGCGTCGCTGCTGCTGGCCGCCTCGCTCGCATTCTTCTGGGCGAATTGGCCGTCGGTCGAGAGAGTAGCGTCGCCGTCCCAGGATGCGACGACCGATGACTTACGCGGTGTGACTTTGAGCCACGTCTCCCCGGGGGCGGAATGGCGGATCACAGACGGATCCCCGCCAAGAGGCGCTAGAATCGAAGCCGGCCGCTCCATCAAACTCGCCGATGGTGAGGTCGAATTGACCTACTGCTGCGGCACCAAGCTGATGCTTGTCGGCCCGGCCGAGTTCCTCGTCGAACCAGCAGGGGGCAAGCTGGTTCGCGGGGGACTGGTTGCATCCGTCACCGAGGCGGGCCACGGCTTCACGATCGAGACGCCCAATGGCAGGGTTGTCGACCTCGGCACCGAATTTGGCGTCGCGGTCGACGACTTTGGGGTGTCCGAGGTGAACGTGTTTAAAGGGAAGGTCGAAGCCTTCCCCGACGGAGGTCCACGGCGGGGGGAAAAGATCGAACTCAACAAGGGAGACGGCCTGCAGTGGAGTGAGGACAACTTTGTCCAGTCGAGCGCCGACCTGCACCGATTTATCAGCGCCGTGCTGGGTCGCGACCTGGACGCCAGCAGCGTGCCCGATGGCCGCTCGCTTGTCGACCGGTTCCGCGATACCCAACTCGACACCCAGAAGTGGCGCACTTTGGGAGCTGCGGAGCCCACCACGGCCGGTCTTCGGCTTGGTGGCGGTGCTGATTGTGCCGGCCGTTCCTACCTCGTTTCCAACAACGAGTTCGACCCTGCTCTCGGTGCGATCACCGTCACGTGCGATGTCGAGTTCGACGAGTTGGCGTCGGTCGGGGCGTCGTCTTTTGCCCTGCTGACCCGCAGCGCCAACGCTCGGGGCGTCGCGGCGTCGCCGTGGGACGATGTGCTCGCATCGTGTGCGCGCTGCAGTGTTGAGTCCGATCCGGACACTAGGGCGGGCATGCTGCGCACCGGCGTCAAGCTGGAAAGTAACCGCGAGCTGAACAGCATCTCATGGAGCGGTTTCTCCCCCCCCATTCCCGGCGTTCCCTATCGACTAGTTGTTCGGGATGACGGAGTGAATGTCTCATTCACTGTCTCGTTGCGTGACAACCCGTCCGAGGGCAAGACGGTAACTGTCCGCTCGCTTTTCCGCGGCAAGCGGAACCACATCGCTTTGGAAGGGCCTGCGGTGGGCGCCGTGCTGGTGGATCGGGTCGAGATCACTCAAGATCCGACGCTCGTCCCGATCGCCACCTACGGCGACCTCAGTTCCCTTGTGGCCAGCGACACAAAGAAACACGGCCACGAGATCCTGCTGCTCGACCGCCTCGTTCCTCAGGACGCTGAGTTAGTCCTTCACGACAGCTTTGACGGCGAGCAGATCGACCGGACCAAATGGGCCACGCTGGAAGAAGTGCTGCTAGACAACGGTGGCCTACAGCTTGGGCGAGCCAATAATGCTGGTCACATCGACACCTGGAAGCGACGGCCGTACCTGCTGACCCGCCTCCCGCTGAACCCGCAAGAAGGCACCCTGACAATCCTTGGTCGCGTCCGATTTGCAGAGAACTTCTTGTCGGGTTATGGCGCCTCATTCGCTGTGATGACGCGGGCGGATCGCCAGCGGGGGCAGGGCCCCGGCTGGGAGAACTCGGTGCTGCAGCGTGGCGTCCGGGTCAACTTCTGGCCCGCGGCGGTGGACCTGAAGCACACGCTCGAAGTCCACGAGAAGCCGGCCGCCAACTCGATATCGCTGCTGGCAACGCAAGGGGTCGAGGTGGATCCGGGCGCGCGGTCGTACCTGTTCCGTGTGGTGGACGATGGGCATGCCGTGTCGCTCACAGTTATCGATCCCCAGCGGGCCGAGGAGCCGATGACCGTGGCCGCGCCCGCGGCGTACTCCGCGGAGCGAGGGGCGGTTGCGTTTGAGAGCTGCTGGGGGTCGCCGATCCTCGTCGATGACGTCCGCATCTACCAAGCACGGCCCCGGCCGCCGACGCCTCCAACACCGAGCGACCGATGACCGGCATTTGTTCCCGCAGGAATACCCGCCCAGCGGCGTGGTTGCTGGGGGCCTTTGCTCCTCTCGTATGGTTGTCCCTTGCCTCTGCAGAAAGTCGCACGGGGGATGCTCGAGACGACGCGGAAGTCACGATCGTTCTCAGCGGCTACACCGCGGAGCTTGCCGGTCCGCCAATCCGCCACGAGCGCGAAAGGCTGACACACTGGCACAGTGCGGAGAGCGTCGCGGCCTGGACCGTCTGGGTGGACCGGCCTTGCAAGCTGGAGGTGCAGGTCGAGATGGCGGCGCAGGCGCCCTTCGCGGGCAGCCCGTACGTGGTCTCGGTGGGGGACGCGTCGTTCAACGGCGCCATGCAGGACACGGGCGCCTGGGACAGATTCAGTGTGATCTCCTTAGGCAGTGCGGAGGTGCCCGCCGGCGAGCACGTCGTGCGGTTGCAGCCGTCCGAGCTTGCGAATGGCGTGTTCGGCAACATTCGATCGGTGCGCTTAACCGGCAAAGGACTGCGGCCGGGACACAACGTCAAGCCCGACACCTCGGGACCGATTAAGGTAATCACCACAGCGCAGCTGCGCGGCAGCCGTTTAAGAGAATGCGACAGCCTGAGTCCGCTGACAGAGGCCGCGCCAAACTCGACTACTATCGCCGTCAACACGTCAGAGTCCTTTCAGACGATCGAGGGCTTTGGGGGCGCCTTTACGGAATCGGCCGGCATCGTCTTCGCCCAGCTCTCCCCCGCCAGGCAGGAGGAGCTGCTGCGGGCCTACTTCGATGGCGAGACGGGACACGGCTACACACTCTGCCGAACCCACATCAATAGCTGTGACTTTTCTGTGGGCAACTACTCCTACGATGAGGTGGAGGGTGACGTCGATCTTGAGCACTTCAGCATCGACCATGATCGTGAGCGCCTCATACCGCTGATCAAGGCCGCCCAGCGTGCGTCTCGGGGCCGAGGTTTTAAGCTGCTGGCGTCGCCCTGGAGCCCGCCTGCGTGGATGAAAACCAACGGGGAAATGACAGGCGGAGGGAAGCTCAAGCCCGAGTATCGCGACGCCTGGGCGAGGTACTACTGCCGTTACATCGAAGAGTACGCTAGGGAAGGCATTGAAATCTGGGGCCTCACCGTTCAGAACGAGCCGGCGGCGGTGCAGCGTTGGGAGTCTTGCATCTACACCGCAGAAGAAGAACGTGACTTTGTCCGCGACTTCTTGGGGCCGGCGCTCCACAGCGCGGACCTCGCCAACATCCGCCTGATCGTGTGGGACCACAATCGCGATCTGCTCTTCGACCGCGCCAAAACCGTGTACGACGACCCGGAGGCGGCGCAATACGTGTGGGGGGCCGGGTTTCACTGGTACGTTTCTGATGAACACCACCACGCCCAGATGCTGACGGACTTCTACCCGGACAAGAAGCTGCTATTTACCGAGGGTTGCTTCGAGGGCACGGAGGACGTAGGAGATTGGACGGCGGGCGAGCGCTACGCACGGTCGGTCATCAATGATCTCAACAGCGGCGCCAGCGGGTGGATCGACTGGAACCTCCTGCTGAACATGGGCGGCGGCCCCAACCACGTGGGCAACTACTGCAGCGCCCCCATCATGGCCGACGTCGAGAGCGACCGTCTGCTCTACAACAGTTCGTACTACTACCTGGGTCACTTCAGCCGATTCATCCGCCCCGGCGCCCGACGTGTCCTGTCAGCAAACACCGGCAGAGAGCTCCTCTCAACCGCATTTCGCAACGAAGACGGCTCGGTGGTGGTCGTAGTTCTTAACGAACAGGAGTTCCCCGTTCGCTACACCCTGGCTATGGACGGCCTGCTTACCCAAACTCTGAGCCCTGAACGTTCAATCACTACGTTGGTGATCCCTGCAGGCGGCTGAGGAGGTCTCGATATGCGTCTACTGATGGGCGGCTGATCGGCGACGCTGTCAGACCTTGCGCGCTGAACCGGACTGCAGCTTGCAGTTTCCGCTTGGCATCTCGCTATCGCGTACCGCCTTTATCGACAGCGGTTGCATCGCCCGCGGCGCCGGAGAGGGACGGCAAACTCGCTGAGGTTGTCACAACCGCGATCAGATTCAAGACCATTGAACCTGCACACGCTTCATGGAATTCGGCAGATTCGGTCGAGAGATGAGCTGCTGAGGTGTCGTCCATCTCCGTAGGCGGCGACGGTGGCCGGCGTGCTCCAAACTAGGGGCTAACTCCCGTTGGCTGGTAGTACGGCTCCGCTGCACGGCGTTGGCCTACCGAGCCTGTCCCTGCTTTCGACGCATGGCTCCTACGCGTCCTAGAACCGCTCCGCCAGGCGGTCAACAATCAGCCCGCCGATGTTGAGCGAGGCGGTCGCCGCCGGGCTGGGCGCGTTCAGCACGTTGACCGCCGCGCCGTGCTCCTCGATCAGGAAGTCGTCGACCAGCGAGCCGTCGCGCAGCACGGCCTGGGCACGCACGCCGGCCGGAGCCGGCTCGAGGTGCTCGGCGCGGATCTCGGGGCAGAGCCGCTGCAGCGCCTTGACGAAGGCCTGCTTGGAGAAGCTCCGCCACATCTCGCCCGCGCCGGTCTTCCAGTACTTGAGGGCCAGTTTCACGAAGCCGGGGTAGGTCAGGCTGCCCGCCAGCTCACCGAGGTTCACGTCGGTCTTGAAGTAGCCCTCTTTGGCGAACGCCAGCACCGCGTTGGGTCCGCACTCTACGGCGCCGTCGATCATCCGCGTGAAGTGCACGCCCAGGAACGGGAACGAGGGGTCGGGCACCGGGTAGATCAGGTCCCGCACCAGGTGCTTGGCGTCGTCCTTGAGCTTGAAGTACTCGCCGCGGAACGGGATGATCCGCGCGCCGGGCTGCGCGCCCGACAGCTCCGCGACGCGGTCGCTGTACAGGCCGCAGCAGTTTACTAGGCAGCCCGCGGAGAATTCTTCCTGAACGGTCTTCGCGACAATCTGATCGCCGCCCTGATCGATCCCGACCACCTCGGCCGAGAGCCGAACGTCGCCGCCGGCCGCGCGGATCTTGTCGGCCAAACGGCGGCTCACCTCGCCGTAGTCAACGATGCCGGTCGAGGGGACCTTCAGCGCGCGGACGCCGCTCACGTGGGGCTCGATCTCGAGCAGCTCGTCGCGTTCGATCACGCTGCACGCGACGCCGTTCTGCTCCCCGCGCTGGCGGATGGCGTCCAGCGCAGGGAGCTCGGTCGGGTCGACCGCGACGATTACCTTGCCACAGACATCAAACGGGATCCCCTCGTCACGGCAGAACTGCTCCATGGCGAGCTTGCCGTCGCGGCAGTTGATCGCCTTGAGCGAGCCCGGCTTGTAGTAGATGCCCGAGTGCAGCACGCCCGAGTTGCGGCCGGTCTGGTGCAGCGCGACCGCGTCCTCCTTCTCGAGCAGCGTGACCCGCTTGCCGGGGAACCGCTGGGTGAAGCGGTAGGCGGTCGCCAGCCCCACGATGCCGCCGCCGATAACTAACAGGTCGCTGTTCTGCATGGGGGACTCGGGCCCGGCCTCCGGCAAACCAGTGTCGGGGCGGGGCGGTTAGAGCTGCTCTCGGATGTACTTGGCCTTGGGCTGCCCCGATCCGGGCATGGGGGTCCCGATCATGAAGTCCGTGGCGTACCGAAGCTTGTCGCGGCGGCGTTCGGGCACCGTGAAGCTGTCGCCCTTCTGCAGGATGACCCGCGCCAGCGGCATCTCGCCGAAGGCTCGGCTGCCCGCACTCTCGGCGGGGAACCAGCGTCCCTCGCCTGCTTCATCTTCCAGATAAAACTCGGCGTAGCAATGGTTGTTGACCCAGACGACCCGCGCCGGCACGCCGGCCGAACGGCACAACGCAATGAAGACCGCGCTGCGGCCGTGGCAGTCCGCGTTGCCGTCCCGCAGGGTCTGCAGGGCCGACTTGTCGTCCCCCTCGATGTACTCGATGGTTTCCAGCATCTTGTCGTACAGCAGCTCGACCCGCTGCCAGTCCGACAGGTCCTCGTCGGCCTCGGCGAGCGCCTCGCGATGCAGCTTGCGGACCGTGCCGTGGCGAGACTCGATGTACGGGCTGGCCGTGAGGTACCGCCGCAGCCGGCGGTCGGGCTTCTCCGGGATCTTGTACGCGGCGGCCTGGTCGTCCTCGGGAGGCAGCACCGGCCGGGTCGTGACGTCGTAGGTCACGACCGCGCGGGCCGTGGCGCCGGCGGCCAAGAACGGGATGTTGATCACCATCTGCCGGGCGCCGTCGCCGTTGAGCATGCGGTACTCGACTGAATCGACCTCGCTGCTGAATTCTTCCTCGGCGATCCGCACCTCCTGCTCGGCGCACTCAAGCGGGACGGCCACCATCGCGCGGATGTTCTTCACCGCGCCGCGTGAGGCAGTAATCTCGGCTCCGACCTTGAACCTGCCGACCGCCGGTTCGCCGAACACGACGCCCTCGGTCTCCGGCTCGGCTTCCTTCAGCTGCGCGAGCGCGGCGCGGGGCAGGGCGGCTGTCAGCAACGCCGCGAGCAGCGCGGCGGCGGCGGTGAGATAAGTCGAACGCAATCGCGGCGAGCAGGACATACGCAGAGGGAACTCCAGAGGGGGTTCGTCGGGGCGGGTCCCTCTATTGTACTCCGCACCGCCGACGCGGTGCACACGCCGCACTACAACCGTCAAAACAAGAGCGACCCCGTCTGGCCCGCTTCAGGATGGGAAGACCAGACGGGGTCGCATTAGGTCCGCGGCCGACCACATCATGCGGTCGCCACGGGGGCCAAACTAATCGCCGCCTAGGAGGGGAGGGCGGTGCGGCGGCGAAGGAGTCCGGCCCGGACTATCGGTTGTTTCGGTGGCTAGGCTCCTCGGTCGCCGGAGCCGACCGGCGCCGGGTCGTTAAACCCCCCGCCCGCAGGGACGGGCGCCGAGCTGGAGTCGTAGTCGCTGCCGCCACTGCAGCCGCACGAACCGGACCAGCCGGAATCGTACATACCGTTCATTGGGTAGCCGGCGCCGTAGTAGCCGCCCCCGCACGGGTCGCAGGGGATGCAGCACGGGTCGCACGGCACGCAGTTGGTCATCATGGGCTGCGGGGCCATCATCATCATCGGCGCGGGCGCCATCACCGGCTGCTGGACGGGCTGCTGGTAGGGCGTCTGGGCCGGCGCCGCGTACATGCCGGGCGAGGCGATCGCGGCCGGGGCCACCGCGGCGGCGGGCCCACAGTAGGAGCCGCGGCACAGCCGGTCTCGCAGTCGGCGTACACAGCCGCAGCCGACAGTGCTGGACACCAGCATCAGCGCTGCGAGCAATAACGTGAATCGTTTCATGGCAGGTCCTCCCTGGGGGGAAGGCGCAGCGCGTGAGGGTCGCACTGGTAAGGCGGGGCGGAACCTCAACATCAACAAGGTCCGCGGCGTGGAGCCACGCAACTCTAGCCCACCCTGCGTGATGTGCAAACTCAACCGTTGATTTTTTTCAACATTGCTCCGGCGCGGGCGTTTATCGCGTGCTACGTTTCTACGAAGCGATTGATGTGTCGGCTGTGGCTTGCCCCCGACGTCCCGCCCCCTGCTTCCCCGCCCCTTGATGATGCCGCTGGCCGAGCCCCCACGCCGACGAACCGTCAACGACGTGCGCCCCCTCCCCGTTGCCTGGGGATGGTCGCTCGCCGCGCTGGCGTTGCTGCTTGCGCCCCAGGCGTGCGCCGCGACCAACTGCCCGGGCGAGGGTTGCGTCCGTGTGCGGCCCCAGGACCAGGTCGTGCTGATCAGCTCGCGGCCAATCGGCTGCAGCACCGACCACGCCCGAATCGAAGCAGGGCTGCACGCCGAGCAGCTCGCCGACCTCGACGCCGACGGACGCCGCGAGTGGAAAACCACACCGTGGCGCTCGGTGGTCGCCGCGGCCGACGCGACCATGCCGACCATCGTCTTCACCCACGGCAACAAGATCTCCTGGGGCGAGACCCGCGCCCGCGGCCTGTACGTCTACGGCCGACTCGTCCGCTCTGCCTGCGACGACCGCCCCATCCGCTTCCTCATCTGGTCGTGGTGCGCCGATGAGATCAAGGGCCCGCTGCGTGACTTCCGCGAGAAGGCCGCCCGCACCGGCCCGGTCGGCAAGCAGCTGGGCTACGTGCTCAGCACGCTGCCCGCCGAGTCCCGGTTCGGGCTGCTCGGCTACAGCTACGGCGCCCGCGTCAGCAGCGGCGCGCTGCAGGAGCTCGGCTCCGGCGAGCTCTCTGGCCCCCCCCGCTCGGCCCGTGCGTTCTACCTGGCGGCCGCGTTTGACGCCGACTGGCTCGGCCGCGGACGCCGCCACGGCGACGCGATGGACGCCACCGACAAGCTGATCATGACCATCAACAACCGCGACCCGGCGATGAAGTACTTCGAACTGCTCGGCCGCAACTACGACCCCCAGGCGATGGGCTACGCCGGCCCAACCTGCCTCGACCGCGAACGCGCCCAACGGGTCCGGCTGATCAACGTCACCAGCTCGGTCGGGCGGAGCCACGACCTGTGCGACTACGTCTCGGCCCCCGGCGTGATGCGCAAGGCGTGGTCGCTGCTGACCTACGCCGACCAGGACGCCGCCGAGGTAGAGGTCGCCGACTCCGGCGCCAACGAACAGCGCCAACGAACGGCGATAGCGGCGTCGGGCGGGCGCTACTCGAGATTCGCCGGCGGCGGACGGTAGGGAGTCGACTGCGGCAATTCGTCCCGCGGGTGAAACACCGCCAACGCGGCCACGGCCGCGATTACCAGGATCACCGCCAGCCACCAGCCGTTGCTCACACGGTACTGCAGCGGGTGCTGCCTGGCGGCGATCCGGCTCGCGGCGGCCGCCATCGTCCGATGGTCCATGGCCGACTGGCGGCGCTGCGGGGGACGCCGGCTAGCCGGCTTGATGACCCGCTGAAGAGGGATTTCGAAGTGGCCGCCACAGCGGGCGCACTGGGCCCGCCGCACCTCGGTCGCGGGCCGTACATGGTAGACCCGCCCACAACCGCCGCACTCGACGGCTTGTTCAGAATCGGCGTCCATTTTGAGGGCCCTCACGCGAATCGCAGGTCAAGAGCGGCGGCGGGAGCCGCGTCCCGGCGTGGTGATAAAGAGGCAAATCGCTGCTCTCCGCGGGGTTTCGACAGCCGCGCCACCCTGCTACGCGGCATCGCCTCGCTCGGCGCCGCCTGCTGATCCTCCACCCGCAGCGAGCGCATGCCGAGCACACCCCCACCCGCGGCCACTAGCGGCAAAACCGCCAGGGCGTCGGCGGCCCGCCCTTCTTCCGACGGACGCCGGACAGGGCGCCCGCCCCCCGGACGCGCCGCGGCGGTGGCCGGGATGACAAACACCGTGCCACACCGGCGGCACTGCGCCCGCAGGTCCGCCTGCGGCGGCATCACCTGGTACACCTGGCCGCAGTTGCTGCAATCAACGGCGATACGGTTGTCGCGGCTCATGGCGGCGTTCACACCTCAGAGTCTCGCTTGCCGATGCGGCGCTCACGGCCGCTGCTCGGTCCAATTGTAACAAGTGCGCTATCCCGCGGCGCGACGCCGGACCGCCGAATGGGTACAATTTCTCGGCGGGCTGTTCCGGAACGGGAGTTTATTGGCGACTGCCAATGCCCGCGTCCGGCCGCCGCCGCCAGCTCAGCTGGCTTACCGCCATTAGGGAGAACGACTGTGGGCGACAAAGGGAGTAAGGACAAGGGCAAACGCGAAGCCCAGAAGAAGGCCGTGCTGACCCCCAAGGAGAAGCGGGCCGCCAAGCAGGCCAAGAAGAACAAGTAGCGGCGAGCGTTCAGCGCAAGAAACAAGCCCAGCCGGCGCATGCCGTCTGGGCTTGTTGCGTAGCTGGGACGCCGACAGCGGATCCTGATCCAGAGACAAAAGATTGAGCCTGCCACTGGAATGAGCGGCGGATCGACTAGCCGTCCACCGGACTGGAATGGTAGCCTAGCTCGTTCGCTCGCGCTCTGAATCGATCGATATTGCCAACGCCCCATTGATTGCTTACCGCGACCACCGCGTCGTCTAAAGCGACAAGATCCTTCGCGTCCACGAAGTGCCGCTTCCTACCTCCACGTACATAGATCTGATTGGCTTCCTCAGCAGTCACAAAGACGCCGCTCGATCCCTGACAATCCTTCGGAAACGCTTTCTCAAGGTCGGCGAACGTGGCCTCCGGGTTGCGCTGGACGTAGTGCTTTACTACGGCAAGAACCAAACGCCCCTTCCCCCAGTGATTGCCATCAAATCCATAGAGCGTGGTGTCTTTGCTGTTCGGATGTTTGAAGTAGCTGTCGGTCGTCACCAACACGCTGCCGTCAGAACCGCGGAATCGCTGCACTGCGAGCGCCGCGATTGGAATCCCTTCACTTGTTACGTAGCCTTGTGCTATTCGCTGCGCAAGGTCGGATTGCACAGACGCTCCGATCAGCACTCCGATCCATTTCGTAGCGGCGCCGGGTTCGGCTGCTAGGATCTCCGGATTGCGTTGAAGCACCTGCTCTCGTTGCAACAAGTAGTCCTCCAACTGCTCAAGATGTTCCGTCCCCAGCTCTCCTAGCTTGAGTTCAATTACGGCCACGTATTCTTGAGAGTAGGTGGCGAGGATGTCTATCCGCCCATCCGTGTCTTTTCCTTTTCGTCCCTCCTTGAGAGGCATCTCGGCATCAACGATCTCAACGTTCGTGAATATTTCATCATCGAGTGCTAGAACACTTTCGTTCTCGATAAGGTAGGCCTCCATCGAGAGCTCCCGCTTGAATGGGAACGGCTCGAGCCGCACATCGTTTGCTGTGAGGTGACGAAGTATTCGCATCGCTTGCTCTCCAAAGACTAGACAGGACCACGCGCACCAATGCCTGGACGCTATAATTTCCCACCCGCGGTCCTCAACGCAAGCTATTCAGCTTGCCCGCAAATCGACCTCAAACGCAAGCGAATGCGACCCAGAAAAACACCAGATGATCACGTGGCGATAAGGTCGCATGGTTGGCGCCGATGAGAGTGCCTATTGCCGTTTGTTTGACGATCCGCGGGCGATTGACCTCCTAGCCCTGCCCGAACTACCCCGCCTGGCGGTCGTCCCGCCGCGCGAGGCCCGCGGCGCCGGTGAAGCCGGCGTCGCCGCCCAAGAGGGCGAAGTCGATGTGCAGCTTGTCGCGGAGCGTCGGGATCAGGCGGCAGCGGGTCTGCGCGCGGACTTCTTCGATGAACTTGTCGCCCAGCGGCGTGCCGGCGCCGCCGAAGTTCAGGCCGCCGCCGATCACCACGCTGTTCGGGTCGACCATGTGGGCGCAGGTCACGACGCCGATCGCCAGCAGCTTGGCGGTGTTCATCACGATGCTGAGCGCCGCGGCGTCGCCGGCGTCGGCCTCGATGGCGACGACCTTCGGCGTCAGGTCGCCGGCGGCCGCCTTGGCCCGCAGCGAGGTCTCGACACTCTTGTCCTCCAGCAGCCGCTCGGCCTGACCGACCACGCCGTAGGCGCCGCAGTAGCCCTCCAGCGAGCCGCGGATCCCCAGGCTGTTGATCGGCGCATCATCCGACGCGTCGATGATGATGTGGCCGATCTCGGCGCCGCAGCTGTGCTGCCCCTCGACCAGCTGCTCGTTGAGCACGATGCCGCCGCCGACGCCGGTCCCCAGCGTCAGCATCACCATGCTGGCGTACTCGGCGCCGGCGCCGCGCCAGTACTCGCCCCACGCCGCCGCGTTGGCGTCGTTGGCGTAGGTAACCGGCACGCCGGTCGCCTTGGAGAACAAGTCGCGGATCGGTGTGTTGTGCCAAGCCGGCAGGTTGCCCGGGCAGATCAGCATGCCGGACTGCAGGTCCATCGGGCCCGGCGTGGCGAGCCCGACGCGGCGGATCTCCGAGATGCGGGCCTCGGACGCCATCTCGCTGATCGCCTTGGCCGACCGCTCGGCAGCCGCGGCGGGGCCGCCCTCCTGCTGGGTCGGGATCGAGCGGTACGCGATCCGATTGCCGAGGTCGTCGAGGATGCCGAGCTTGATGTTGGTGCCGCCAATATCGATCCCCGCGTAGTAGCGGGTGCGGGTGGCGGTGCTGGGCGGGATGTTGGAGAGGTCGCTGTCGGAGGCCATCGTGCTCATGCGGGCGGGCGGTTTGCAAACAGAGGCCCGCAATATACCCGAGTCGGCCCATAACTAAACTGGTGAGAGCCGCCTTTTTCCAGCCGGTTTGGGCCCCGGGGAGTTCTGCCGCTGGCGTGCCTGAGCCATGGCAGGGCCCCCTAGCGGGCCGGCGATCCGCTCCGCCCGCGGAATCTTCGCAGAAACGTTGGATTGACATATCGCCACATTGCGATATATTTAAGTAGCAGCACCAACCGAACCCGACCCATGACCAACTCCAACACCCGCAGCCGCACCAAGAAGGTCCGCCTGACCGACCTCGAAGCCCTCGGCAACGCCGCCGAGTGCCTGCGGACGCTGGCGCACCCGCACCGCCTGCGGATCGTGCAGATGCTGCTGCAGAGGGATTTTACGGTCGGCGAGCTGGCCGAGGCGTGCGACATACAGAGCCACATGGCGAGCGAGCACTTGCGGCTGATGCAGCGGTGCGGCCTGCTCTCCAGCCGCAAGGAGGGCCGACGCGTCTTCTACCAAGTCGCCGAGGACCACCTGGCCAGTATTATGCAGTGCATCGAGACCCGCTTCGGCGTGCAATAGATCGCGGCGGCTGTCTTATTTACCCACAATTGTCGTTACGTTGCGACATTTCGACCCAAGGAGCAGACCATGCCCGAAACCATCCAGCCCGGTGAACTGAAGTCCAAGCTCGCCAGCGGCGAGTCGGTCAAGCTGATCGACGTCCGCACGCCGGCCGAGTTCCAGGAGGTGCACGTCGACGGCGCCCAGAACGTGCCGCTCGACCGCATCGACCCCGCCAACCACGCGGACGACCAGACGATCTACTTCGTGTGCCGCAGCGGCAGCCGCGGACAGACCGCCTGCAAGAAGTTCGAGGCCGCCGGCATGACCAACGTGGTGAACGTGGCGGGCGGCACCGAGGCCTGCGTGCAGGCCGGCCTGCCGGTGAATCGCGGCCAGAAGGTGATGTCGCTCGAGCGTCAGGTCCGGATCGCGGCCGGCGCCCTCGTCGTCGCCGGCACGGCGCTCGGCTTTTTCGTCCACCCGTACTGGCTGGCGCTGCCGGCGTTTGTCGGGTCGGGCCTGGTGTTTGCCGGCGTCACCGACACCTGCGGCATGGGGATGATGCTGGCGAAGATGCCGTGGAACCAGGGATGTGGTTCCTGCAGCACTTAGCCGGGCAACGGGCCTGGTCCCGCTCCCTAGCACGCCCCCCAAACCGATCAACTTCGTCGTAGAAAAGAGCCACCTTCAGCGGGATACTAGGGGGTGGCCGTCGTTGCCCGCGGGCAGCGGCGGCCGCCTCCTACTCGCCGCGACTTCTGTCCCTGCGACGCGCACAAGCGGACAAAAGTCGCCCCCCTGAGAGAACACTGCATTGAGAACAGACTGCTATCGCAGGCTCGAAACGTCACCGAGGGCGAGTGAACGGCCCGACTCTTGTCCCTATAAATCGATGGGCTAATTAGGGACAAAAGTACGGCGACACTTCCACCCGCCCTGGTCGACCAACCTGCCGCAAACAGCAACACAACCGTTCGACTCATCCACTGCCACTGAGGGAGGAACCCCATGTCTGCATCGAGCACCGACCCGGTCAAAAAAATTGTCATCGTGGGGGGGGTCGCTGGCGGCGCCAGTGCTGCGGCGCGGGCGCGGCGGCTCAGCGAGGCCTCCGAGATTGTGGTGCTGGAGCGCGGCAATGACCCCTCATTCGCCAACTGTGGCATGCCCTACTACGTCGGCGGCCAGATCGCTACCCGCGACAAGCTGCTGGTCAGCCCGATCGAGCGGCTGCAGCAGCGGTACCGCCTAGACGTGCGGGTGCGGCAGTCGGTCGAGAAGATCGACCGTGAGAAGAAGCAGGTCGAGGTCCGCGACCTGACCACGGGCAAGGTCTACACCGAGTCGTACGACAAGCTGATCCTGGCGCCGGGCGCCGCGCCGCTCCGCCCGCCGCTGCCCGGCATCGACCTGCCCGGCATCTACACGCTCCGCAACCTGGACGACGCCGACCGGCTGCTGGCCGCCGCTCACGGCGCCAAGCAGGCGGTGATCATCGGGGGCGGCTTCATCGGCCTGGAGATGGCCGAGAACCTGGTGCACCGCGGCATCAAGACCACCGTCGTCGAACGCAACACGCAGATCCTCACCCCGTGGGACGCCGAGATGGCCGCGCCCGTGGCCGAGCACCTCAAGTCGAAGGGCGTCGAGCTCATCCTGGGCGACTCGGCCGAATCGTTTGCGGAGTCGGGCGGCGGGCTGGTGGTGCGCCTCGGCTCCGGCGCGGACCTGCCGGCCGACATGGTGGTGCTGAGCATTGGCGTGAAGCCCGAGAACCAGCTGGCTGTCGACGCCGGCCTCGAAGTTGGCCCCCGCGGCGGCATCAAGGTCGCGCCGACCATGCAGACCACGGACCCCGACATCTACGCCGTCGGCGACGCGGTCGAGACCACCGACGCGATCACCGGCGAGCCGACCCAAATCCCGCTGGCCGGCCCGGCCAACCGCCAGGGCCGCATCGCCGCCGACCACATCTTTGGCCGCGACTCGACCTACCGCGGCACCCAGGGCACGGCGGTGGTCGGCGTGTTCGACATGACCGCCGCGATGACCGGCCTGAGCGAGAAGGCGTGCGAGCGGTTGGCGATCCCCTGCGAGAAGGTCTACATCCACCCGGCCCACCACGCCGGCTACTACCCCGGCGCCCAGGGCATGACGCTCAAGCTGCTGTTCTCGCCGCGGGACGGCCGCGTGCTCGGCGCCCAGGCAATCGGCGGCGACGGCGTCGACAAGCGGATCGACGTCATCGCCATGGCGATCCAGGGCAAGATGACCGTCTACGACCTGGAGGAGGCCGAGCTCTGCTACGCGCCGCAGTACGGGTCGGCCAAGGACCCGGTCAACATGGCGGGCTTTGCCGCCGCCGGCGTGCTGCGGGGCGACCAGCCGGTCCTCCACTGCCACGCGGCCGACAACTGCCTAGTGCTTGACGTCCGCACGCCGGGCGAACACGCGGCCGGCGCGATCGATGGCGCGGTCAACATCCCGCTCGAGGAGCTGCGTGAGCGGCACGGCGAGCTGCCCAAAGACCAGAAGATCCTGGCCTACTGCAAGGTCGGCCAACGCGGCTACATGGCGACCCGCCTGCTCAACCAGCTCGGCTACGAGACCGCCAACCTCAGCGGCGGCATGACGACCCACGAGCACCGCCAGCAGGCAGTCGGTAGCCTGCCCGTGTCGGCGCCGTAGCCACGCCACCGGTCACCAGAAGAAAACCAGCCCACCCCGCCAGGGGTGGGACTGTTGGAGTGTGCGGTCCCACCCCTGGCGGGGTGGGCTGGGAGAGCGGCTGCGCGGATTGAATTGTTCAGCCGCTGCGAAGGAGCCGGCTGCTGCTAGCGAACCTCGTCTGACAAAACCCTTCCGGGGACTTCCCTGTTAGGCAGATCCAACCTGTTATAGAAGCGTCTACCGCTGCCTAGGACGAACTGCGGCCGGGGTTTTGTCCCCTCCGCTCGATTATTCGGACAAAACAACAGGGGGGACAAAACCAAGACCGGGGGCTACTCGTCGGCTTCGGCCTCGCGGAGCTCGGTCGACGAGAGGTCCACGCGGAATTTGTTCTCGGGCACACCCGTGCAGAGGTCGGTCAACGCCTGCGGCAGTCCGAGGTCGTCCAGCGCAATGAACTCGCCGTCGAACGCCCGGCCGAACACCAGGAAGCGGCAGCCGGCGTCGGCGATGTGGTCGATCGCCTCGTCGCGGAGGGCCTCGCTCTCGTCGTAGTAGTCCTCGTCCGCGATACGGATGAGGGTGTCGATGCCAACGACAAACGTACAGCCAGGCAGCAGGGTGGCCTTCTCGACGAAGGTCGGCGCAAGGGTGATGAGGTAGGGCCGCTCGCCGAACCGCTCGACGCGGCGGGCGACCTCGACAAAGTCGAGCGGCGGCTTGTCGACGTTTTCCATGGAGAGTTCGAACACGACCGGTTGGCCGAGCAACTCCTCGGCCGCGGCGGCCATCGCCAGGTGGCCGTCGTGCAGCGGGTTGAATGCGCCGGGGAACACAATCGGCGGGGCGGGCGTGGCGGCCTCGCCGTCGCGGCCCATGCCGTGCCGCCAGGCGACATCGGTCCCGAGCCGCGGCCACTCCGGCGGGGCCTGCTGCACGACGCGGCAGACCTCCTCGCCGGGCCTCAGCAGCGGCGTAGTGAGGGCGTGGGGGATGCCGGCGGCCTCGGCCATCGCGTCGAGGACCAGCGCGGCGGCGACCAACTCCTCGTCCGGGCGCGAGCGGGCGCCCTTGTCGAGCTGGAGTGAGTAGCAGGCGGTGCGGTCGGCGGCCTGCACCGCGACGTGCACACGGTGGGGACCCCGCTTCGCGCGGTCCGAGGCGAGGCTCGCCGTGCAGCCAACACCGTGCACACGCTGATCGGGGTCCACCAGGCCGGACGCCAGGTCGAAGGCCTCGACCGCCATCCGCCGGGCGGTTTGCTCGGTGCAGGCGGCGGGCTCGTCCCAGTCGCGGAGGTAGTCCTGCAGGGCCTCGACCGAGTACGGAACGCTAGCCGACAACAGCGTCCGCGAGGCGCCGGGCACGGCGAGCAGGCGGCTGATGGCCGCGCTGCCGCCGCCGGTAACCGCCAACACGAACTGGTCGTCCGCGGCGTGGAGCTGCTCGATGAGCTTGGTAGTGAGGTCGGTTTCCATCAGACAGCCGAAGCCCGATCACGAGGTGACTTTGCGAAACATGGTGCAGAAGAGCGACACCCCATTGTGGGCACTGAGGCCGCCTTGCAACAGCCACCGCGGCAAAACAGCCGCGCAACCGCTGCAGACGGTCGAGGATGCCCGCAACCGGCCGGATTGGCACACCGGCTGCAAAGCATCGGGTATCGCACCCCACGGCAGGCACTCAACCCGACGGCGTTCCATGGCAGAAGTGATCGAGATCAACGACCTCCAATCCCTCGGCGCCTACCGCATGGCCTGGAACGCCCTCTTCGCCGAGACGCCCAGGGCCACCTTCTTCCAGACCTACGATTGGCTCTGCATCTACTGGCAGCACTTCGGCGAGGACAAGAAGCTACGCGTGCTGGTGGTGCGGGCCGGCGGGCAGGTCATCGGGATTGTCCCGCTCTGCGTGCAGCGTCAGCGGCACACGGTCGGAACGGTTCGGACCCTCTGCTACCCGCTCGACAACTGGGGGAGCGTCTTCGGGCCGATCGGCGCCAACCCGGCGGCCACGCTGGCGATGGCGATGAAGCACATCGCCCAGACCCCGCGGGACTGGGACCGGATCGAGCTGCAGTGGGTGGCCCACGAGTCGACCGACCGCGGCCGCTCGCAGCGGGCCATGCAGCTGGCCGGCCTGCGGCCCGCCCTCGAGCCTGGCGACGCGTCGTCGCTGATCGACCTGCCCGGCGACTACGAAGATTACCTCGAGTCGCGCTCGACCAAGTTCCGCCACGAGCTCCGCCGGCACGTGAGCCGCGTCGCCGAGCTCCCGGCGGCCCGTCACCTGCGTCACCGCCCGGCGCCCGCCGCTGGCGGCGATGGGTCGCCCAACTGGGACCTGTTTGAGCGTTGCCAAGAGATTGCCCGCCACAGCTGGCAGGCCAACTCGACCGACGGCAACACGCTCTGCCACACGGCCTACGAGGACTACTTCCGTGACACGCACGCCGCCGCGGCCCGACTCGGGATGCTCGACATGAACCTGCTGTTCGTCGGCGACTTGGCGGTCGCGTTCAACTACAACTACGTTTGCCGCGGGCGGGTGCTTGGGCTGCGGATGGGGTACAACCCCGAGAGCGCTCCCAAGGGCGCTGGGATGGCGTTGCTCGGCATGCTGATCCGCGACAGCTGCGACCGTGGCGACGCCCAGATCGACCTCGGCCCCGGCAGCCAAGCCTTTAAGCGGCGGCTGCGGACCGCCGTGCGGACTACCCACACACTGACCTACAGCTCGCCGGCGTCTTGGCGGTCGCAGGCGATCCGCCTGGGCCACTGGATCCGCCGCGAGCGTCGGTCGGCATAGCCCTACAGGGGCCAGTCGCGGAGGATCCGCTCGGTCTCTTCGGAGTGGCCGCTCTCGTCGCGGACCATGTCCTCGAGCTGCACGGCAAGGCCCTTGTCGCCGAACTCGTCGGCCTCTTTGGCCCGCGTCGTGTAGCCGGCGACGGCCTTGTTCTCGGCTTCCAGAACTGCCTCGAGCATGGCCCGGTTGCTGCCTGCTGCCGGGACTTTGACCGGTGTCGTGCAGGGCTCGCCGCCGAGCGCGACGATTTTGTTCGCCAAGAACTGGGCGTGGCCCTGCTCGTCGGTCACCTCGGCTAGGAAGAAGCTCGCCAGCTGCGGCCGGTACGGGCCAGTCGCCTTGGCAGCGTAGGTGATGTACTGAATGATCGCTCCAAGCTCATTCGACAAGTCGTCATTCAGGTTCTTGATCAGGGTTTCCTTGTCCACTTTGTTCTCCTCGCCCTCTAGTTCGTCCGGTGATGAATTACGTCTTTCCATCTGCATTCTAGCGCTCATTGAAAGGCTGACTACCTTCGCCCCACGCATACCGGGCATGCACACCACGCATTGCGGGTCGTGTCACAGGGCGCGGTCGTACACGCGGTAGGTCTTGTACTTCGGCGCCCCGCCCTTCTCCAGCGTCTTGCGTGAGAGGTCGTTGGTCTCGAGGACCCAGGAGAACTCGCACTCTTCCAAGCCGTACTCCAGCCCCGGGTAGACCATTCCGAGCGCCAGCACGAGCCCGACGCCCCAGCCCTGGTACTTCGGCAGCACGTTGGTGCTCACGACGCGGATCCGCTTGATCGCGCGTTTGTTGTACAGCAGCCGCATGAAGCCGAACGGGAACAGCTTGCCGTCGATCTTCTTGATCCGCGGGTTGTAGTCCAGCAGTCCGAACATCACGCCGATCGGCTCGCCCTCGACTTCCGCCACGATCGCCAGCTCCGGCACGATCAGGTGCTTGAGGTCCTTGGCCATGTGCAGCAGCTCGGCGCGGGACATCGGCACGTAGCCCCAGGTGTTGGTCAGGGCCTCGTTATAGATGCGGAGGAAGGTCTCGACCTCCTGGTTGAACCGCTTGGGGTCCATCTGCCGGACGGTGATGCCGAACCGCTCGCGGACGGTCTCGTCCATCCGCATCAGCTTCTTCTGATCCTTAAGACCGTGGAGGATGCTGATGTCGCCGCCGAACGCAAACAGGTCCTGCGACTTCGCGAACCCCCACGCGTCCCACAGCCGGCCGTAGTACGGCAGGTTGTGGGTCATCATGAAGTAGGGGGGCGTCTCGTAGCCGTCGATCAGCAGGCCCCACTCGTAGTTGATCGAGGGGTCGGCGGGGCCGCGGACCGAGTTCATCCCCTTGCCGCGGAGCCACTCGGCGCCGGCGTCGAACAGCGCGTTGCTGACGTCGGCGTCGTCGATGCTCTCGAAGAAGCCGAAGAACCCGAGCTTGTCCTCGTGGAAGTTGTTGTGCGCATGATTGACGATCGCCAGCAAACGGCCCACCGGCTCGCCGCCGCGCACCGCCAGGAAGGCCTGGGCCTCGGCGCTGTCGTAGAACGGGTGCTTGCCGAAGCCGCACAACAGCTTCTGGTTCTGCCGCAGCGGGGGCATCCAGTTGGGGTCGGACTTGTTGATGGCCCACGGCAGGTTGAGGAACTGTTTCTGCTGCTTCGACGAGCTGACAGGGACGACTTCGATCTGGGTCATGCGGCCGGCGGGTGGGGATGCAAAAGGCGACTTGTGTTCGCGGGCGACCTTGCGAACGGGGCCCGGTGATGCGAGTTTAACGACTTCGCCCATCCACCCCCAGCACCCCAACGGAATTTGACGATGCCAACCGCCCTGGTCACCGGCGCCAGCGGGTTTATTGGTCCCCGTCTGGTCATGCGTCTGCAGTCCGCCGGCCACGACGTGGCCTGCCTGGTGCGGGCCGCCTCGAAGACCCAGCGGCTCGAGCAGCTGGGCGCCCGGCTGGTCCGCGGCGACGTCACCGACCCCGGCAGCCTGGCGGCCGCGATCGACGGCGTCGAGCACGTTTACCACCTGGCGGGCCGCACCCACGCCAAGAACCTCGACAGCTTCCTCAGCGTCAACGAGGCCGGCACGGCCAACCTGCTTGAGGCCTGCGCCCGCCGCGACGCCCCGCCGGTCGTGCTGGCGGTCAGCTCGCTCGCCGCGGCCGGGCCCTCGGCGCCCGCCGCGCCGCACCGCGAATCCGACGCGCCGCGGCCGATCTCGTTGTACGGCCGCAGCAAGCTCGCAGGCGAACAGGCGGCCCGCCGGTTCGCGGCCGACGTCCCGCTGACGATCCTCCGCCCGCCGGTCGTGTTTGGCCCGGGCGACCACGACGGGCTCAACCTGTTCCTCGGCCTCAAGTACTCCCGGCTGCACCCGGTGCCGCAACGCAAGGGCCTGCCGCTGTCGCTCGTCCACGCCGACGACCTGGCCGACGCGATGGCGTTGGCGGTCGAGCGTGGCGAACGTGTCCCCGCCGGCGCCGACGACCCCGGCCACGGCGTCTACTACGCGGCCGACCCCGCCGTCAGCTCGTGGGCCGACGCCGGGCGGATGGCGGCCGACGCGATGGGCGTCCGCATAGTGGTGGTCAAACTCCGCAAGTACCCCTTCCTGATCCCCGCGCTCGCCGGCGAGTTGATCGGCCGCGTCACCGGCAAGCCGACCCTGTTCGGCCTCGACAAGCTCCGCGAGGCGTCTGCCACCGGCTGGGTCTGCAGCGTCGCGAAGGCAGAGGAGCAGCTCGGCTTCCGCTGCGCTAAACCCCTCGCCGAACGCTACCACGAGACCGCCGAATGGTACCGCGAAGAGGGCTGGATCTAAGCAGGCAGTCGCAAGCCGCTTACGCCGAGGCGGATTGTGTCGCTCCCCGGCACGATTCTCGCCTTGCACCACGGCGGCGGATTCAGATACACTCCCCGCCCTTAACACACAGGCGGCGCCCGGCTTACCTCGGCGCCAGCATTGACGCCCGGCAAACTGGGAAAGGATTCCCCATGCTGTTCGATCCCCGCACGTTCGTCTCCCAAGTCGCCGACCTCCACGCCCAGGCGGTCGCCCGCTGGCACAGCCAGCCGCTCGACAACCCCTACACCGGCGTGATGGCGGTGGTCTGCCAGCAGCACCAGTTCAACTTCCAGCTCTGGCACCAAGAGGACATCGCCCGCAACCCCGACGTGACCGACGCTCGCATCGCCGAAGTCAAACGCGCCATTGATGGCTTCAACCAGCAGCGGAACGACTGGATTGAGCGGATCGACGAGACCTTCATCCAGATGATCACCGCCGGCGGCGTCACCGCCAACGCGGACGCACGGCTCAACACTGAAACCCCCGGCAGCGCGGTCGACCGACTCTCGATCATGACGCTGCGGATCTACCACCTCCGCGAGGAGCTCGACCGCGACGATATCGACGACCTGCACGTCGCGAAGGTGCAGGAGAAGCTCCGCCGCTGCGGCGTGCAGCACGCGGACCTGTCGCGTTCGCTCAGCGAGCTGCTGCTCGAGGTCTTCTCCGGCGAGAAGCTGCTGAAGGTCTACCGCCAGATGAAGATGTACAACGACCCCACGCTCAACCCGCAGCTCTACCGCAAGGCAGGCTGAGCCCCGCCCGTTGGCCGCCCTCACTTGGGCGCTGCGGCTACGGCGACAACCGATCTCCCCCCTGGCCCCGCACTCGTGCGGGGTTCTTTTTTGGTGGGGTCTTCCTCGAACTCCGTGGCTCCCATCAACTGGGTCGCCGCCCCTAGCCGGCGGGCGACGGCTCGGCGGAAGCCAGCCACAGGGGTTTTGTCCGCCACCAAACTCCGCGTCTCCTAACCAGGCCCTGCCAGAGAGCGTTTTACCCTGCTAGAGCAGTCTAAAACGCGTTGCCCGTCGCGAACCACCCCGCCGGGTTTAGTCCGATTTATCGCGCGGAGGGGACAAAACCCCCGCGCGAACCGCCCCCTGCTTTCCCCCCTGCATGTCTGCCCCAGCAACCTCCGGCGGAAGCCGCAGCGCGGCCCCGCGCGCGTAGTACGCCCAGCACGCACCGCTCCCACGACTCTATTGGACCGCGCTCGCAGGCCGCCCGCCACAAAGAAACGGGAAGAACGGGCAATTGGCTCTCGTATCAGCCGCGGGGCGTTAGCCCCCGGTTCGGCCCCGCTAGGACGGCCCGCCGCTGCACACGCTTTGAACCGGACGCTAACGCGTGCCGGCTGATGGGCGGTTTGGCAAGGCGGAGCGGCGATGGGGACGCTATCGGCCGCGGGGCGTTAACCCCAAAACCCACCGGCTTCCGCCGCCAGCTAGGGTGGTACAATGAGGGCTTTCCGCCCCCCACATCTACCCAGACTCCTGTGCGCACGATCACCAAGACCTACTCCGACCCGCTCGACTTGGTGTGGCTGCACGCCGCGCGGAAGCTGGGCATGCAGGTGGTCCGCAGCGCCGAGGTCAACGCGTCGTGGGACGGCGCCGGGGTGCTGACGATCGGCACGCCCGAAACCCTCGACCCCGACGACTCGCTTGCGCAGATGATCCTCCACGAAACGTGCCACGCCCTGTGCGAGGGCCCCGACGGCTGGCGCCAGCCCGACTGGGGTCTCGGCGGCGTCCACCCGGCCGACAAGGTCCACGAGCACGCCGCGCTCCGCCTGCAAGCAGCCCTCGCCGACCAGGTCGGCATGCGGGCGTTCTTCGCGTCAACCACCGTGTTCCGGGCCTACTACGACCGCCTGCCGGCCGACCCGCTAGCCCCCGCCGACGACCCCGCCATCGTCGCCGCCCGGGACGCGTGGGACCGAGCCAAGCACGGCCCGTGGGCCGAGCCGCTCAACGAGGCGCTGCAGCGTTCTGCTGAGATTGCGCGGGCTCTCGAAGGCCTGACCACCGAGGACTCGCTGTGGCACAGCAGTGGACCCCAGGTTTGAACGGCTGTGAGATCCGCCGCCTGAGCGATGCCGAGGCGCCCGACGCCGATGCGTTGACTTTGCGGAATCCTGATCCCTTCGGCGTCTACCTGCAGGCTCGGCAGCCGAACTTCTTTGAGCTGTGCGACGCGATTACTGCAAGCGTCTGCGGCCGTGATGACGTATTGGCCTGCCTCGGGGCGTTTGTCAACGGCCAACTGACCGGTGTGGCGTCACTGGGCAGGGTCAACAGGGATATTGCTATCGGCGCCATCCCAGACTGGGACGCTCTACTGGAACAACACAGCGAACACGACCTGAACGTGTGCGTGACGTTGTGGAACGACTGGACCCAGGCGGTAATCGGCGCGCCGCACGGATCGCTTTGCGTGCAGACACTCTGCGTCGACGCCGCCTACCGGCGACGCGGGATCGCAACAGCGTTGGTCGGCGCCCTCATCGACCTTCTGCCAACCCACGGTCAATCGCAGCTCTACATGGAGACCATGCGCACCCGCAGCGCAGTCCGCTTTGGACGTCGGCTTGGGTTCGGTGTGCGGAGGAGAACCTTGTCCCTTTCGAACCGACTAAGGTTCGGCCACTGGGGAACGTTGCTGATGGTCTACAGCAGCGGCGGGCGTCAACGAACTACGGCCGCGCAGCAAAAAACCCAAGGGGCGGGCTCACCGTGAGCTCCGCCCCTTGGGCGTTCGTTTCGTTCCGAAGCAAGGCGTTGGTCTCTGGCCCGCCGCCCCCTACGCGGCGCGGCCGTGAGACCGTGTCTCCGGTGTGGGCCCCTAGTACCGGAGGATGAGGTCGGCGGTCAGCCGGTTCTCTAGCACGTCACGACGCTGGGTCAGCGGGTTCTCCCACGCCAGGCCGAGTTCGTAGTAGCGGTTCGGCTTGTACTTCACACCGAAGGCGCCGGTCACGATGTCGTTGCCCGCGATCCCGGTGGAGCCGAAGTTGAACAGGTCGCCGCCCGACACGCCCGCAACGCCGCCGGCGCCGCTCTCGAGCCAGTGGTACCAGTTGAACTCGGCCAGGGCGTAGAAGCCGTTGCCGAAGTGGTAGTCGACGTGGTTGGACCAGTACATGCTGGTGCTCTCGGCGTCGTCGTCAGCGGGCAGGCGGAGGCCCAACGCGCTGATCAGATGCCAGTCGCAGCAGATCTCGGTGCCGCCGGTGAGGAACAGGTGGAACTCGCCGTCGCCGTTGCCCTGCAGGGTGCGGGTCGAGCCGACCGGCATCTCGTACACGGCGCCGGCGCTCAGCAGCGTCTGGGTGCAGGTGTCGCGGACCAGGTTGTACTTCAGGCCCAGGGCGACGTCGGCCCAGCCGTCGGCGATCAGCGGGTTGTCCGATACGGCGTAGCCGTCCTTGGTCGCGATGAGCGACAGGCGGTCGGTCAGCGCGGCGCGGATCTGCACGGCGTACAGCTGCACATCGCCGCCTCCGGCGGTCGAGGGGACCTTGTGCTGGATGAAGATGCCACGCAGCTCGGTCAGCGTCCGCGGGTCCTCGAAGAAGACCGGGTTGGTCATCGGGCTGATCCAGTCGTCGAAGCAGTGGTCGCTATCCTCGAAGCAACCGAGCAGCGTGGTGACCAGAATGCACGGCTCGGCGCAGCCGCCGCAGGTGCTGCCGCAGCAGACGTCGCCGCAGCCGTAGGAATCGTCGCAGCCACAGCTGGGCTCGCCGCAGGCGGAGTCGCCGCAGCTGTCGCAGCCGACCAAGCGGTAGTCAACCGGCGTGACCGCCTGATCCTCAACGAGAGACTCGTTGAGCACCTCATCGGTCATGAAGGACCGCAGGCCGAACGACTCCGCCGCGTGGCCCACCCCCGGGATTGCGAACGCGGCGATAAGCACCGCGCTCGGCGTAAGTTTCATTCTCATGTCAGGCTCCGCCCAAATTAGTTGAGTCGTCCGTGAAGTGAATGCACGGCGTTTGTGCATCGCGATATCACCGGTATTCGGAACCGAAGTCTATTTAGGTTGAAGATGAGCGGGTCGTCTTAACTTAATCCGGATCTCCAGCAGGGTTTAACAGGAAACGCCGTTCGGCGTTCGGCAGACCCCCAGAATTGCTGCCCGGGCGGGCAGGGGGCCGCGCGCCCAACCGCCCGTTGAGTAGATTCCGCACGCCCGCACGCCGCGGGACGTCCGGTTATGGGGCGTAGGTGAACACGCCGGCCGGCTCGGCGACGTCGCTGTGCGGGCTGACCCAGATACGGAAATCACCCGGCTCGATTTTCCGCTCGGCATTATTGTCATAGTACTCCAGGTCGCCACGGTCGAGCGCGAACTCGACGACCGAGGTTTGCCCTGGTTGCAGCTCGACGCGGCGGAACGCCTTCAGCTCGCGGACCGGGCGGACCAGGTCGGCCGCGACGTCTTGCACGTACAGCTGCACGGTCTCGACGCCGGCGCGGTCGCCGGTATTGGTCACCGGGACGCGGACCGCCAGGGTCTGGTCGCCGCTCAGCCGAGGAGTCGAAAGCTCTGCCTGGCCGTAATCGAAGCTCGTGTAGCTGAGGCCGTAGCCGAACGGGAATAGCGGGAACGGGTCGACGTCTAGGTAGTGCGACTTGTACTTGGCCTCCTCGTCGAAGTCGACGCCCGCCGAGGCAAGCGGCGAGGGGACCTTGCGGGGGCTCGGCCGCCCCGTGCTGGGGTGGTTGTAGTACAGCGGGAGCTGGCCGACCTGCTTCGGCATCGAGACCGGCAGCCTGCCAGACGGGTTGTGGCGGCCAAGGAGCACGTCGGCGATGGCGGGTCCGGCCATGGTGCCGGGGTGCCAGGCGTACAGCACGCTGCCGCACTGCTCGACCTGCTTGCCGATGGTCAGCGGGCGGCCGGCGACCACGACCATCACCACGGGGACGCCGGCCTCGCTGACGGCCCCGATGAGCTCGGCCTGCGCGCCGGGGAGGCTGATCTCGGCACGGCTGCGGGCCTCGCCGCTCAGCCAGGCGTCCTCGCCAACAAACAGCACCGCAACGTCGGCAGCCTTGGCGGCCTTCACCGCGGCGGCGATGCCGCCCTCCTGCTCGGGGAGGATCGAACTCTCTAGGGCCCGCACGTAGCTGACGCGTTCTTCGCCGAGCGCTTCGCGGAGCGCCTGCAGCGGGGTGACGCTCTCGCCGGCTTGCCCGTCGAGCATCCAGCAGCCAAGCTGCTCGTGCTGCTCATCCGCCAGCGGACCGATCACCGCGACGCGGCCGATTGTGTCGGACGCGAGCGGAAGCGTGGCGTCGTTGTTTTTGAGCAGAACCAAGCTCTCCCGCGCCAGCCGCTGCGCAACGCTGCGTGACTCGTCCGTCAGGGCGACCTCGGTCGAACCAATCTTGGCCCGTTCACTGAGCTTGAGGTTTAGCTTGAGCATCAGGATCCGGGCGACCGCCTCGTCAATCAGCGAAACGGGCACCTGGCCCGAGCGGACCTGCGCGGGCAGGGTGTCGTGGTAGGAGAGGCTTACCATCTCCATGTCGACGCCGGCCAGCACCGCCTGGCGGGCCGCCTGGGCCGGGTTAGCGGAGTATCCGTGCGCGATCATCTCGGTGACGGACTCGTAGTCGCTCACCACGACGCCATCGAAGCCCCACCGCTCGCGGAGGACGTCGCGGAGCAGCTCCTGGTGGCCGCTGGCGGGGACGCCGTTGATGTCGCTGAACGCGGTCATCAGGGTCATCAGCCCGGCGTCGGTCGACGCCTTGAAGGGCTTCAGGAAGGTGTTGTGCAGCTCGCTGGTCGAGACCATCGCGCGGTTGTAGTCGCGGCCCCCCTCCGACAGCCCGTAGCCGACAAAGTGCTTCGCACAGGCGGCGATGCCGGGGTTGGCGAGCTCGGCGTTGGGGGTCTGGAAGCCGCGCACCATGGCGGCGGCCAGCTCGCTCGCCAGCACCGGGTCCTCGCCCAGCGACTCGGCGATCCGGCCCCAGCGGGCGTCGCGGCAGATGTCGACCATCGGGGCGAAGGTCCAGTGCACGCCCTGCTGGCTCGCCTCGGCGGCGGCGATTGCAGCGGCCCGCTCGACGAGTTCGGCGTCCCAGCTGGCGGCCTGGCCGAGCGGGATCGGGAAGACGGTGCGGAAGCCGTGCACAACGTCGCGGCAGACGATCAGCGGGATGCCGAGTCGCGACTCGTCGATCGCCAGCCGCTGGGCCTCGCGGTCCAGGCCGTTCGGGCCGGTGTAGAAAATGGAGCCGACGCGTCCCTCGCTGACCGCGGCGGCGATCCCCGCGGGGAGCTCTTCGCCGTAGACGGTCACCTGGCACATCTGGCCGATCTTCTCTTCGAGCGTCATTGCGTCGACCAGCTGGCGGACGCGGGCCTTGAGGTCGGCTTGCTGGTCGGCTCCGTCAACGTCAGCCACGGGGCCGCTGATCGCGTCGAAGCGTACCGCGGCCGGGGCGGTCGGGTCCGCTGCGTTGGATTGGGGGCGTCCCGACGAGGTCTTCAGCGCGGTCTTGGGTGTAGGGTTCTGAGCCTGAACGTCGGCCGCGTTCAAGACGCACGCGGCCAACGCCACGCATCCGCAGAGGGTCAGCACTCGGTTGGTCGAACAAGTCACCTCGGGTACCTCTACGTCGGTCGCCAGTGGAAATTCAATCCGCACGCAATGCCGCTCGCTCCGCCCCAACAACAGCACCAGGTTGTCGTCGTCCGTCGCGTGCCGCGAGTTGCTTCCGAAATCCAGCGCTCAGATCAGCCTGCCCCGACCGAAGAACCGCTGCCAGTGAATCAGCTTGTTCAAGTCGAAGCCTAGATTGCAGGACATGGTGTCCCACCATCGTCGCAACCAACATCGGCGCCCGAAAGGCGGTTCAGATAAGCACGGGCGCATTCCGGGAAAAGATTGCCCCCTGAAACCGCCACGACAGATTCGGTTAAGCACTCGCAGCCGCGGGGAGTTGCCGATGCAACGGCCCTCGCCAGCTGCTCGTATCTTAGGAACCGGGACAGGCTATTGCAAGCGCTTGCATCAACATCCCGTGCGGTTTACCCCGCATCCATCCGGTTGATATTCCCGCGTATTCCTCTGATAATTAACCACACGTGAGCAACTTTTCTGGCCCGCCGTCCGGGCTGCTTTACTCGTCCCCTGATTGCTGGCAGCTGCAAGCGTTTGCAGCTTTGTCTGACTGCGTATCCGTCTGGCCGGCCAGAACTCCAAATCTTCATTCCCCGAGGCGAGCTGTGCTAGCCGCTACCCGCTTGCAATCTGCTGCGATCAGACGAACGGTGGCGTACGCCTCCGTGGCGCTGACGCTGCTTGTCGCCGGCCGTGGGTCTAGCGGACAAACCGTTGAGCAGATGCGGGCCGATCAGATCGGGCGCCTTCAGACGTACGTGCTCGACGCGGTGCTGCCATCGGGACTGGTGCGGGACTCGCTGGTGCTGTCTCCGTCGGTAGGCCACTTCCACCCGGCAACCCCCGACGCCGCCGGGTTCGCATTGATGGCGCTCTCGGCGTTCGACCACCTCGACACGATGAACGACGCGGCCGACGTGGTTGAGTCGATCTTGTCAGCCTACAACGGCTCGACCCCGGGCGTGACGCCCGACCGCTCGGCGGACGGTCACTATGTGCACTTCATGAACACCGCGACCGGCGCCAAGCAGGGGGGCGGCTGGGACGAATCGTACAGCCCGATCGGTTCGGCGCTGCTTGTCTCTGGGGCGCAGTTCGCCAAGAAGCATTTCGCGGGGAATCCGGCGATTGCGACGCTGGCGGATCAGATCACCGACAGCATCGACTTCAACGCGGCGATCCACCCCAGCCTCAACGGGGGCATCTACCTCGACATGACGAAGCAGGGGGGCGGCGCCGGCGGGGCGGTGAACCCTTGGAATGAATACATGCTGGTCGAGAGCCTCGCGCTGCGGCAGGAAAACAACGACCGAGCCGTGGCGGTCAAACACCTGTGGTACAACCCCGCCAACGTTCCGAAGAAGTCGTTCGCCGGGTCGGTAACGCTGACCGACAACCCGGCTGCCTACGCGCCGGCGTTCTGGGTGCAGCAGAGCCAATTCTTCAACGGCGACTTCCGCGGGGACCCGAAGTTCCAGCGGCTGCTCGCCAACCACCAGCAGGCCGACTCGGACTATGCAGCGACCACTCTGACCGAGCCGTACCGCTACGGCCTGACGGCGGGCGTTGTGCCGAACGGGTACCACGCCGACCGCATGGACGACCACCCGTCAACCGTGCTCACCCCCGCGGCCGTGAGCGCCTGGGGCGACATGCAGACCCTGCTCGAATGGTACCAGGAGCAGGACCCTAACTCTGATGCTCGCTACCGCTATGGGCTGACCAGAGAGTCTCTCGACGACCCGTCCTGGAAGCCTTATGATGCGGGTCTTGTCGACCATCTCTTCTTGCTGTTCGGAATCGTCGAGAACATCGACGCGGGCTTCTTCGCAGAGCGACTGTTCGATGCGTTGCAGCCCGGCGACTACAACCTCGACGGGGTTGTCGACGGGGCCGACTACACGGTCTGGAGAGACAACCAGGGTTCGACAACCAACCTGCTAGCAGACGGCAACCTGAACGGCGTCGTCGACAGCGGCGACCTGCTTGTCTGGCGGCAGAACTTTGGCGAGGGCGTGCAGGTCGGGTCTGCTCGGTCGACCACGGCGCCCGAGCCGGGGCTGCTGTGGAGCTGGCTCGCGCTGGTGTGCTGCTGGCGGTCGGGCAGGCGGCCGTAGGGGGCAATCCCACCGAGCGTCCGCCGAT
>NZ_SJPO01000001.1:900000-1039300 GCF_007859935.1 Posidoniimonas polymericola | reverse complement strand
ACCGCCTCTAAGGCGACCAAGCCACCGCATCAAGACCAATCTTACTACTGTCAGAGGGTTAACGGCGTAAAGTGCCACCCTAGGGCATGTTGCGTCAGTGCTACCCGCCGAGGCGAACGCCCATCGCGAACAAGGTCAAACCTACAACCGATGGGCTACGATCTCAGAATAGCAGCGCCAGGTGAGCTTGAAACGGGGACTGGCTCTCGACTGCGCTGCCGATCACTGCCTTGGTTGTGACGTGGCCGCGGTTGTATGCCTCTAGCAGACCAAGACTCCATCGATATCATCTCCGCTTATCGTTACCTCAAGACCATCGTAAGTATCAATACGTAGCGATTCATTTACAGCAAGAATACCTCCGACAGAAAAGATCATAGACTCGTTGTGCCCCTTCAGCAGATGGGTTGCAACGCTATTGACGCCGTTGAATTCAACCCTACAAGCCAAATGCCAACCTGTTTCCGAGAGCGTTGCAGCACAAGTGGTCCACCGACTCGGTTCAGTGAAGTTCGGAATCTTCAAGCTAATGACTGACTTCTTCTCTGACGCATCGTAAGTGATATCTTCCGCTCTCAGCACACCATCACGCACGGTGTCCGAAAGTACCCTCATAGACTGAGTGTTCTTTTGATTGAACTTGTGCCGCATCTCTCTTCCCATTGCCATGCCTAGAAGAACCGCGCAGCTGGGCGCCGTGCATGACGCTCGCGTGGGCATCTGACCCATGTTCAGCATTGCCACACGAGCGTGGCAATGACACCAAGCCTGCGATTGGACGTCACTGCAAGTATGCCCATCTATTGAAGGACAAGTCAAACGTATGGCTCTTCCGGCGTAATGTGGGCGGCAGCGAAGCGAATGCCCACGGCTAGCGAGTTCAAACGCTACAGCAGCATCAGGTGAGCTTGACCCGGGGACTGGCTCTCGACTGCGCGGCCAACCCTTCCTTGGCTGCGGCGCAACCGCGGTCGAGTACCTGTCCCCCTTTCAAGCGGCGCCCCGGGGCAACCGGCTTATCTGATGGTCCGTCGAAAAGGGGGACAGGCACGACGCGTCGACGCGGAGACTGGTTCCCAACTCAGCCGGCGCGGCGAGCCAGTCCCCGTTTTCGACTCGCGTTCGCTATCGCTATTCCGCCGGATTCTTGTGGCGAGAGGCGCCCCAGCGTGATCCAATAGGGGGACGCCCATCGGCTCCGGGGTCGCTTCCTGGACCGATTGGCGAGGCGCTCTCGCGAGAGAGTCTTGTCCCCCGCTACGAGCAGAAGGGGACAAAAGTCGGGCGTCCTAACACGAGGAGCTTTACGCAACCAACGCCACGAAAACGAGTTACGGCCACGACGGCCGGCGCTAGGAGGCGACTTTTGTCCCTAGGAATCGATTTCCCGTTTTGGTGGACAAAAGTCGGCGGGCGGCTACCGGCCAGCAGGCCGTCGGCGCTGCTATCGCAGTGCGAAACCAAATAGTGTGGCGGCGCGCGGCGGCGACTTTTGTCCCGAGTGGGTCAGAACTCCAGGACAAAATCCCTCACCGCCGGAACGCTTTAGAAGTTGGCGGCCGTGGTGATCGGCGGCGCGTCGCCGGTTCCATCGCCGTAGTGCTCGCGGAGCTGGGTCAGCCGCTGCTTCATGTCGGCGATCTGCTGGGCGTAGCGGGGATCGCCATAGGCGTTGGTCAGTTCATCGGGGTCCTGCTCAAGGTCGTAGAACTCCCACTCGTCCTGCTGGTAGAAGTAGATCAATTTGTAGCGCTGGTCGCGGATGCCGTAGTGCCGGGCGGTCATGTGCACGCCGGGGTACTCGTAGAAGTGGTAGTAGATGGCGTCCCGCCAGTTGTTGGGCGTTTCGCCGCGTAGCAGCGGCGCGAGTGAGCGGCCCTGCATGTCGGCCGGGATCTTGACGCCGGCGGCGTCGAGGAAGGTTTCGGCGTAGTCGAGGTTCTGCACAAGATGCCGATCGCGTGAGCCGGGCTTGGCCACGCCGGGCCACTTGACGATCAGCGGCATCTTGAGCGACTCCTCGTACATCCAGCGTTTGTCGTACCAGCCGTGGTCGCCGATGTAGAACCCCTGGTCGGAGGAGTAGACGACGATCGTGTTGTCGGCGATGCCGAGCTCGTCGAGCGTCTGCATCAGTCGGGCGACGCTGTCGTCCACGGTGCGGACGCAGCGCAGGTAGTTCTTGGCGTAGCGCTGGTACTTCCACCGCACGAGGTCCTTGCCCTGCGGGTTCTGGCGGCGGAACTCCTCGTCCTTGGGGCCCCACGCGGCGTTCCAGGCGGCGAGCTGCTCGGGCGTGAAGCGCTTGAGGTTCACCGCGGCGGACTGGTCGCGCGACTTGCCGTCCGCCGGCGCCTGGTAGTCCGGCGTGAGTCCAACAAACAGGTCGCACGCCAGGTCCATGTGGCGGTCGACCTCCATCTCCTGCGCCCGGGCGGGCGAGGCGTTGTCGGTCCACTGGTCGAACAGCGTGTCGGGCTCGGGGATCGTGACGCCGTCGTACAGGTTAAGGTAGCGGGGCGGCGGCATCCAGTTGCGGTGCGGCGCCTTGTGCTGGCACATCAGGAGGAACGGCTTGTCGGCGTCGCGCTGGTTGGTCATCCAGTCGACCGCCATGTCGGTGACGATGTCGGTGCAGTAGCCCTGGACCGTGACGCGGCCGTCGGGCGTCTGGAAGTCGGGGTTGTAGTAGAGCCCCTGCCCCGACAGGATCTTCCAGTCGTCAAAGCCCTGCGGTCGGCTCTTCAGGTGCCATTTGCCGTAGAGGGCGGTCTGGTAACCGGCGGCCCGCAGGTACTTCGGCAGGGTCGGCTGCCCGCCGTCGAAGCGGTTGCCGTTGTTCATGAAGCCGTTGATGTGGCTGTGCTTGCCGGTGAGGATCACCGCGCGGCTCGGCCCGCAGATGGAGTTGGTGCAGAAGCTGTTCTCGAACAGCATGCCCTGCTGGGCGAGGCGGTCGATGTTGGGCGTCGGGTCGACCGACTTGAGCCAGCCGTTGTAGGCGCCGATCGCGTGCGGAGCGTGGTCGTCGGAGAAGATGAACAGGATGTTCGGCCGCTTGGAGGGCGCCGGTTCGGCGGCGACGCCCCACGCGGGACACAGAACCGTCAGCGCGAACAACGACAGCAGGATCCTAGCGGGCATCGGTGGTCCTTCGGAGAGAAGCGGTTGCCGGAACGGATCATTATGCGCCGACGCGCTGCTCGGTTCCACTCGCGAGCGCCGCCCGCAGCAGCGGCTTCGGCGGTTGCGCCCGTTGCGGCCAACTACTCGACGACAAACGCGTAGCTGCCCGAGCCAACCCGCACGACGTTGCGGCCATCCCGCTGCTCGACCGACAGCACGCCTTCGCTCTCGGCGGCGGGCCGGACGCCCTCGGTCAGGTCGCCACCGGGGAGATGGATCGTGGCCGTGGTGTTGGGTGGCAAGTCGGCCTCGAGGAGGAACCGCGGGCCCTCCCGCTCCCAGCGGACGCGGACCGGGCCGCGGATCGAGTCGTACGAGCCTTCGGCCCAGTCGATCTGGTCGACCGGCTGCGGCTTGATCAGCACGTTGCGATAGCCGGGCGCGGTCGGGTCGGGGCCAATGCCGACCAGGTCCTTGTAGAACCACTCGGTGATGTGGCCGAGCATGAAGTGGTTGTGCGAGGAGTGGCGGTTGGCGTCCCAGGCCTCGGTGAGGCTCGTGACGCCCTTGCCGATCAGCATCGCGTAGCCGGGCTTGTTGGGGTTGGTGAACAGGTCGTACAGGACGTCGTTGCGGCCGGCGTCGGCGAGGGACTGGATCTCGTACCGCCAGCCGACGTCGCCGGCGGTGAGCGCGTCGCCGCGGTCGCGGATGTCCTGGATGAGCGCGGCGAGGGCCGCCTGGCGTTCGTCCTCGCGGGCCAGGCCCATCCACAGCGCGATGGCATTGGAGCATTGTGAGTCTGTCGCGTACGAGCCATCCTCATGACGGAACTCGGCGAGCCACGCCTCGCGGATCGCAGCGGCGAGGTCTTGGTAGCGGCGGGCGTCGTCCTGCTTGCCGAGCAGCTCGGCGATCTGGGCCATCCGCTTAGCGTCGAGGAAGTAGAACGCGGTGGCGGTCACCTGCGGCGGCGTGAGCTGCGCGTGGCCCGGCCGGTCGGCGGGACCGAGGTCGTACCAGTCGCCCAGGCCCTCGTCGAGCAGGTAGCCATCGGCCTTGGAGTCGAGGTACTGCATGTACCGCTGCATGACGTCGTAGTAGTCGGCCAGCGGCTTGGAGTCGCCGGTCGCCTGGTAGTGCTGCCACGGCACGAGGATCAACGCGGCGCCCCACTCGGCGGCCGCGCGGAACGTGCCCGGAAACTTGACGTACTCCGGCGCAATGTTCGGGATCAGCCCGTCGTCGGTCTGCGAGTCGGCCATGTCCCGCATCCCCTTGATCAGGATCGGCGCGACGTCGAACTCGTAGCGGATCGCCGGGCCGTTCAGGTGGTACTGCTCCAGCCAGCCGAGCTTCTCGCGGTGCGGGCAGTCGGTAAGCACCGACACCATGTTCGACCGCTGGGCCCAGCGGACAACTTCGCGAACTTGATTCAACAGATCACTGGAGCAGCGGAACTCGCCGGTCGGCGCCGCGATGGAGTGGACCACCACGCCCTCGATCTTGTCGAGCGACGGCAGCTTACCGCCCTCCTCGGCCGGTAGCTTGTCGAGCTGCAGGTAGCGGCAGCCGGCGTAGAAGAACCGCGGAAACCACTCCTCGGGCTGGTCGGTCGCCTTGGTGTACTGCCAGTAGGCGGGGCCGCGGTTGCCGCCGCAGGTGCCGCGGTTGATGCTGCCATCGTCGTTGACGATCTCGGCGTGAGTCAGCCGGACCGTGCTGCCGGCAGGGCCGCTGACTCGGATCCGCGGCATGTACGAGGTGTTCTGGCCGAGGTCAATGACGTCGCGTGTCGGGCTGAGCGTTTGGACGGCGACCGGCTCGATCGACTCGATCGCCTGCAGCGGCGGCGCGCTGAACGTGTGCCCACGGAGCTTCCCGCCGGGCCGCACCAAAAGCACGGCGTGGTCCCAGTGGCCGGCGTCGAAGCCGGGCGAGTCCCACCCTGCCTCGAGCAGTCGGGCGTCGTAGTCCTCGCCGCCGTAGATGTCGTTGTAAGTGGTGGGCCCCCGCGAGACCCGCCACGAGGCGTCGGTCGCGACCACCTCGTGCGAGCCGTCCTCGTACCACAGCTCGATCTGGCCGATCAGCCGCTTGGGGCCGAACGTGCCCTGGAACTTGCTGAAGCGGTTGCGGCGTTCGGTGTGGTACATGCCGTCGCCGAGCGCGACGCCGGCCGCGTTGGCGCCCTCCTGCAACATACGGGTGATGTCGTGGGTCTCGTACAGGCAGGTGCGGTTGTACTTGGTCCAGCCGGGGGCTAGCAGCGCCTCGCCCGACTTGTGGCCGTTGAGCGTCAGCTCGTAGTGACCCAGCCCGCACACGTGGGCGACCGCCCGCTTAAGACCCGGCTTCACGGTGAAGTCCTTGCGGAGCAGCACCGACTCGCTCTCCCACGGCGCGACCACCCACTCGCCCCGCCAATCGTCCTCGTCGAGCACGCCCATGGTCCACTGGGCCAGCTCGCTCCATTCGCTTGGCTCGTCGGCCTGGTTCCAGACGCGGACCTTCCAGAACACGGGCTGCGACGACTCGAGTTCTTCCCCGTCGTACGGGATCAGCACGGTCTCGTCAGACGCGACTTTGCCGGACGACCAGAGGTCGCCCTGGTTCTGGTTGAGCAACGCACGGCTGCTGGCGACCAGCACCTCGTAGGCGGTCTGCCGCTGGTTGCGTTGGTCGCTCTCGAGCTTCCAAGTCAGCCGCGGCGCGGGGACATCGACGCCCAGCGGGTTTTCGGCGTACTCGCACGTGACGCGGTCGACCCGAAGCGGATCGGCGTGCGCCTCGAGGGACACCAGTCCAAGCGTCATCAACAGGGCGGCGCGCAGTGGGGTAGCAACCAAGGCAGTCATCTCTTCGACCTACTGGTGATCGTTGAAAAAGCGGAGCACGGCGGCGGTGAATTGGTCGCCTGTGGTGTAGTCCAGCGAGCTCTCATTGCCCGCCGACTGGTAGGCCCACACAGCCAGCGGCAGCGAGTAGGACTCCTCGCCTGCGACGATCAGCGGCGTGGGCGCGCCCAAGGCGAACAGGCCCGGCAAATCGCCGTACTTGACCGCGCCCGGCAGGAAGCGGAGGTCATGCCAGTCGGCCAGGTCCGCGAAGCGGAAGCTGCCGGTGTCGATCGCCGCCGCCGTCAGTCGGTCGCCCGCCAGCGCAAACGCGGTCGCCGCGTAGGGCGCCGTGCCGCGCTCGGCGAGCAGCATCACGGGGGCTCCGGGCGCGATCTGCTCCGCGGCGGCAACCAGCGCCAGCAGATCGGCCGCCTGCTCGGCGACGAGCGTGCGGTTGTAGCCGTAGGTCAGCCCCGCCGACGCGCGTTCCGGCACGTCGGAGGGGAGCTCGGTGATCTGCTCGCCGCCAACCAGGTGCTCACCCTGGTTCAGCAGGTCGGCCGTCAGCACCTGGTAGCCCGCGTGGACGAGGCGCATCAGTACTTCGCCATCGATCCCGGATCGACCCCCGGGGTGGGTCCAGATGACGATCGGTGTGTCTCCGCCGCGCTGCCCGAAGAGCACCGCGGGTATCACCGCCCCGTCATCCGGGTTACGAACCGTCAGGTTTCGCTTCTGATCGCGGCCCGGCAGGCTGATTGGGCCTTGCTCGACCAAAATACGCGCTGCACCGCTACCAGCCCGGCCGGTCATGACCTCGAGCGCGCCGCCAACTACGCGTCGGAACTCGGCCAGGCCCTCTGGCGAGTCAGGCCGCGCGTCGGCGAGCGCCGCGTCGGAGAGCCTGGTCCACTGTTGCAGCAACTCGACCTCGTGCCGGTCGCCGCTGGTCGGCTTGGGGTGGGCGTCGGTCCATACGGTGAGCTCCTCGATGGTGAGCGGCGTGAAGTCACGCTCCACCGGGTCGACGCTGTCGTCGAGGCCGAGCCACTCCTTCATCCACAGGTACATCGCCGCCCGGGTAGGGTAGTTGTAGTTGTGGCCGAACTGGTTCAGCGAGGTGAGGCTCACGTGGTCCTGCTCGCCGTACAGGCCGTACAGCGTCTGCAGTTCCGGGAAGCCCTTGGTCGGCATCTCGCGGGTCCAGTCGTTGGCGGCGCCGATGCCCATCGGCTTGGGGGCGAACAGCGCCGCGATCTCGACGTTGCCGGTCCCCAGCCGCAGGCAGACGGCGTTCTCGCACGGGCAGCCCCCCTGCATCGCGGTCGAGACCATCGCCGCCGGGAAGCTCACCTTCAGCCGATCGTCCGTGGCGCCGAGCATCATGGTCTGCGTGCCGCCGCCGCTGGCGCCGGTCACCGCCAGGCGGTCCGGGTCGACGTCGGGCAGGGTCTCCAGCCAGTCGAGCGCACACCGCGCGTCGTACAGCTGCAGGCCGAGCGGGTTCTGAAAGCGGAGCTCGGCCTGGGCGCTGTAGAAGCCCCATGGCTGGCCACGGACAACGATATCGGCGGTCGGCTGGTGGATGCTGGCCTGATCGAGCTGGCTGTCGCCGTAGCCGACGCAGTCGATCAGGAAAACCACGCAGCCCATCCGCGCAAGCTGCACGCAGCGGGCTTGAATCGCGTGCCGGCCGCCGACCTCGAACTTCTCGGCGCCCTCGGCAATCTGCCGCGCGACGCCCTCGGGGCCGGTGTCCTGGAATCGCCCGCCCGGCCAGTGCCCGTACGGCGAGATCACCGCCGGATGCCGCCCCTCCAACTTCGGCCGGAACAGGCTGCCGGTGGCGTAGTGCCCCGGCACGGTTTCAAGGTAGACCCGCGAAACCGTGTAGGCGTCGCGGTCGACAGCGCCGTGCACAACGGCGTTTGGCTCCGGGCGGGGAAGATCGGGCCAGTGCCCAGCGGCGACCGCGATCTGACGCCGCACGGCTTCGCGGCGTTCGTTCCAGGCTGCGAGCGACTCCGGCGGCGTAAACGCGAAGTAGCTGGTCCGCAGGTTGACCCGCTCGCTCAGTCGGGTATCGGCGGCGGCGGTGTCTTCCGCCAGCGTAGCCGACGCGAGCAACAGGGCGATCAGCGCCGCCTGGCAGGCACGAAGACAACTCATAGAGCCTTGGCTGTCATCGGTTTCTTCGACCGCTTGATGCGTTGCTCGACGCGTTTCTGGAATTCGTCGATGTTGCTGTTGTCGATCGCCTCGACGCTGACGTGGATCGCGCCGCGGCCGACCACCGGCAGGTACTGGGGGTCGCCGCTGTGCAACGAGACCAGCATCCGCACCGCCTCGTTGCCGTACTTGAACGGGTCCTGGGCAATGGTCGCCGAGATACTGCCATCGCGGACGCCCTGGAGCGTCTCCGGCAGGGTGTCGAAGGTGATCAGCTTGATCTGCCCAAGCTTGCCGGCCTCCTTCAGCACGCTCAGCAGGATCGGTCCGTGCCGGGCGTTCATGCCGACGATGCACTTCAGGTCCGGGTGTTCCTCGAGAGACTCTTGGATGTTCTCACGGCAACGCTGGTCGTCCCCCTCGTCGGTCAGGTAGTCGACCACCTGGTAGCGTTGGTCAACGACCTCTTGCTCGGGGTTGGGCGACTCCTCGATGCGGGTCTTGAAGCCGGCCCGGCGGTCCTGCATGTTGCTCTTGGTGCGGTTGACCATCAGGACGAGCACCTCGCCCCCTGCGGGCAAGGCCTGCTTGACCAGCGTGCCGGCCCGCAGCCCTGCGCTGAAGTTGCTCGTGCCGACAAACCCGTGGCGGGCCGAGAGCGGCGAGTCGGAGTCGTAGGTCACCACCGGGCGGTCGGCGGCCAGCGAGTTGATCACCGGGGTCTGGCCTTCGGCGTCGACCGGGCTGACCGCGATGCCGTCGTACTTGCCCGAGCTGAGGGTGGTCAGCAGCTCGTTCTGCTCCTGCACGCTCTCGGTCTGCTTCGGCATGCGGACGTCGAGCTCGACGCCGAGCTCTTCGGCGGCGTCCTCGGCGCCGGCCACCGCGGCCTGCCAGAACTCGCCCTCGCCCGCCGTGACGAACGCAATTTTCGATGGCTTCTCGCGAACCACCTCCGCATCTTCACTGGCGTTCATGCGGAACCACCCGACCACAGCCAGGGCAATCACCACACCGATCCAGAAAGACGGTTGCTTGAGCATCGAAGTCACCTTGCAAGAAGAGCCAGCCGGGTTGGACACCGCCGGCGGAAGAATCCCCACGGTCAATGGTGGCCAGTATACCCCATCGGCAGAAGCGATTTCACCGTCGACTGCCGAAAAAAGGCCAGGCTGACATCCCGTGGAATCCCAACCGAACGCCCGGCGGCAAGCTCGCGCAGCCCTCACAGTTTCGCCGGGTCGCCCAACCGCTCACGCCAGCAACTCGGTGACGACCCGCGCCGGCTCGACGCCGGTCAGCTTCTGGTCAAGGCCCTGCGACTTGAACGACAACCGCTCGTGGTCCAGGCCGAGCGTGTGGAGGATCGTGGCGTGCAGGTCGCGGATGTGCACCGGGTTCTCGACCGCGTTGAAGCCGAGCTCGTCGGTGCCGCCGTGCACGTGGCCCGCCTTCACGCCGCCGCCCGCCAGCCACATGGTGAACGCGTTGGGGTGGTGGTCGCGCCCGTCGAAGCCGCCCCCCTCGACCATCGGCGTGCGGCCGAACTCGCCGCCCCACACGACCAGCGTGTCGTCGAGCAGCCCACGCTGCTTGAGGTCCTTCACCAGCGCCGCGGCGCCACGGTCGGTCCGCTGGCAGTTGAGGCCAAGGTCGATCTTGAGGTTGCCGTGCTGGTCCCACGCCTCGTGGAAGATCTCCACGAAACGGACGCCGCGCTCGACCAGCCGCCGCGCGAGCAGGCAGGTCGCGCCGAACGACTGCTTGCCCGGCTCGGCGCCGTACATTTCGAGGATGTGCTGCGGCTCGCTGGCGAGGTCCATCGCCTCGGGCGCGGTGGCCTGCATGCGGTACGCCATCTCGTAGCTGTTGATCCGGGTGGCAATCTCGGGGTCGCCCGCCGCGGCCAGGTGCGCCGCGTTCAGCTGATTGACCGCGTCGACCGTTTCCCGCTGCTGGCGTCGATCGACGCCGTCGGGGTTCGAGAGGTACAGCACCGGGTCGCCGCTGGTTCGGAACGGCACGCCCTGGTTGGTGGTCGGCAAGAATCCGCTGCCCCAGTTGGCCGCGCCGCCGCTGGGCCCCTTCTTGCCGGTGCTGAACACGACAAAGCCCGGCAGGTTCTGCGACTCGCTCCCCAGCCCGTACAGCGTCCACGCGCCGAGGCTCGCCTTGCCGAACTGCTGCGAGCCGGTGCTCATCAGCAGCTGGGCCGGGGCGTGGTTGAAGGCGTCGGTGTGCAGCGACTTGACCAGCGTGATGTCGTCGACCACGTCACCCAGGTGCGGCAGCAGCTCCGACATCTGCGTGCCGCTTTGCCCATAGCGTTTGAAGCCGAACTTGGCGCCCATCAGCTTCGACGACGGGTTGATGAACGCCGCGCGGTAGCCCTCGATCAGGTGCTTGGGCACGGTCGTGCCGTCGAACTTCTGGAGGTCAGGCTTGTAGTCGAACAACTCCACCTGGCTAGGGCCGCCCGCCATAAACAAGAAGATGACGTTCTTCGCCCGCGGCGTGTGGTGGTGCACGGCCGTTGACGACGCGGCCCGCGATTCGCCCGCTGCCTGCGCGAGCGCGATCGAGCCGAGGCCCACGCCGCACTGCTGCAGGAACCAGCGGCGGGCGAGCAGGCGGGGGTCGGATTGTTGGTGCAGGTGGCTTTGGCAGTTCATCGGGTCACTCGCGTGAGATGGTCTCGTCCAGGTTCAGCACGACCCGCGACACGGCGGTCCAGACCGCCAGCTCGCGGGCGGTGTACCGGGGGCTGGCCTCGGCCGCGGCGACGATCTCGGTACGCGGCGCCAGCTCTTTCGATTGATAGCGGGCGGCCTGCTTCGCGGCGAAGTCGAGCAACGCGCCGACCTCGGCGTCCGCCGGGCGACGGCCCAGGCAGCGGGCGTACAGCCGCTCGATCCGCTCGGAGTCGTCGCCGGAACGCTCCAGCAGCCGCTCGGCCAGCGTCTGCGCGCACTCGAAGAACAGCGGCTCGTTGAGCAGCGTCAGCGCCTGGAGCGGGGTGTTCGACCGGTCGCGGCGGACGCAGGCGGTCTCGCCGGTCGGGGCGTCGAAGTTCTGGTACACCGGGTACAGCAGCGTGCGGTAGCGGAACGTGTACAACGCCCGGCGGTACTGGCTGTCGCCGGGTTCGAAGTCCCACCACTTCTCGGTGTAGCTGGCGGGCTGGTGGAACAGGTACTCCGGCGCCGGCGGGCAGACGCCCGGGCCGCCGGTCTTGCGGTTCAGCAGGCCGCTGGCGGCTAGGGCGATGTCGCGGACCGCCTCGGCGTTGACGCGGTAGCGGGCCCCGCGGGCGAGCAGGCGGTTGTGCGGGTCCTGCTCGATCAGCGGCCGCGTCACACGACTCGACTGCCGGTAGGTCGCCGAGTCGACAATCAGCCGCACGATGTGCTGCAGGTCCCAGTCACTGTCCATCAGCTCGACCGCCAGCCAGTCGAGCAGCTCCGGGTGGCTCGGCGCCGCGCCCTGCAGGCCGAAGTCGCCGGGCGTTTCAACAAGCCCTACGCCGAACACCGACTGCCACACCCGATTGACCACCGTGCGGGCCGTCGTCGGCGAGCGGCGGTCAACCAGCCACTCGGCCAGCGCCAGCCGGTTGGGCGCCTCGGAAGCGAGCGGGTGCAGGAAAGCCGGGACGCCCGGATGCACCTCCTCGGCGGGCTTGGTGTACTCGCCCCGCTCGAGCCGGTGCGTAACCCGCGGGACCTCCCGCCGCTCGAGCACCAGCTGCGCCACGCCCTGCGGGTGGTCGGCCCAGGCGGCCTCGATCTCTTCGTTGACGTCGGCCCAGTCGTCGCGGGTCGCGCGGTAGCTGCTGAGCAGGTCGTTGCGTTCGGCGTCACTCCATTGGTCGGCGGACTTTTCGATGAGCCGGCGCACCCTAGCGGAGAGCGGGTCGATCGTCGGATCGGGGTCGCCTGTGACCGATAACCGGTAACAGCCGAGGTTGTTGGTGTGCAGATCCTTGTGGTAGGTCTGACCGTGCACCTGCACCAGCTTGATCGACAGCCGTGTGGGGCCGTCGCAGATGAGCGGCTCCTTCAGCACGAACACCGCGGTCCTCGGCTGGTTGCTGCGACCGGGGCCGATGTCGATCCCCCAGGCGGTATTCTTGTCGCCGTCGATCGCCATCCCGATCGGTCCGGTGACGCGTCGCTTGCCCGAGCCGTCGTCGAACTTGGCGGCGAGCTCCGACACCCGCGGCTCGACATCGGCGTACGCACGGTCGATCGCTAGGCGGCGGAGGCCCCCATCGGCGGTCGGGTCTTCGACGCGGAGCTCAAAGTCGGTCAGCGCGCACAGCCCAAACTCCGATCGGCCGGGCCCCTGCCGCGGCAGCGTCGGGTGGGTGAGCAGCTCGAGCCGGACGGCGGAAATGCGACCCGCCTTTACTTCGGTCGAAAGGTCTGTAGTGAGCTGCGCCGGAGCGTACCCCTCGGCCAGCACGGCGCCATTGGGCAGCAGCCGCAGCTTCTGGCCGCCGCTGCCGTCGAGCTCGGGGCGGATGACGCTCCACTCGTTGGGCGGGCCAAGGCGTTGGTGCTCCGCGGCCCAGGCCTGCAGGTCCTCGCGCCATTCAGGGTGGTCGGCCTGCAGCCTGCGCTCGAGCTCGCTAATGCGGGCGAGCACGGCGTCGCGCTGCTGCTTCTGCTCTGGCGGGTAGAGGGTGACCGACGACTCGTAGGCGTCGTTGATCAACGCCAGCATCTGGTAGTACTCGGTGTGGCTGATCGGGTCGTATTTGTGGGTGTGGCACTGGGCGCACTGCATCGTCAGGCCGAGCACCGACTTACCGAGGATGTCTATCCGCGCGAACAGCTGCTCCATGCGGAACTGCTGCGGGTCGATGCCCCCCTCTTCGTTGACCATCGTGTTCCGCAGGAACCCGGTCGGCGCCAGCCGGGCCTCGGCGGTCCCCTCCGTCAGGTCGCCGGCGACTTGCATCTTGACGAACCGGTCGTACGGCAGGTTGTCGTTGAACGCCGCCACGACCCAGTCGCGGTACATCCAGACCTCGCGGTTGCGGTCCTTCTCGTAGCCGTTCGAGTCGGCGTAGCTGGCGGCGTCGAGCCACCAGCGGGCCCAGTGCTCGCCGTAGTGGGGAGAGCCGACCAGCTCGTCCACCACGGCGTTGTACGCGTCTTCTTCCGGTAGCCGGTCGGCCCAGGCAAGCTGGCGGAGCGTTGGCGGCAGGCCGGTCAGGTCCAAGCAGAGCCGCCGCAGCAGGGTTGGGCCGTCTGCCGCCGGTGAGGGAGCGAGCCCCTCCTGCTCGAGCCGCGCTGCAACAAAATGATCGATCGGGTTGCGGGCCCACTCGGCGTGCTTTGTCTCCGGGAGTTCCGGACGCACCGGGGCCTCGAACGCCCAGTGCCGCTTGTACTGTGCGCCGCCGGCGACCCACTGCTTGAGGACCTCAATCTGCTCTGGCGTGATGGTCTTGCCCGAGTCGGGCGGCGGCATCCGCAGGTCGGGGTCGTCAGTCACGAGCCGCTCGATCAGCTCGCTGGCGGACGGGTCGCCGGGCGTGATCACGTCCGAAGCGGCGGACGACTCTTCGTCCTGCCAGGCGTCGAGCCGCAGGTCGGCCTCGCGGTGCTCGGCGTCCCGCCCGTGGCAGTGGAAGCAGGCGTCGGACAGCACCGGGCGGACGTCGCGGTTGAAGTCGATGGCCGCCCCGCCCGCGTGCGCCGCGCCGGCCGGCGTGGCGGCCCATAACATTGCGAGCGTTAGCAGTCGAAGCAACTTGGTGAAGCTGGTGGCGGTCATCGAGTACGGTCAGTAGGTTGGGGGCTCGCCTTCGTCGGCGCGGCCCCCCATTGCGGCGAACAGGTCGACGTCGATGTCGAACGGCAGGGAGTCGACCGAGCCGTCGACCATCGCGACGTTCATCACAGCGGGGTGGGGGCCGCCGAAACGCCAGCGGGTGGCAGTCCCAGAGGCGAGGTTGTCCCGCAGCGGCGGCATGCGCTCGGCGCCGTTGGAGGTGTAACCGATATTATCCTGGTCGTGGCCAGAGTAGACACACTGGTCGTCCGAGGAGTGCGTGCCGGACTCGTAGTCGGCCTCGTTGAGGGCCTTCTCACCCACCAGGAAAGTGTGAGAGGTCCCGTCGGTAATCTGCCCGAGCTTGACGGCGCTGCGCTGGAACACCACGCCGGTCTGGGTAGTGGGATCGGCCCACCAGCGGTGGTAGTTCACGTAGTTGGGGGTGGGCCCCTCCTCTTCACCACGGTTGATGGAGCCCGCGTTGGCTCGGTAGTCGCCCCGCGCTACAAAACAGCCCTCCTTCCCAGGGCGCGCGGCGCGACAGGCCTGGGCGTTGTAGGCGAGGTACGGCAGGCTGGGGTCAATCAGCGGGTAGGCCTTGACGCTCCGCCGCGAGGGGCACAGGAACCCCGCCACCGGCGAGGATACTAGCGCCAGCATTTCGTTCTGATCGGACTCCGGGATCGCCTCCCGGGCCACCAACCGTTCAACGATCGCCCCTCCTAGTTCGCGACGCTCGGCCAGCTCCATGTACTCAAGAATGTTGTACGCCCAGCCGCCCGGCTGCTTCGCCCCGTACCCGGACCCGGCGTCGCCGACCCATCGGTAGCCCCACCCCCCCGTGGGAAGATGGCGGTGCGTGCTCTCATGGTTGAGCGCGGCAAGGGAAATCTGCTTCAGGTGGTTCTTGCACTCGATCCGCCGCGCCGACTCGCGGGCCGACTGCACCGCCGGCAGCAGCAACGCGATCAGCACGCCAATGATCGCGATTACAACAAGCAGTTCAACCAGCGTAAAGCCACGACTTTCTGCGACGCGCGCCATTGATAGTCGCCTCAGTAGAACCACGATGAGAAGGGGGTGAGGAGCAAGCAGGCCCGGACCGATTAGCCGCGGCCGAGGAGCGAAACCGCGGCAGGCCACTGGTTGTCGACCATCGGCTCGGCGTCCAACCGGCTGGGGTCGAGCACCACGTGCTTGATGCGTTCGCGCTTCCAGGTGTAGGTGATGTGCACCAGGCCGTCGGAAGTCTGGATCACCGCCGGGTAGGCAAAGCCCGCCTTGGCGGTTGGGTCGTCCTCGAGCACCAGCGCCCCCTGCCAATGCACGCCGTCGTCCGAGAGCGCCACGTTCAGCGGGCTGCGCCCCTCGCTGCTGTGGTTGTAGACCAGCACGTGCCGGCCGTCGGCCATGGTCAGGGCGTCGGTTCCAGAGCTCGGGTTTGGCAGCCCCAACGGCGAGACCTCCGACCAGGTCTTGCCCTGGTCGGATGACCACGTTTGGAAGACGCCGCTGCGGCGGGTCCGACCAATCGCCTGCAGCCGCCCGTCGCGGTGCTGCAGCACGCTCGGCTGGATCGCCCGTAGCCCGTCGACCGCGGGGATCGGGTCGGTGCGGGTGAACTCGTTAGCTTGTGGGTCGGTGAACTCGAAGTGCAGCCGCCAGCCCTGATCCTCGGTGCTCGTGGGGAGCAGGAGGCTGCCGCTGACCAGCTGCGCCGGCTTGTTCTTGATTGGGCCAAGGATGCCGTCGGGCAGCCGCCGCGCGTCGGACCAGCTGTGGCCGTTGTCGTCGGAGGTCTTGAGCATGCCCCACCAATCCTGCGGCGTAGGCCCCACCTTGTAGAACAGCAGGAGCGGGCCCCCCTCGGGCTGGAACAGCACCGGGTTCCAGGTAGGGTAACGCACGCCGTCGGCCGACACGCCATCGGCGACCATGGTCGGCTGGTCCCACGCGCCGTCGACGCGGCGGGCAGTCCAGATCTCGACATCGGTGTGGCGTTCGTGCGTGCCACCAAACCAGGCAGCCAGCAGCCCGTCGCCGGTCTCAACGAGGGTCGATGCGTGGCACGACGGGTACGGCGCGGTCTGGTAGATAAAACCTTCGGACACGATGGGGCCCTCCGACTGCGGATCGGCCCCGACCGTCGCCGCGGCCAGCAGTACCAACCAGCCGGCAGCGCGGCCTAGCGTCGGACCGGCAGCGCGCATGCGTTTCGGAGTGGTTGAGTAAGGAATCATCGCAACGCACTCCGTTGGTCGGTGGGTTCTCTTCCGCTGGCGCAAGCCGCCGAATGGCGTCCCTTCAGCATAACGGCGCGGCCAGGGCCGGCGTGTATCAACCCGCACTGCAATCGAGACAAATATCAAGCGCTACGATCGATGGGCCCCCGCTGCCCAGCGCCGCGGAAAACGCCTACCTGCCCTCGGCCTACCAGCCTGGGATCCGTGGTACTCGAGGGCCATCAGCGAAGCGGACCACCGCATTTCGGTCGGGCACGAGCAGTGCATTCCACGCACCAGCAGGGCCCACGGATGCAAATGCGTGAGTGCGAAGCAGGATTGCAACCGCAGCCCCCCCGGTTTTGTTGACTGAGCGTCCGGTCATCGGCAAATTGAGTGGTGTGCTACTTGTGTTCGAGTAGCGTGCTACTTGCGTTCTTTGAAACGCCACTGGGATTCCAGAGGCTTTCCAGACGCCGTCACCCCTTAGGGGTTGACACCTTTTCGCATTTCCTTTTCGAAGTCTCTGGTTCAGGCGGCGCCATGCACAGGCACTCGCGGCACTCGCAGCACGTCTACGCGAACATCCGCGACAAGATCACTACCGGCGAACTATCGCCCGGTGAAGTCATGTCCGAGGCGAACCTCGCCAAGGAGTATGGCCTGAGCCGAACCCCGGTCGGCGAGGCGCTGCGTCAGCTGGCCAATGAAGGGCTGGTGGTGCAGGTTCCACGGTACGGCACAGTGGTGCGGCAGATCCCGGCCGAAGAGCTGGAAGAACTGTTCGAGATCCGCGAGGCGCTCGAGTGCCTAGCGGTAGCCAAGGCGACCGAGCGGATCACCTGCGAGGGCCTCGACGAGCTCGAAAGCCTCTGCGAGGCGATCGACGCGGAGGTCCGACGCATCGAGGACGACGGGGCCGCGGCGCTCGACCGGGAGGGGCTGCGTCGGTTCCTGGCCGCCGACATGGCCTTCCACATGCTGATTATCGCCAACGCCGGCAACCAGCGACTGATCCAGGTCCTCGAGCAGACCCGGGCGGTGTCGCTGATGTTCACGGCGCAACGCGGCGCCCACCCGGTCTCGCGCGTGATCGAGGCCAACACGGCGCACCGCTCGATCCTGGCGGCGATGGCCGACCGCGACCCGGAGCAGGCGCAGCTCCGACTGGTCCACCACATCCGGACCTCCCGCGACGAGTCGCTCAAGGCCGCGCCCAGCCCGTCGGCGGTAAGCCTTGGTTCGATCAACCTGCCGATGTTTGTCCGACGCGACCTCGCCTAGCTGTCCGGCTTCCTCACCAGACCGCCCCCGCTACGACCAAGACCCTTATCTCAGAGCAACTACCATGATCACCTCCTACTCGCTTTCGGAACTCACCGAGAACAGTGCAGGCGCCTGCATCCCGCAGGGCGAGAACGACCCGTCGTTCGGCGGCTTCGTCCGCTCCGCGCAGCGCGTTGGCGGAGCCGGTCGACGGCAGCAGGAGCCGTTCTTCCGCTACCTGCCGGTAGAGAAGGCGAGCGAGGCCGAGGCCCTCTACGTCACCGGCGTGGGCGCTTCGGTCGTGCGGCCGGGCGACGCCTACCCGCAGGCGGAACACCCTAGCATCTACCACTTCGACTGGCGGTCGGGCCGGATCCTGCCGGAGCACCAGATCGTCCTGCTGACCGACGCCCGCGGCGAGTTCGAGAGCCGCGAGACCGGGCTCATCCGGATCCACGGCCAGGCCCTCCTGTTCCTGTTCCCCGGCGTCTGGCACCGCTACCGGCCGGACCGGGCCGTGGGCTGGCAGGAGAACTGGATCTCGTTCAACGGGCGCACGGTCGATCGGCTGTTCGCGGCAGGCGCGGCCTCGGCCAGCAACCCGATCGTCACACCCGGCAGCACAGCGGCGCTGACGCGCCACTTTGACCGAGTGCTCGAGCTGGGCCGCTCCGCCCCGCGTGGCAGCGGACGTGACCTGCAGCACGCCGCGGTGCGGCTGATCGGCGAGGCGTTGGGCGTTTCATCGCACGAGCCCCCCCCCGAGGCCTCAACCCGCCGCCCCGCCGCCGCGTCCGAACAGGACGCCATCGTCGAGCAGGCCCGGGAGGTCATCTGGAGCTGCCCACACAAGCGGCCGCTGAGCGTCAACGACGTCGCGCGGCGGCTGCCGGTCACCCGGCGGACGCTCGACCGGCGGTTCGCGCAGGTGCTGGGCCGGTCGGTGCTCGATGAGATCAATGCGTGCCGGCTGTCCCGCGCCAAGCGGATGCTGACCGAGACCGACTTCCTGGTGAAGACGGTCTCGTACCTGGCGGGGTTCCCAAGCCGCGAGCGGATGCGGCTGCTCTTCCTCAGCGAGGAGGGGCTCACCCCTACCGAGTATCGCGAACGCCACGCGCGGGCAGGAGTCTCAGCGATGGCAGAGTAACCCCGGGGGTGGCTTGTTGCGGCGCACCAGACCATCGGGTCGGCAGGCTGCAAACAACGCCCCCCACCCAACAACTTCTCTCGTGCTGTCTGGATAAAAGGCGGCAAGATTTCAGAAACGCGAACCCCAAGCACTAAATTAACGGGGTCGCGTTAGGGCGGACAGCAGAGGCGGCTGTGCGACACGGCATCTATTCAGGAACCTATTCAAATGTCTGTATCTAAGCGTGCTCGTTCTACCGGTCGGTTAAGGGCGTTCACCCTGGTCGAACTGCTCGTGGTCATCGCGATCATCGGCGTGCTGATCGCGCTCTTGCTGCCCGCTGTCCAGGCCGCGCGCGAGGCGGCGCGTCGCAACACGTGCAAGAACAACCTCAAGCAGATCGGCCTGGCGGCGATCAACTACGAGAGCACCCACCGCGAGTTCCCATCGGGCGGCTGGGGCTTCAAGTGGGTCGGCGACCCCGACTGGGGCGTCGGCGAGAAGCAGCCCGGCGGCTGGATCTTCGGCATCGCTGCCTACATCGAAGAGGCCGCGGTTGCTCAGATCGGACAGGGCATCTCGGGCGGCATCACCGGCAAGGACACCCCCAAGAAGCTCGCGATCGCCCAGCAGATGGAGCACGCGGTCGGAACCTTCATCTGCCCGTCGCGTCGCAGCGTTGAGCCGTTCCCCTCGCTTGACAGCTCGGGAAATCCGATTCAGCCGCCCTGGAACGCGAGCGCGCCGGCTTTCTACGCCAAGAGCGACTATGCCGCCAACGGCGGCGGCGACAAGCTGAAGCTTGGGCAGGGACCCGACGCGCGTTGCTACAACGCCTACCCGACTTGTCAGGCGCTCGGCGACGGCTGGACCTGGCCGCCGGGCTCCGACTACTACAAGCGGTGGGACGGCATCGTGGGCTACCGCCGCGGCGCCAAGCTGCGGCAGGTGACCGACGGCGCGTCGAAAACCGCTCTCGCGGGCGAGAAGTACCTGAGCAGCGACATGTACATCGACGGCCGCCACGACGGCGACAACAACTCGATGTACGAGGGCTTCGACTGGGACACCGTCCGCTGGACCGGCTCGCAACAGAACGACGAAACCTTCGAGGACCAGGGCAAGCTCCCTCAGCGAGACAAGCCCGACGGCAACGCCCGCGAAACGTTCGCCGAAAGGTTCGGGTCTCCCCACGCGGCGGTGAACATGGTGTACTGCGACGGCTCGGTGCACTCGATCAACCTGGATGTTAACGCCGAGGTATGGAACGCGGTCGGACGCCGCAACGGTGGTGACACCGGCCGCGAGCGGTTCTCATCGGACAACTAGGCAGGCTCCCATCGTGCGTGGGCGTAACCACGGATTGACGCTTCAGCAGTTCCATGGTCAACGCCTTTCCAACGAAAGTATCCTGCTTCGCAATTGCGGCGGTCGCGTTGTGCTGCTCGGCTGGCTGGCCGAGCAGCGCCCACGGCGACGAGGAAAGCGGCGCCCGCTCGGTCTACCTCTTCACCTCATTTGAAGAGCCGGCCGACGCCGGTCTGCGGCTGCTCTGGAGCCACGACGGCCTCCAGTGGGAGCGGATCCCCGGCGCCTTCCTCCGCCCGCACGCCGGGGGCGGCAAGCTGATGCGCGACCCGAGCCTGGTCCGCGGGCCGGACGGCTGGTTCCACCTGGTGTGGACCACTGCCTGGCGGGGCGACAACGGCTTTGGCCACGCCCGCTCGCGTGACCTGGTGCACTGGTCGCCCCAAGAGTTCGTGCCGGTCATGAAGCACGAGCCGACAACCGTCAACGTCTGGGCGCCGGAGGTGTTTTACGACGAGCCGGGCGAGCGGTTCATTATCGCCTGGGCGTCGACGATCCCGGGCCGCTACCCGGACGGGCTTGAGGAGCACCAGAACAACCACCGGATGTACGCAACCACCACCCGCGACTTCCGGGAGTTCACGCCGACCGAGTTGTTCTGCGAGCCCGGCTTCAGCGTCATCGACGCAGTGATCGTCCCCTTGGGCGACGACTACCATTTGGTGCTGAAGGACAACACCCGGCCGGTGCTCGGTCTGCGGGTCGCCCAGGGTGAGTCGCCGCTCGGCCCCTGGACTGACGTCAGCGAGCCGATCACCCGCAAGTTCACCGAGGGCCCAACGGTCGCCAAGTTCGGTGACGACTACCGCATCTACTTCGACGCCTACGGCGACCACAAGTACGGCGTGCTGGCGACCACCGACTTCGAGACCTTCCGCGACATCTCCGATCGGGCGAGCTTCCCGGAGGGGCACAAGCACGGCACGATCTGCCGCGTCACGCAGCAGGAACTCGACTACCTGAAACGCGTCGGCGGCGAGATGCGGCTCGGCGCTGGGCAGGACTTCGCGCCGCAGCTGCCACAGGAAGAGATCGACCGCCGCCTCGCCGAGGTCGACAAGGTCGCTGCCCAGGGCCCATTTCAGCCCAACTGGGCTTCGCTCAAGGAGTTCCAGTCTCCCGAGTGGTACGCCGACGCCAAGCTCGGCGTGTTCATCCACTGGGGAGCGTACTCCGTGCCCGCGTTCGGCAGCGAGTGGTACCCGCGGAACATGTACACCAAGGGTTCGCCCGAGTACGAGCACCACCTGAAGACCTACGGCCCGCTCAACAAATTCGGCTATAAGGACTTCATCCCGCGGTTCAAGGCCGAGCGGTTCGACCCCGCCGCGTGGGCGAAGCTATTCAAGGATGCCGGCGTTCGCTACGTCGTGCCGGTCGCCGAGCACCACGACGGCTTCCCGATGTACGCCAGCGACTACACCACATGGGACGCGTCGGAGCGCGGGCCGCGGCGGGACGTCATCGCCGACCTGGCTGACGCCCTGCGGGCCCAGGACATCGTCGTCGGCGCGTCGAGCCACCGCGCAGAAAACTGGTGGTTCTTCGGCCAAGGCCGGCTGCTCGACTCCGACGTGCAGGCCCCGGCCAACGCCAAGCTCTACGGCCCGGCCCACAACAAACGCGTCAGCGAGAGCCAGGCCGAGCCCCCCAGCCAGGCGTTCCTCGACGACTGGCTGCTCCGCTCGTGCGAGATCGTCGACAAGCACCGCCCGCAGGTGATGTACTTCGACTGGTGGATCTGCCAGCCGGTGTTCCAGCCGTACCTGCAGCGGTTCGCGGCGTACTACTACAACCGCGCCGCCGAGTGGGGCCAGCCCGCCGCCATCAACTTCAAGGAGTGGGAGGGCTACTCGTTCCCCCGCGGCACAGGGGTGCTGGACGTCGAGCGGGGCAAGTTCGCGGGCATCGAGCCCGAGCTGTGGCAGACCTGCACGTCGGTCTCGAAGAACTCGTGGGGCTACATCGAGGGGCACAAGTACAAGACCTCCGGCCAGCTGGTGCACGACCTGATCGACATTGTCAGTAAGAACGGCGTGATGCTGCTCAACATCGGCCCCAAGGCCGACGGCACGATCCCAGACCAAGAGCAGGCAATGCTCCGCGAGATCGGCGCGTGGCTGGCGGTAAACGGCGAAGCGATCTACGGCACGCGGCCGTGGATCGAGTTTGGGGAGGGCCCCACCACCGCCGGCGACGGCGCGTTCTCCGACGGCGACGCCGCCCGATTCACCGCCGCCGACTTCCGCTTCACCGCCAAGCCGGGCGTCGTGTACGCGATCGGCCTGGCCTGGCCTGAGGACGGCCGGGCGGTGATCGAGTCGCTGGCCGACGCGAAAGTCGCGGGCGTCGGGCTGCTGGGCTCTGACAAAACGCTAGAATGGCGGCTGGACGCGTCGGGGCTGGTGGTGTCGCTGCCCGCCGAGCCGGCGGCTTCGCCCGCGTACGCCCTGCGGGTCCAACTCGCCGAATGATCGTCGGCGTCTTCTATCGCTAATCGCATGAGATCCATGACTACGAAAAAAGCCACCCTCGGGGTGATTGTCGGCAACCGCGACTTCTTCCCGGACCAGCTGGTCTCCGAGGCGCGGGCCGACCTCGCCACGCTGTTCGACTCGCTCGGCGTCGAGCCGGTGTGGGTCACGCCGGAGGAGACCAAGCTCGGCGGCATCGAGACCCACGCCGACGCGCGGCGTTGTGCTGAGCTGTTCCGCAGCCGCCGCGACGACATCGATGGCGTCTTGGTCTGCTTGCCGAACTTTGGCGATGAAAAGGGCGTGGCCGACACGCTCAAGCTGGCCGGCCTGGACGTGCCGGTGCTGATCCAGGGCTACCCAGACGACCTCAACCAGCTGGGCGTCTCGCGGCGGAGGGACGCGTTCTGCGGCAAGATCTCGGTCTGCAACAACCTGGTGCAGGCGGGCATCCCGTTCACGCTGACCGAGAAGCACGTCACGGCGCCGGGCTCGGACAGCTTCGAGGCCGACCTGCGGAAGTTCCTCGGCGTCTGTCGGGTGGCGAACGGCTTCCGCGGGGTGCGGCTGGGCGCCGTCGGCGCGCGGCCCGGCGCGTTCAACACGGTCCGCTACAGCGAGAAGATCCTCGAGCGTTACGGCGTCAGCGTCACGACGGTTGACCTGTCGGAGTTCCTGGCCACGGCCGGCAAGCTGGCCGCCGACGACCCGGCGGTCACGGCCAAGCTCGACGAGGTGCACAGCTACGCCCCGGCCCCCAACGCGCCGGACGACCGGATGCTGCAGATGGCGCGGCTCGGCGTCGTGCTCGGCCGCTGGATGGACGACAACGCCATCGACGCCACCGCCATCCAGTGCTGGACCAGCGTACAGCAGAACTTCGGCTGCAACGTCTGCACGCTGATGAGCATGATGAGCGAGAAGTTCATGCCGAGCGCGTGCGAGGTGGACGTCACCGGCGTGCTGACGATGTACGCGATGCAGCTGGCGTGCGACTCGCCCGCGGCGATCGTCGATTGGAACAACAACTACGGCGACGACGAGGACCGCTGTGCGCTGTTCCACTGCGGCAACTGGGCCAAGAGCTTCCTGCCCGACATCAAGATCGCGACCGCACCGATCCTCGGCAGCACGCTCGGCGAGGAGAACACCTACGGCGCGCTCGAGGGCCGCACGCCGGCCGGGCCGCTCACGTTCGGCCGCCTCACGACCGCCGACACCGAAGGCCGCATCCGTGCGTACGTCGGCGAGGGTGAGCTGACCGACGATGTGCTCAACACGTTCGGCACCCGGGCCGTGGCCCACGTCCCCAAGCTGCGTGAGCTGCTGCACTACATCTGCAAGAACGGCTTCGAGCACCACGTGGTGATGACCCAGTCGCACTCGGCCGCCGTGCTGGCCGAGGCCTTCGAGACCTACCTCAACATCGACACCCACACGCACGTGTAGCACCTCCTGGCGACAGGAGGAATTGCCACAAGAAGGCACGAGAAGACACAAGAGGAGAGAACCGGTTGGCGCAAAACCATCCTCTAGAGCACATCCCAAAACCGTTATTTTTTGTGCTCTTTGTGCCTTCTCGTGGCTAACGGCTCCCCACACCGAGCCCGGAGCAAATGACCCAGCGACCCAACTTCAACGACGACCAACTCCTCCGCCTGAGCGTGCGGATGCGGCAGGACGTGCTGCGGTACATCGTGGCGGCCGGGGCCGGGCACACCGGCGGCAGCCTGTCGTGCCTGGACATCCTCAACGTGCTGTACAACCGCGTGCTGCGGGTCTCGCCGCAGACGTTCAGCGACCCGGGGCGCGACCGCTACGTGCAGAGCAAGGGGCACTCGGTCGAGGCACTCTACGTGGTGCTCGCCCACGCCGGGTTCTTCCCGATCCAGCAGCTGGAAACCCTCTGCCACTACCAGTCGCCGTTCGTCGGGCACCCGACCCGCAAGACGCCGGGGATCGAGATGAACACCGGCGGGCTCGGCCACGGCCTGTCGATCTGCAACGGCATGGCGATCGCGGGCAAGCGGACCGGCGCCGACTACCGGGTGTTCACCCTGATGGGCGACGGCGAGCTGGCCGAGGGTTCCAACTGGGAGGCCGCCATGTCCGCCGCCCACTACGGGCTCGACAACCTCACGGCGATTATCGACCACAACTCGCTGCAGATCACCGGCCCGACGCGCGACGTCTGCAGCAACGAGCCGCTGGACGAGAAGTTCGCCGCCTTCGGCTGGGCGGTCGTCACGGTGGACGGGCACGACTACGCCCAGCTGACCGATGCGCTGTCTAATCCGGCGGAGCCCGGCAAGCCGACCTGCGTGATCGCCAACACGACCAAGGGCCGCGGCGTGAGCTTCATGGAGAACGTCATCTCCTGGCACCACGGCGTCCCTAGTCAGCAGCAGTACGACGACGCCATCGCCGAGCTGCAGGCCGCCGAGCGGCTGCTCGAGGAGTCCGCCCCATGAGCGCCCCCGCCCCCAGCGTGTATTCTCCGGAGGCCGTCGCCCACGCCGAGAGGCTCGGCCTGACCATGGGCCGCGCCAACCTCGAAGTGTTCGCCGAAACGCTTGAGGAGCTTGCCAAGGACGACCCGAGCATATTCGCCGTGACCAGCGACTCCCGCGGCTCGGGCAAGCTCAAGCCGTTCGGCGACCGCCTGCCGAACCAGATCGTCGAAGTCGGCATCGCCGAGCAGAACCTGGTTGGCATCGCCGCCGGCATGGCCGCGGCCGGTCAGCGTTCGTTTGCGGTCTCGCCGGCGTGCTTCCTGACCGCCCGCTCGCTCGAGCAGATCAAGAACGACATCTGCTACTCCGATGTGCCGGCTACCGTGGTGGGCATCTCGGCCGGGGTGAGCTACGGCGCGCTCGGCAGCACCCACCACTCGCTGCACGACTACGCCGCCCTGCGGGCGATCCACAACCTGACAATCATTGCGCCGGCCGACAACCACGAGGCCGCCGCCGCGGTCCGCTTCGCCGCCGGCCATGACAACCCGGTCTACCTGCGGTTCGGCAAGGCCAAGCTGTACAACCTGCCGCACGGCGACCAGCCGTTCCAGCCGGGCCGCGCGACCTTGCTCCGCCAAGGCGACGACGTTGCGCTCGTTGGCATTGGCGAGGCCGTGATCCACTGCCTACTCGCCGCGCAGACGCTCGCCGCCACCGGCGTCGAGGCCCGGGTGCTGAGCATGCACACGCTGCGGCCGCTCGACCGCCAGGCGGTCGAGGACGCGGCCCGCGACTGCCGCGCGGTCGTGACCGCCGAGGAGCACTCGGTGCACGGCGGCCTGGGCGGCGCGGTCGCCGAGGTGATGGTCGAGCTGGGCGGCGCGCCGCCGCTGAAGATCATCGGCGTCCCCGACGAGGACACCGTGACCGGCAGCCAGGCCGACATCTTCCGCCACTACGGTATTTCGGCAGAGGGGATTTCGTCCGCGGCCCAATCGCTGCTCGCACGGCAGGAGGCACTGCGATGAGCGTGCTGCTCGCCATCGACCAGAGCACCTCGTCGAGCAAGGCGATCTTGTTCGACGACCAGTGCCGCGTGGTTGACTCCGCGTCGGTCGATCACAGGCAGCACTACCCGCAGCCGGGCTGGGTCGAGCACGACGCCGAGGAGATCTGGCAGAACGTGCTGACCGCCGCGCGGACGGTGCTCGTCCGCAACGCCGACCAGCAGCCGATCGGGTTGTCGATCACCAACCAGCGCGAGACGCTTGTCGTCTTCGACCGCGCGACCGGCCGACCGCTCTGCCCGGCGATCGTCTGGCAGTGCCGCCGCAGCGACTCGATCTGCGAGGAGCTCCGCCGCGAGGGCTACGCCGATTGGGTGCAGGAGGCGACCGGACTGAAGCTCGATTCGTACTTCTCGGCATCGAAGGTGCTGTGGCTCGTGCGAAACAATACCGAGGTCGCCGCCAAGCTCGCCGCCGGCGAGGCGCTCCTCGGCACGATCGACGCGTACCTCATCTACCGGCTGACCGGCGGCGCCGTGTTCGCCACCGACCACACCAACGCCAGCCGCACGCTGCTGTTCCACCTAACCGAACGGCGGTGGGACCCGCGGCTTTGCGAGCTGTTCCAAACGCCAATGGACGCGCTGCCCGAGGTGCGGGAGAGCTTCGCCGAGTTCGGCCAGACCACACTCGACGGCGCCCTGCCTCGCCCGACGCCGATCTGCGGCGTGATGGGGGACTCGCAGGCGTCGCTGTTCGCGCAGCGGTGCTTCGCTCCCGGCGAGTCGAAGGCGACCTTCGGCACTGGGACCTCGGTGCTGCGGAACGTCGGCGACTGCTCCGCCACGCCGCCCGGGGGCTCGGTCGCCGCGTTGGCGTGGGTCTACCAAGGCAAGCCGACATACGCATGGGAGGGGCTGATCAACTACTCCGCGGCGACCATCGCCTGGCTACGCGACCAGCTCGGGCTGATAAGCTCCGCGGAAGAGTCCGAGCAACTAGCCGCCGAGGTCGTCGACTCCGGTGGAGTCTTCCTAATCCCGGCCTTCGCGGGGCTCAGCGCCCCGCACTGGAAGCCCGACGCCCGGGCTGCGATTGTCGGCATGACCGCCTACACAACCAAGCAGCACATCTGCCGCGCGGCGCTCGAGTCGATCGCCTACCAGGTCGCCGATGTGTTCAACGCGACGCCGTTCGAAGGCGCCGAGTCCACCGTGCTCCGGGCCGACGGCGGAGCCACGCGCAATCGCTTATTGATGCAGATGGTAGCCAACGCCACGCGGCTGACGGTCGAAGCCGCCGACGCGGCCGACTTCTCAGCCCGCGGCGCCGCGATGGCGGGGCTGCTGGGGCTGGGACTGGTCGAGTCGTTCGACGCGCTGCGCGAGCTGCCGCTCACCGCCACGGCCTACCAGCCGCAGCTCGCCGACGACGAGGCCGCCCGCCGGTATGCTGGCTGGCAGGACGCCGTGCGGCGGGTGATGTGAGTTTTTATGATGGGCCACGAAAAGGCACGAGAAGACGCAAGAGCACGATGGCAGAGCCGACCCTCCATTCGACAGACTTTTTGTGACTCTTTGTGCCTTTTCGTGGCCAATCGCTTCGCGTAACAATCAACGTCTGCGGCAGTACTACTCCTCATCCCTTTTCCAAATGAATGCGATGAAACGCTCTTCTCTGCTCTGGTTAGCCGTGGCTATGGCGGCGGCTATCGGCTGTGGCCAGACGCCGACTGACGACGACGCTAAGGGCGCCGACGCTGAAAACGCAGACAACAAACCGGCCGCCGAGGTCAAGGAGCACGGCCGGGTGGCGGTCGTGGTCTCGACGCTCAACAACCCGTGGTTCGTCGTGCTGGCCGAGACCGCCAAGGCCCGAGCCGAGGAGCTCGGCCACGAGGCGGTAATCTTCGACTCGCAGGACAACGTCGACAAAGAGGCGAGCACCTTCGAGAACGTGCTGGCGGGCGGGTTCGACGCGATCCTCTTCAACCCGACCGACGCCGACGCCTCGGTGGCCAACGTCCGCCGGGCAACGAAGCGGGGCGTGCCGGTGTTCTGCATCGACCGCGAGATCAACGCCACGGACGCCGCCACCGCCCAGATCTTGTCGGACAACTACGCCGGCTGCGTCGAGCTCGGCCAGTACTTCGTCGAGGCGGTCGGCGAGGAGGGCAAGTACGCCGAGCTGCAGGGCTTGGTCGGCGACAACAACACCTACAACCGCTCGAAGGGCTTCCACAGCGTGGTCGACCGATACGACGGGCTCGAGATGGTCGCCCAGCAGTCGGCCGACTTCAACCGCACCAAGGGCCTGGAGGTGATGGAAACGATCCTGCAGGCGAACCCCGACATCGTCGCGGTATTCTGCGGAAATGACGCCATGGCGCTCGGCGCCTACCAGGCGATCGAGGGCGCTGGCAAGACCGAGCAGATCAAAGTGTTCGGCTTCGACGGCGCCGAGGACGTCGTGCGTTCGATCGCCGACGGCGAGATCCAGGCGACCGCGATGCAGTTCCCGAAGAAGATGGCTCAGATGGCGGCCGAGTTCGCCGACGAGTACCTCAAGGGCCGCCGCAACTTCGACCAAAAGATTCCGGTCGCGGTCGAGCTCGTAACGCCCGACAACGTGGCCGAGTACGGCGACTACGGAGCTAAGGACGGGGCCAAGGACGGGGCCAAGGAGTGAACCGCGCCGCGGCTTATCGCTGGACCTTCATCGCGGCGGCCGCGGCCCTCGGCTGCTGGTTCGTGCCGCTGGTGCACGTCCGCCCGCTCGGCGCCAATGAGCCGGATCCGGCGGACCAACCCGCCACCGCGGCCGAGCTCGCCGAGCAGTTCTGGAGCGGACCGCTCGCCGGCTCGCACGACCGGGCCCACCCCGCGGACGAGGTTCTTTCCGCGCTCGCCGACAACCTCGACGCGGCCAAAGACGAGTACGGCCGCACGGTTGGCGTCAGCCGCGCGTTCCTGCTCTACCTCCGCGGCGAGGGCACGGTGACCGCGGTCGAGCGGAAGGGCGTGCTGATCGACATCGATGGCGACAGCGAGGCCGACCTGCTGCTCGAAACCGGCCCCATCTTCGGCGCCGCCGTTCGCGACGCCACCGGCCTGTTGACCTCGGCCGAGGTGAGCGACTCGCAGCAGCTGAACGATGTCGCCAACGAGCTGAACCTTCTGGTCGAGTCAAACGTGGCGCCGGGGCTGCGGACGATGGCGCCCGACCAGTCGCTGCGGTTCGTGGCGTGCGTCGAGATCAAGAGCCGCGGCGCCCCCAAGCCGCCGATCGCCGCGGTCCCGATCCACGCGGAGGCCCTCTAGCCATGCCGCACCACGCCGAGCCAAAGCCAACCCAGCCGGTCCTCGAAGCGACCGACATCGTCAAGACGTTCCCCGGCGTTCGCGCATTGGGCGGCGTGAGCCTGCGGGTCGAGCGGGGCCGACTCAACGCGTTGTTGGGCGAGAACGGCGCCGGCAAATCGACGCTGATGAACATCCTGGCCGGTGTGTTCCCACCCGACTCGGGTGAGATTGTCCTCGAGGGCCAGCCGGTCCGCTTCACTTCGCCAAGGGCCGCGCAGGAGGCGGGTGTCTCGATCATTCACCAGGAGTTGAACCTGGCGCCGAACCTCTCGGTCGCCGAGAACATGTTCCTCGGCCGCGAGCCCCGCAACCGGCTTGGCTTGGTTGACTACACGCGCATGAACCGCGACGCTACCGTGCTGCTCAAACGGCTGAACCTGGACGTCGACCCAGCACGCCCAGTCGAGCAGCTGACGGTCGCCTCACAGCAGGTGGTAGAGATCGCCCGGGCGTTGTCGTTCAACTCGAAGGTCCTGATTCTCGACGAGCCGACCTCGGCGCTTTCCGAGCAGGAGACCCACGCCCTGTTCAGCCTGATTGCGCAGCTCAAGTTGGAGGGCGTCGGGCTGGTGTACATCACCCACCGTCTCGAGGAGCTCGACATCATCGCCGACGACATCACCGTCTTCCGCGACGGCGAATTTATCGAGGCAAAACCCTACGTCGACACGACCCGCCACGAGTTGATCCGCCTGATGGTCGGCCGCGACATTGTGGTCGAGTCGTCCGGCGACCGCCGCGTCACGGGCAAAACGCTGCTCGAGGTCCGCGGCTTGTCGCTCCGCTCGGCAACCAAGGGCGCCAGGCCGGTGCTGCGGGACATCTCGTTCGAGCTGGCGCGGGGCGAGGTGCTCGGCGTATTCGGCCTGATGGGCGCCGGCCGCACCGAGCTGCTGCAGGCGTTGTTTGGCGCATTCGGCCATCTCACCAGCGGCGAGATCGCAGTCGACGGGCGCCCCGGCCTGCCCCGCTCGCCGGCCGAGGCGATTGGCGCGGGCATTGGTCTGGCCCCCGAGGACCGCAAGCAAGACGGACTGGCGCTGTCGATGGGCGTCGGGCCGAACATCAGCCTGCCGTGCCTGGCCAGGGTGCTGACCGGCGGTCTGCTCAGCAAGGCGAAAGAGGACGCGCTCGCCGAGCGGTACGGCGGGCGGATGGCGATCAAGTCGGCCGGACCCCGCCAGGCGGTCCGCACGCTGAGCGGCGGCAACCAGCAGAAGGTGGTGCTCGCCAAGTGGCTGGCGACCGAGCCGAAGGTGCTGATGCTCGACGAGCCGACCCGCGGCATCGACATCGGCGCCAAACGAGAGATCTACACCCTGATCGACGAGCTGGCCGCCAGCGGCTTGGGCGTGCTGATGGTCTCGTCCGAGCTGCCGGAAGTGCTCGCGCTCTCCGACCGGATCCTCGTGCTCAGCGAGGGCCGACTGATAGCCGAGTTCACCCGGGACGAGGCCACCGATGACAAGCTGCTCGCCGCCGCACTGCCAACCACGCAGGCAGGGTCGGCGGCATGAACCGAAGCCAATAGCCACAATGACACCACGGACGCAACGATTGCTGACTTGAATCCGAAGACACGTCCCTGTCGGGCAAGACTCTGCCGTACGTGGTGATCGTTGTGTCGTCGTGGTTACTCTCGTGATACGCCTGTTCTATGAACCTCACCCAACGCATTGCCCAGCTGCAGTCGCTCATCGCCCTGGCGGTGTTGATGATCGCGCTGAGCGTTTCGACCGACTCGTTCTTGACGCCCGAGAACGGCATGAACGTGCTGCGGCAGATCTCGGTGAACCTGTGCCTGTCGATTGGCATGACGCTGGTGATCGTCTCGGGCGGTATCGATTTGTCGGTCGGCTCGGTGCTGGCGTTCTCGGCGGCTGTGTCGGCATGGCTGCTGAAGTACGGCGTCGATCTCGCGCCGCTGGGCGTGCACGTCGAGTTCACCGTCGCCGGCACGATTGTCGCCGGCGTGCTGGTCGGTTCGCTGCTGGGGCTGGTGAACGGGCTGCTGGTCGCACGGTTGGGGATGCCGGCCTTCATTGTGACGCTCGGCATGCTCAGCATCGCCCGCGGGCTGACCGAGCTCTGGACCGGCGGGCACCCGATCACCGGGCTGGGCGACGACTTCGGCTGGCTGGGCACCGGCGACTTACACGGGGTCCCGGTCCCCGCGATGATTGTCGCAGGTTTGGTGGCGGTGTTCACGGTGGTCACGCTACGCACCCGCTTTGGCCGCCACCTGTACGCGGTCGGCGGCGCCGAGCGGGCCGCCCGGCTGAGCGGCGTCAACGTCGCGCGCGTGAAGACCTGGGCCTACATCTGCAGCGGTGCGTTGTCGGGCATGGCGGGCCTCCTGCTGACCGCGCGGCTCGACTCGGCCACCCCACGGCTCGGCGAGACCTATGAGCTCGACTCAATTGCCGCGGTGGTGATCGGCGGCGCGTCGCTCTCCGGCGGGCGGGGGTCGGTGCTTGGCGCGGTGCTCGGCTGCCTGATCATCGGCGTCTTGAACAACGGACTGGCCCTGCTCGACGTGTCGCCGTTCTGGCAGAAGGTGATCAAGGGCGTGGTCATCCTGCTGGCAGTTGCGATCGATCGGCTAAGCCGTCGACAGACAGCGTAGAGAAGGGAAGGGAAGGAATACTAATGACCACTAATCGTCACCAATGGAACCCAAGCCGGCCATCAGCAGATATTATTGCCTATTAGTGTTCCCTATCAAGACTTCGTTTCTTTTGCGTCCTCCTGTCCAACAGCCAAACAAGCACGACCCTTGGAATTCCTCAAAGCCACCTACCTGATCGAGACCCCGCTCCCTGTCGACGACGCCGCGGCCGTGCTGGCGGGCGAGCAGTCGAGCGGCACCTTCGTTAGCGTGCCGGGCGAGACCGCCGAGCTGCGCGAGCGCTACGCCGCGAGGGTCGAGAGTGTCGAGCCGCTGGAGGACGTCGACTCGCCTTCGCTGCCCGGCTGCCGGGCAAAGGGAGAAGCGTTCCACCGGGCTCATGTCACCATCGCCTGGCCGGCGCACAACTTCGGGCCCAACCTGCCGACGATCCTGTCAACCGTCGGCGGCAACCTTTTCGAGCTGTCGCAGCTGTCGGGCGTCAAGCTGCTCGACCTGGAGTTCCCGGAGTCATTCGGCGAGCACTTCCGCGGCCCGGCGCACGGCGTCCGCGGCAGCCGCCGAGCGACCGGCGTCGAGGGCCGCCCGCTGATCGGCACCATCATCAAGCCGAGCGTCGGCCTCACGCCCGAGGACACGGCCGCCATGGTCAAGGTGCTGTGCGACGCCGGCATCGACTTCATCAAGGACGATGAGCTGATGGCCAACCCGCCACACTCGCCCTTCGACAAGCGGGTCGACGCCGTGATGCGGGTCGTCAACGACCACGCCGAGAAGACCGGCAAGCGGGTGATGATGGCCTTCAATATCACCGACGAGCGGGACGAAATGTGCCGGCACTACAACGAGCTGGTTGCCCAAGAGAACACCTGCGCGATGGTCAGCCTCAATAGCATCGGCGTCGTTGGTGTGAAGGAGGTTTGCGATTGGGGCATGCTCGTCATTCACGGCCATCGCAACGGCTGGGGCATGTTCAACCGCTGCCCAACGCTCGGCATGGGTTTCGCCGCGTACCAGAAGCTGTGGCGGCTGGCGGGCGTCGACCAGCTGCACGTCAACGGCATCGCGAACAAGTTCTGGGAGCCGGACGACTCGGTGGTGGCGTCGATCGCCTCGTGCCTGGCGCCGATGTGGGGCGACGACCCGCTGCTGCCGGTGGTGTCGTCGGGCCAGTGGGGCGGCCAGGCGTTCGAGACCTACCGCCGCACCCAGACCACTGATCTGTTGTATATGGCGGGCGGCGGTATCATGGCCCATCCGAGCGGCCCCGCGGCCGGCGTACGGTCGCTGCAGCAGGCGTGGCAGGCCGCCATCGACGGTTTCACCTTAGAGCAGGCGGCCAAGCGGTATACTGAGTTCGGCCGGGCGGTCGAGAAGTTCGGCCGCAAACCGTAGCCAGGACAAAGGGAACCACCAAGGCACGAAGACGCAAAGTCCGCTGCGGACTCCCGGCGAACCGAGCACCTCGTTTCGATCTTCGGGCTGTTGTCGTCGTGCCTTTGTGCCTTCGTGGTTCAACAAGAGACTCCAAGTGACTACTAGCACGCAGAAACCACTGCGACTCGCGTACTACGCGGACGACTTCACCGGATCGACCGACGCGCTGCAGGTGCTGTCGCGGGCCGGACTGCGGGCGCGGTTGTTCCTGAAGCCGCCAACGCCCGAGCAGCTCGCCGACCTGCCGCCGCTCGACGCGATCGGCGTGGCGGGGCACAGCCGTTCGCTGCCGACCGCCGAGCTGGAGCCGACGCTGCGGCCGGTGTTCGAGTCGCTGCGGCTGCTCGCGCCACGGCACGTGCACTACAAGGTCTGCTCGACGTTCGACTCGTCGCCGCGGCTTGGCAGCATCGGCCGGGCGATGGAGATCGGTCGCACGGCGTTCGCGGCGCCGTACATCCCGATCGTGGTTGGCTCCCCCACGCTCGGCCGCTGGTGCGCGTTCGGCAACCTGTTCGCAAGGTACGGCATCGGCTCTCAGGGCGCAGTCTACCGACTCGACCGGCACCCCGCGATGCGGAACCACCCGGTGACCCCCGCCTCCGAGAGCGACCTCCGCCTGCTGCTGGCCGAGCAAACCAAGCTGCCGATCGGCCTGGTCGACCTGACCCGGCTCGACGGGCCGCTGGAGGGGTGCCTGGCGGAGCTCAAGCGCCAACGCCAGGCCGGCGCGCTCGGAGTGCTGTTCGACGCGATGACCGAAGCCCACCTGCAACGCATCGGCCAGGTGCTCGAGTACTCCGCTGGCCGGCACGCGCCGCTGTTTTCAGTCGGCTCGTCCGGAATCGAGTCTGCGCTCGCCGCCCAGTGGCAATCCGCAGAACAAGCGCCGAGCGACACTCTACCGGCTAGCGATAAGCCGCTGCTGGTGATTGCGGGGAGCTGCTCGCCGGTCACCGCCGAGCAGATCGACCACGCGCTGGGCAATGGGTTTGTTGACGCGCCGCTCGACGCCGGGGCGTTGTTGGCCGAAACCGGCGGCGCGGCGGTGATCGCTACCTGCCTGCGGTCGGTCCACACGGCGCTGGTCGCGGGCCGCTCGGTGATCGTGCACAGCAGCCGCGGAGCCGACGACCCACGCCGCGCCGAAACCGCTCGGGCGCTCGCCAAGTCGGGGCAACGGCGGGAGAAACTGACCATGCTGATCGGCGACGCGCTCGGCCAGATAGCCTTCGCCTGCCGCCAGGCCAAGCTGATCGACCGGGTGTGCATCGCCGGGGGCGACACCTCGAGCTACGCCGGCCAGGCGATGGGGCTCGAGTCGTTCATGATGCTGCAAGACTTCTGGCCCGGGGCGCCGATCTGCCTAGCCAGCTCGGCCGACCCCATTGCCAACGGCCTGCAGGTCGTCTTCAAGGGAGGCCAGGTCGGCGGCGTCGACTTCTTCCCGAGGCTGGCAAACACCAACCGGACCACCAACGACTCCCAGACGTCATGAAGAAACTAGGACTGATCCACACCTCGGCCACGCTGGTGCCGGTGTTCGCCGAGCTCTGCCAGGCGAAGCTGCCCTGCGTCGCGACCTTCAACATCGCCGACGACAGCCTGATCAAGGAGGTGATTGAAAAGCAGGAGCTGACCCGCAGCGTGTCGCGCCGCGTCGGGGGCCACGTGCAGGCTGCCCAGCAGGCGGGCGCCGACTGCATCCTGGTGACCTGCTCTTCGATCGGCCCTGCGGTCGAGGCCGCCGCCGCCCTGGCCGACGTGCCGGTGGTGCGGGTCGACTTGGCGATGGCCGACAAGGCGGTGCAGATGGGCGCCAAGATCGGCGTCGCGGCGACCCTGCCGACCACGCTCGCCCCGACTGCCGACCTGATCCGCCGCCGCGCCGAAGCGGCCGGCAAAGAGATTGAGATCGTTGACCGGCTGTGCGACGGCGCCTTCGAGGCCCTGATGTCGGGCGACTCCGCCAAGCATGACGCCATGGTCGGCGACGCCCTGCGGCAGCTCGCCGCCGAGGTCGACGTGGTCGTGCTGGCCCAGGCCTCGATGGCGCGGGTGGCCGACCAGCTCGACCCTGCCGAGGTGACCACGCCGGTGCTGTCGAGCCCCGCCCTGGCGATCGAGGCCCTCGCGGAGCAGGCGATGTGATTGAGGGGATCGGCAAACTCGAACGGGCCGCGCTGCTGGTCTGCCCCGCGGCACTGGCCGTCGCGTTGGTGGGCGTCGGCCTCGGCCAAACGGCGATCGCCAAGAACGCGGCGGTGGCCGGCTTCCTGGCGTTGGCGCTCGGCATCGGCGCGGTCAGCACGCTGAGAACCTTCCGCTTCACGGCGTGGGTCACCGCGGCGGTGGCCGCGGCGCTCGCGTACCCGACCCTCTTCCAGCCGTTCGGCGTCGGCACGCCCAGCGACAAGCTGCTGCTCCTGGTGCTGATCCAGGCGGTGATGTTCGGCATGGGGACGCAGATCACGCTGGCCGACTTCGCCGGCGTCGCGCGGCAGCCATGGCCGGTGGCGGTCGGGCTGATCTGCCAGTTCACCATCATGCCGCTGGTCGGCTACACGCTGGCCGTAGCATTCCGGCTGCCGCCGGAGATCGGCGCCGGCATGGTGCTGATCGGCTCCTGCTCGAGCGGCCTGTCGTCGAACGTGATGGCGTACATCGCCCGGGCAAACCTGGCTTTGTCGATCACAATGACCGCCGTGGCGACGCTGCTCGCCCCGCTGCTGACGCCGATGTGGATGAACCTGCTCGCGGCCGAGATGCTCGAAGGCTCGGCCGTGCCAATGAGCTTCCTGGGGCTGATGGCCGCGATCATCAAGATTGTCATCGTGCCGACCGGCGCCGCGTTGATCCACGACTACCTCCGGTTTGCAAGCACTCCTGGCCGGTTGGCGTTATATGCGGTCGCGGCGGTCGGCGCGGTGGTGGTCGCCGCGGCGAACCTCGGCGGCTGGGCCTGGGCCATGGCCGACGCCGGCGAGGACGCCGCCATGTGGGGCGAGCTCGCGTTGTTCCTGCTCGGCGGCGTCACGTTCGGCGTGCTGTACCACCACACCGCAATCCGCGTCGCGGCGGTCGATCGGGCGATGCCGGCGGTCGCGATGGCGGGCATTGTGTACGTGACCGGCATGACCTCGGCCGCGGGCCGGGACGCGCTGATGGTCGTCGGATTGGCGCTGTGCCTGGCGGCGGCGCTGCACAACCTTATCGGCTACGTGCTCGGCTACTGGCTCAGCCGCCTATGCGGGCTTGACCGGGCGTCGTGCCGCACCGTGGCGTTCGAGGTCGGACTGCAGAACGGCGGCATGGCTACCGGCCTGGCGTCGGCGATGGGCAAGCTCGGCACGCTCGGCCTGCCGGCGGCGTTCTTCATCGCGTGGATGAACGTCTCAGGCTCGCTGCTCGCCAACTTCTGGCGGCGCCGACCGGTGGACCGGAGGCCTGAGGAAGAAGTGGCACCACCAACGCACGACGACACCAAGTAGAATGAGGCAGACTTCGACCGTAGCTCAGGGAGGATAGCCACGAAAAGGCACAAAAAGCCACAAGAAGATGGGCTGACGCCGCAGTGTTTCTTTTCGTGTTCTCTGGTGCCATTTTGTGGCCATCACCTCCCTCGCCCCTATCCCGTGTCTTTGTGGTGAATTCAACCAACACAACCAGCACCATGCCGATACGCCTTCTCCTGTCGCTCACTTTCATCTTCTCGGGCGCAAGCGTCGCCTCGGCACAGCCGTGGCCGGTCAAACGGGGCACCGACGGCAAGCTCGCCTATACCGCCAACGAGCAGGGCGACCGCGTGCCCGACTTCTCGAGCTGCGGCTACCGAGGGAGCGATCACCCGATCCCAAACATCGCGGCCTCGATCGTGGTGCGTCCCTCCGACGACGACGACACGGCCCGGCTGCAGGCGGCGCTCGATTATGTCGGCGGCATGGCGGTCGAGAAGTTGAGCGCCGCCCGCGTGGTGCAGCTCACGCCTGGCGAGTACCACGTGTCGGGATCGCTGCGGGTCGCGCACTCGAATGTCGTGCTGCGCGGCGCGGGGGCCGACGCGACGACCCTCATCGCCACCGGGACCGGCCGGCGGCCGCTGATCCGCATTGAGCCAGCTGCCACCCCACAGACCACGACCAGCGGCAAAATCGCCATCGGCGAACGGGTCCCGGTCGGAGCCACGCGGCTGCCGCTCGCCGCCGGCCACGTCCTGCAGCGCGGCGACCGCGTGCTAGTCACCCGCCCTTCGACCGACGAGTGGATCAAGCAGCTCGGCGCCAAGGCGTTCGGCGTCGGCTGGCGGGCCGGGCGGTGCGACATCCATTGGGAACGCGTCGTCGCAGCGGCCGATGACGCTTCGGTCACGCTCGACGCGCCGATCACCACCGCGCTCGAACCCAACCTCGGCGGCGGCACGGTCGCCCGCCTCAAGGTCGACGGCCGGCTGGAGAACGTCGGCGTCGAACACCTGGCGCTTCGTTCTGAATGCGACCGCGAGAATCCCAAGGACGAGGCGCACTCGTGGCACGGCGTGGTCGCCAACCACGCGCGGGACGCGTGGGTCCGCGGCGTGCGGTTCGAGCACTTTGCCGGCGGCGCGGTGCTGCTGCTCGAAGGAACCAGTCGCGTGACCGTCGAGGACTGCTTGTCGCTGGCGCCGGTCTCGGAGCTCGGCGGCTACCGCCGCCAGGCGTTCTTCACGCAGGGAGGGCAGTGCTTGTTCCTGCGGTGCTACAGCGAGGAAGGCCTGCACGACTTCGCGCTCGGCCACTGCGCGCCGGGCCCCAACGCGTTCGTGAACTGCTACGCCGAGCGGTCGCTCGGCGACAGCGGCCCGCTCGAGTCGTGGGCCTCCGGCGTGTTGTTCGACAATGTCCGAATCGAGGGCGGCGAGCTCTGCCTGATGAATCGCTGGCTGCACCCGCCCGGCGCCGGCTGGTCGGCCGCCAACTGCCTGGCGTGGAACTGCCAGGCCGGCGTCATCCGCGCATTCCAGCCCCCCGGCGCCCAGAACTGGGTCGTCTGCTTCTGGGCCCAGCCGATCGGCGACGCCCTCTTCACCGGCGACGGCGACTTTGCCAAACCGATCAGCCTGTACCGTCAGCAGCTTGTCGACCGCCGCGGCAAGTCGGCCGGAGAACTGGCCGGCCCGTTCCTGCTCGACCCGATCGCGTCCACCAACCCAACGCTGCCCGAGGCCGAGCGCTTTGTCGCCAGCTCGAACCAGCCCGCCCGCGTGCTGCGGGACCTGATCGAAGAACGGCTAGCGTCGCACACCGCCAAGTTCGAGCCTCCAACGGACCTACCCGATTGGCAACCACCCGCCCAACGCCTGCCGCCAGGCGGTCTACCCACGAACGGCGCCCGCCCCATCACCCGCCAGAACGGCTGGCTCACCATCAACGACCGCGTGCTGACCGGCGGCCACGTCAGCCCAACCTGGTGGCGCGGCACGATCCGCCCCCACGACGCGCCGCAGTTCGGGCCGTCGATCACCCGCTGGGCGCCGGGGCGGTACGGCGTCGGACTGACCGATCAGCTGCCCCAAACGGTCGACCGCTTCCAGACGCTCGGCGTCGCGTCGTACGACCACCACTACGGGCTGTGGTACGACCGCCGCCGCGACGACCACCTGATGGTCCGCCGCCCCAACGGGACCGACGCCGCGCCGCCGTTCTTCGAGCAGCCGTTCGCCCGCAGCGGGCGCGGCCAGGCGTGGGACGGCCTCTCGCGGTACGACCTCACCAAGTTCAACGCGTGGTACTGGGAGCGGATGCAAGACTTCGCCGACCTGTGCGATCAGCACGGCCTGGCGTTCTTCCACCAGCACTACTTCCAGCACAACATCATCGAGGCCGGCGCCCACTGGGCCGACAGCCCCTGGCGGCCGGTCAACAACGTCAACCAGCTCGACCTCCCCGAGCCGCCCCCTTACATCGGCGACAAGCGGATCTTTCTCGCCCACAAGTTCTACGATATGGCCGACGCCAAGCTCGCCGGGCTGCAGGCCGGCTATGTCCGCCACTGCCTCGACGCGACCGCGCAAAACTCCAACGTCATCCACTCGATCAGCGCCGAGTACACCGGCCCGCTGGCGTTCACGCAGGCGTGGCTCGACACGATCCGAACCTGGCAGGAGGAGAACCCCGCCGCCGACCCGCTGGTCGCGCTCGCCTGCACCAAGGCCGAGCAGGACGAGCTGCTCGCCGACGAAGCGGCCCGTGATCTCATCGACCTGATCGACATCCGCTACTGGTGCTACGCGCGGGACGGCGAGCTCTACGCGCCGCTCGGCGGGGTGAGCCTTTCCCCGCGGCAGCAGCTCCGCAGGTCGAAGCTGCCGGCGGCCGATTTCCACTCGATCGCCCGGGCGGTCCGCGAGTACCGCCTCCGCTACCCCGGCAAGGCGGTCAGCTACTTCGCCGAGATGTACTGCAACAGCCCCCGCGAGGGCTGGGCGGTGCTGATGGGGGGCGGATCGCTGGCCGCTGTGCCGCCGCTGCCCGACGGGCTCGCCGCGGCGCTGGTCGACATGAAACCCGAAGCAGTCGACGACGACGCGTCGGCGCTGACGCTTGCGGCGGACTCCGGCGAGCGGCTCGTCTACTTCGTTGAACGCGGTTCTGCTGAGTTTTCGCTGCCCGCGTGCCGGCTGAGCTGGATCGATCCACGGACCGGCGCGTTCGTTGAGGAGGTAAAGCTCGGGGCGGGTGACCACACGCTCGAAGCGAAGAGCGCCGTCCTGTGGGTGCGGCCTCTAGCGAACTAGCGAGCCACGAGTCGAAAACGGGGACTGGCTCGACACCGTAGACGGCGCCGAAGCCAGGCGACCGTTGAAATGTATCGTGCCTGCCACCGTTCTTCGACGGACCGCGCGAGCCCGCCGGGCCGCGGTTTCGGTCCCCCGCGGTTCCCTCGACGTTTTGCCCGGCCGTTGCTAGGGTGGAGTTCCCCGTCCCGCCCTCCCTCGAGCGCTTGATGCCCCCCACCGTCGAGGCTGCCAATGAAGTCGCTTCCGTTGAGCGAACGCAACCCACGTTCGTCCTGGTGGGGCTGCTCGGCACGCTAACAGCGTTCTCGCCGCTGGCGATCGACATGTACCTGCCGGCGTTCCCGCAGATCCAGCGGGACCTCGCCGCGCCTGACGGCACGATGGAGCTGACGCTGTCGTTCTTCCTGGCGGGGCTGGCGATCGGGCAGTTCTTCATCGGCCCGGTCAGCGACCGCTACGGCCGTCGCCGTCCGTTGTTGTTTGGTTGTTGCGGGTTCGCCCTGGCGTCGGTCGGTTGTTTGCTAGCGCCAAGCGTCGAGTTGCTGATCGCCGCCCGGTTCGCGATGGGCTTCGCCGGTTCGGCGGGACTAGTAGTGTCGCGGGCCGTGGTCCGCGATCTGTTCGACGAGTCTGAATCGGCGTCGGTCTACTCGCTGATGATGATGGTGACCGGCGTCGCGCCGGTGGTGGCGCCGCTGATCGGCGGGCAGCTGCTAGCGGTCGCGCCATGGCAGACCGTGTTCTGGGTGCTGGCGGCGATCGGCGTGGCCTGCGCCGCGGCGGTCGCGCTGACGCTTGGCGAGTCGCTCCCCCGCGAGGAACGTTCCGAACAACTACGCGGAATGATCGGCCGCAGCCTCACATTCTTCACCCATGGCACGTTCCTCCCCTACGCGTTGGCGATCGGCATGGCGTGCGGCGCGCTGTTCGCGTACATCGCCGCCGCGCCGACGGTGTTCATGGACCACTTCGGGTTATCGCCGCAAACATTCAGCTATTTCTTCGCCGGCAACGCCGTCGGGCTGGTAGTCACGGCGCAGCTCAACCGCCGGCTGCTGACCCGGTTTGGCCCGCGCACGCTCCTGAGCTTCGGCGCCAACATTGCCGCCGCCGCGGGCGTCGGGCTGTTGATCGCCGCGTGGACCGGCGTGGGCGGCTTCTGGCTGTTCTACGCGTTGCTGTTTACTTGCGTCGCGACCCTAGGGCTGCTGTTCCCCAATGCCACGGCGGCCGCGATGGCGCCCTTCGCCGGTCGGGCGGGCGCGGCGTCGGCGGTGCTGGGCCTGCTGCAGTACGCCATCGGCGCAGTGACCGGATCGCTGGTCGGTCTGCTGCACAACGGCACGGCGGTCCCAATGGCCGCCGCCATCGCCGCCTGTGAACTGGCGGTCTGGGGCGTGCTCCGCACGGCTGCGCCGCGCGTCTGAACTCTGAATAGAGCTTTCGGCCCCAGCTACCGCGACACGAACTTGCCGAAGCGGCTCAGCTCGCCGTCGGCGGTGTGGGTCTCGTAGACGAAGGCGAGCTTGGCTTCTTCAAACTTGTCGAAGAAGGCGTCCCACTCGATTGTGTCGAGCTCGTCGCCGCTGCCCTGGCCGGGGAAGAAGATCCGCAGCACGCCGACATCGTCGCCGTTGGCGGTCGACCCGACCGACGCCGGGTGGCCGCCGCGGTCGTCAGCCCACAGGCGGATCGCATCGTGCTGGGTGGTTTGGTTGGTATCCGTGGCCATGGTGGCGCCTTTCTATTCAAATGGGGAAGCACTTAGCACAGCAGGCCGCGGTAGCGGAGGCGTGCTCAAGAGATCGAACGCACGCCTCGTGCCAAGCGGCCTGCGCGGGCGACGCTAACCGCGCTGCAGGCCACCCAGTGGCAGCCGAGCGAGCAACCTGATCAGTCGCCAGCCGGGTCGGCCTCGCGGCCGACGGGCGCGGGGCTAGCTGCCGGGGGCAGCGGTTCGTTGAGTGGCCACGTGAACAAGAAGCGGGCGCCGCGCGGCTCGTTCGGCTCGAGCCAGATCCTGCCCCCCGCCTGCGTGACCAGCTTCTTCGCCAGCGCGAGCCCCATGCCCGAGCCCTCAACCTCGTCCCGCGGGCGGAGGGTCTGGAAGATCTCGAACACGGTATCGAAATAGCGGGCCTCGATGCCGGCGCCGTCATCGGCGACCGTGAACCGCACCATGTCGGGCTGGTCGGCCGCGTCCCAACGCACCGTGATCCGCCCCGCTGGTTGGTCGTGGTGCTTGACCGCGTTGGCGATCAGGTTGCGGAGGATCGTTTCGAGCGGCGTGTGGAACCCGTCGACCATGAGCGGCTCGCCAGCGATCTCGACCTCGAACCCCGCGCCCACCCCGGCGAGCGCGGCGGCGTTTTCGACCACCTCGCGGGCGGTAAAGCGAGTGCGTGCGGAGGGGGCGCGGCCGGCGCGGGAGTAGTCGAGCAGGTCGTCGAGGAGGTGGTTCATCCGCGCGACGCGGGCGCCGAGCAGGTTCAGGTGCTGGCGTGACTTCTCCGGGAGGTTGTCGCCGAGGTCCTCAACCAGCCAGCCCGCCAGGCTCTCGATCGCGCGGAGCGGTGCGCGGAGGTCGTGCGAGGCGATGTAGGTGAAGCGGTCGAGCTCCTCGTTGGCCGCCACCAGCGACGCGCTCTCGACCTCGAGCAGCCGGTTGAGCTCGCCGAGTTGCTCGGCGGTTTGCTTCAGCGCATGTTCGGAGCGTTCGCGGCGGGCCACCTCGTCCTCGAGCTCCGACTTCGAGACCAGCGTCTCCTGGAGGGTCGCGGTCATTCGGTTGAACGCGACTGCCAGCTCCGCCACCTCGCGGGCGCCGCGGTCGGGTTCCGCGATTCGGTCGCGCGGGCCGGACTCTATCAGCCGAGCGGTCGCCCGCTGCAGCTCGTGGATCGGACGCGAGATCGCCCGGGACGCGAGCACCGCCAGTGCCACCGCGGCGACCGTCATCAACGCGGTGATGGCAATCGACAGCCTCCGCAGCGACGCCGTTTCGCCAAGGGCGAACTGCTTGTCGCTCACCGCGACAAACACCTTCTGTCTCAGGAAGGGAGACCCCGACAACTCGAGCCGCCTCCCGACCAGCAGCTCGTCTTGGTTGGAGGTGACGAGCAGGTTCTCGTGCGACCCGTCGAACATCGGCGTGATCTCCGGGTAGTCGTCGGTCGCGAGTCGTCGGTCTCCGCGTTCGAAGCCGAAGGCCTTCTGCGGGTCCGGGTGGATCAGGTACTGGGCCTCCTCATTGGTCACGAAGAGTTGGAGGTGCTCCCCGGACACCATCCCCTGGGCCTGCTTGAACCACGCGTCGAGGTCGATGTTGATAACCACCACCGCCACGGCCGCGTCGGAACTGTCGTCGTACACCGGCTGCGCCACCCGGACCGTTGGGCGGGGCGGTTCTTCGATCACCCCGTGCTCGCGGTTAAGGTTGAAATGAGAGACGTAAGTCTCACCAACCGCCGCCCGCAAGGCGTCTTGGAAGTAGTCGCGGTTTCCCTTCTGCTGCAGGGCGTCCCGGTCGGCAACTTGAAGATCTCCCGACCCGAGCCGATCCACCCGCACGACCTCCCGGCCGGCATCAGCTGCGCCCACCAGACGCACCTGAAAGTACTCGGGGTTGAGCCGCAGCAGCTGACGGAAGTGCTCGGTCAACGACCGGCGGCCACGGTCACTCGGCGGGGCATCCGCGCCTGCGTTGGAGAGGAGCTCCGCGGTCTCGGGGAGCCCGACAATGAGCTGCACGTCGTGCTTGGCCTTCTCGATCCTTAGCTGGAACTGGCTCGCCACCAACTCCAGCCGGTCCGCCATCCGCTCGCTCTCCAGGCGGATCACCCGCTCGGACGCGATGCCGTGCAGCGTGCCGCTCAGCAGCAGCGACGTCACCAGAACCAGGCCCGCGGAGAAGATCGACAGCAGCGTCGCGAGCCGGAGCTTCGGTCTGGCTGGCGGCTGGTCCCCCGGGGGCATGCTGCAATCACCTTAGTAGAGAATACCGGGGCGCCGCGGCGTCGACCCGATGTCGTCGGCCCCCCCCCGCGCAGCTATTGTCATCGATTGCTCGCCGGTTGTCACCCACTCGCCCGCCGCACCGGTCGCGAATGCCCGAGCTCCGACCTGGACAATCACGCACCGAAACGCGTCCAGCCATTTGCCGGCTATTCGCCGGAGGGGAATGTGAAGCGGTACACGCCGCTGCCGAACTCGAAGTGGGTCACGCCGTCGGCTGCGTTGGTGTTTTCAACAGCGTCCTCCACCGTCACGCCATTGACTTCGATCGGTCCGGCGGCCGGAATGATGAGCGTGGCGGTCGCGCCGGGGGGAATACAAACCCGCCATTTCACCTCTCCGGCGGCTCTGCTCCAAGCGCTCTCGATTTTCCCGTAGGGCGAGCGGTGCGAGGACTTCACCCAATCGAGGCCCTGAACCAGCTGGGGACGCATCAAGATCTTGCGGAAGCCCTCGGCCGCGGGGTCCGGCGCGATGCCAGCCAGGTCTTCGTACATCCACGTAACGAGGTCGCCAACCAGCATCACGTGGTTGTGTGAGTTCATCGCCGGGTCGGCCGTGACGCCGTTCCAGAGCTCCCAGATCGTGGTTGCGCCCTGGTCGACCATGTATCCCCAGCTTGGGTAGTCGCGCTGCGTGGCGATCGCGAACGCCAGATCCGGCCGCCCGCCGTCGGTCAGCGTCCGCAGCAGGTGCTGGCCGCCGACGAGACCAGTGGCGATGTGGCGGTCGTTCCCCTCGATGCGGGCGACCAGCGAGTGGAACACCGCCTGCTGCTGGTCGGACGGAGTGACGCCAAGCGCCAGCGGGATTACCGACGAGGTCTGCGTGTTGTTGGCGTAGCGGCCGTCCTTGAGGAACTTGGCATTTATGGCCCGGGCCATCGTCTCGGACTGCGCGGCGAGCCGCGACGCTTCCTGGGGTTCGCCAAGGAGCTTTGCTTGTTCACTCAACACTCTGAGATCGTAGGCGAAGAACGCGCTGGCGAGGAGCGTCGTGTCGGTGATCCGTGCGGGGTCCTCCGAGTGAATCAAGTGCGGGTCCTCGGGCGGGACGCACCAGTCGCCGTAGCTATCGCGGCTAATCAGGCCGTCCTCGACGAAACCGCTCATGAACTCCACCCAGCGTTTGTTGCACGCGTACTGCTCGCGCGTCGGTTGGCGGTCGGCGTACTGCCGGCGGAGCATGTCCGGCAGGATGATCGTCGCGCTCGGCCAAACCACGTTGTCGGAGAACGTCGGCCAGTGTGTCGGCGCTACATCGGGCAGGCTGCCCGATGGCCGCTGCGCGTCGCGGATGTCGCGGAGCCACTTGGCGTACAGCGGGCCGACGCCGAACACGTACGACTCGCCCCGCGCTATCTCGAACCGGTCGCCCAGCCAACCCTGCCGCTCGTCACGCTGCGGGCAGTCGGTCGGGACCGAGCGGTAGTTGCCGCGGAAGCCCCACACCGCGTTCTGGTAGACCTGATTAAGCAACTCGTTGGAGCAGGAAAACTCGCCGACCTCCTCGAGGTCGTCGTGCAAGACGCGTCCTTCCAGGCTCTCGAGCGTCGGCTCGCCCGGCCAGCCGGTCACCTCGACGTAGCGGAAGCCGTGCAGAATGAACTCGGGCTCCCAAACCTCCTCGTCGCAGAAGCCCCGCAGCGTGTACGAGTCGGTCGCCTCGGCGGTGCGGAGGTTGGCCGCGTCGATCATTCCGTCAGGCCGCAGCACTTCGGCGTGGCGTAGCCGGACGGTCGCGCCGGCCGGGCCCTGCACCTTGAGGCGGCACCAGCCGACCATGTTCTGGCCCAGGTCATAGACCCACACGCCCGGCTTTACCTCCGAAAGGCCCACCGGCTTGAGCGTCTGCATGACACGCATCGGCGCGATGCCCGCGGACGACAACTCCGCGGGATCTTCGGGCAGCACCTCGGCCGGGCGCCAGTCGGAGTCGTCGAAGCCCAGCTGGTCCCAGCCGGGTAACTCTCGGCGGGCGTCGTAGTGCTCGCCGTCGTACTCGTTGTTGGCGCGGACCGGCCCCTCGTCGGTCAGCCGCCAGCTGGCGTCGCTAACCACGGGCGTGACGCTGCCGTCGGGGCGTTCGATCCACAGGCAGAAGTTGAGCTTGGGCGTGCCGTATTGGACCATCGCGGCGTAGACCTCGCTGCGGGGCGCATAGTAGCGGCCGTTGGCGAGCACGATGCCCACCGCGTTGTCGCCCTCCCGCAGCGCAGCGGTTACGTCGTGCGTCACATACGGGACCCGCTTGTCGTACTGCGTCATGGCGGGCGAGAGCACCGCGTCGCCGATCCGCTGGCCGTTGATCCGCAACACCGACACGCCGAGTCCACTATACGACACGACCGCCCGCTTGATCGGCCCCTCGATCGCGAACTCCTTGCGGAGATGCCGAGCGGGCAGCGTGCGGTCCTCGGCGTGGCGGACATCGCCCCACGGCTGCATGCCGACTGCGCCGAGCACCTTCACCGGCCGCCAAGCGGAGTCGTCGAAATCAGACTCAAGCCAGCCGTCCTCCTCGGTATTGTGCGAGCGCCACTCGGCGTCAGACGCAACGAGCTGCCGGCTGCCATCGGCGTAATGGATCTCGAGCCACGCAATCACCCCGGCGGGTGTGCCGGACTCGTCGTTCTTCGCCCGGACGGCGATCACGTTGCGGCCGGCGAGCAGCCGGTGTGTGACGCTCAGCTCCTTGGTCGAGTTCGGCCCGCTGCGGCTGCCGAGGTTGCGGCCGTTGAGGTAGATGTCGACGCGGTCGTCGGCGGTGATGCGGAACACGGCCCGACGCACCTGCTTGGCGCCGTCCACGTCAAACGCTCGGCGGAAGTAGCGTTCGCCGGCGGGCGCGCTTTTCGTCGGCTCCGCTTCATTGTGCCAGATCCAGTCGGCGTCCTGCACGTGCTCGATACGCTCGGGGACAGGCAGGCCGATCCACGCGCCGGTCCAGTCGCTCTGGTGGAGCAGACCCATCAGCCAGTGCTGCGGCTTGCTCCAAGGCGAGGGCCGCCCTTCGCGGCCCCACACACGCACATGCCAGTAGCACGCCTGGTGCGAGTGCAGCGGCCGCCCGGCGTAAGGAATCAGCACGCACTCGCCCGATTCGACGCGGCCGGTGTCCCACAGGTCGGCCTCGCCGGCGGCGAGCTTCTCTTTCGTCGACGCCACCCTCAGCTGGTAGGCGGTCTGCAATTGGCCACGCTCGTCGGAAGCCAGCGTCCAGCTCAGCCGCGGCGGGACGGCGTCGACGCCGGTCGGGTTGCGGAGCTGCTCGCACCGCAGGTTCTCGGCGGTCAGCCCGGCAGCCCGCGCGTCGCACGCCGACAGCAAGACTAGAGCGAACAATAAGGCGATGGTGCGGGCCAGCATGATAGTCTCTTGGGTTTCAATTCTCTCTCGCACGCAACCGGGCTGGGCAGCTCGTCTATCCCACGATCCACAAGAACCCGCCGATCAGCGCCGCGACCATCGCCCAGCCGGCGGCGAAGCCGGCCCAGCTAGTCGCCGACGGCATCGGAATCTCCAGACCCGCGAAGGTTGTGAGCATGGGCCGCTCGGCGGGCGCCACGCCGAGCGGCAACATGCAGGGTCGCTCGATCTCTTCGTCGGGTGTGATCGGCGTGCGGGTCAGGTCGTAGAATCGTTGCAGCCGCTCGGCAGGGGTTTTGGGCGTGAGCAGGCTCACCACGACGCACGCCGCCACGCCGGCGGTCATGTAGGCCAGGATCACCCATGGGTCGTTTACGCCGAGGGAGTCGCCGGAGCCTGTCACGACATGCCACTCGCGGGCGGCGTCAAACTGTGCGAGCCACTGCGCGGTCGCGCTGCGGGTCGCGGCGAACCAGCCGCCAAGCGCCGCCAGTGTGCCGGCCCATGCTCCGGCCGGCGTGGCGCCACGCCACAGCAGGCCGACCCAGAACGCGATGCCGATCGTCGGCGAGATCTTGAACCAGAAGTTGAGCGCCTCGACCACGTCGGGCGTCCAGAAGGCGAACAGCACGCCGCAGCTCACCACCGCCAGCGACGAGACCCGCCCCACCTGGATGTAGTGCTTCTCTGGCCGGTCGGGCACGATCGGCCGGTAGACGTTCTCGGTGAACAACGCGGCGGACGAGATCATGATCGCGTCGCACGAGCTCATGATCGACGCCAGCAGACACGCCAGGAACACCCCCAGCAGGCCCGGCAGCACGTCGGGCAGGAACTCGCGGGCGATGTTGCCGTACAGATGATCGGGCGTGATCGCGGTAAGGTCGGCGCCGGACTGCAGGTACCAGGCGACCGCGGCTAGCGCCGTGAGGCTCCAGGCGGCGGTGCAGACCCGCTTGAGGATGTTGCCGCACATGAAGCCGACGCGGCCGTCGAGCTCGGTGCGGCCGGCCCCGCACACGCCCATGATGAATGGGTACGCTACAATGCCGACCAGCGCCTGCAGCGAGAACATCACAACAAAGAACGTGTCGATCTTGCCCGGAACCACCAGGCTGAGCATCTCGGGGTTGTGGGCGGCGATGGTCTCCTTGGCCGCCGCCAGGCCGCCGGTAGCGTTGAGCACAAACGGCAGCAGCAGGAACGAGAAAACCACCGTCATCAGCCCCTGCACAAAGTCGGTAACGATCGCCGCCCCCAACCCGCCGGCCATGCCGTAGGTGACGAACAGCACGGTCACGACAAAGATGGCGAGCGTCGAGCTCACCGCGCCGCCGGTGACCGCGTCGACCATCGCGCCGACGCCGACCAGCAAGAGGCCGATCTTGGCCGCCAGGCTCGCGACGCCCACCACGGCGAACAGCACGCCGACGCTGCGGTCGTAGCGCAGCTCGTAGACGTCGGCCGTGGTGGTGGCGCGGAGCCGCCGCATCACCGGGGCGATCAGCCAGTAGAACGGGGTCGCCGGCAGCCAGAGCCACTGCCACCAGATTGCCGACAGCCCGTTGGTCAAGGTCTTCGAGGCGACTGTCACGGCCTGGTCGCTCGAGGTGCCGGTGCCGAACGCGAACGTGACCATCATCGCCTTGCCGAACCGGCGGGGCATGAAGAAGTCGCCCGAGCTGTGCACCCGCCGCGCGGTCCACGCCCCCAGCGCCGTGATGCCAATCAGGTAAATCGGAAGGATCGCCCAGTCGATCGGCTGCATCGTGCGTTGGCTTCGACTTGGCGGTCACCAAAGCCGGTCTTGAGAATTAGGTGAGTAGGGAACCACAACGACACGACGGGCACAACGCACAGACGCTTGCGTCGTGCCCGTCGTGTCGTTGTGGTTAATCCGATTGCTGAGATTTTTGTTGGATCAGGCTCAGATACTGCTTATAAGCGCCGGCAAGCTGGTCCGCCGTCAACTCGCTGCCCGCGTGCAGCAGCACGCCGTACCGCAGCCGCAGGCTCTCGCCCGGCTCGACCGTCGTGCGGGTCGGCGGGCCGAGCTTGAAAGCGGCGGTCGAGAACGCGTTGGCGCAGATGTACCCGTAATCGCGGGCGTGGAAGTAGGTCGGGCGGAAGTTGGTCGGCGGGCAGAAGATCGCCACTCCCGCCGGCTGGTCGTCCTGCGTGCCGCTGTAGTCGACCCAGTCCGCGGTCTGGCCCCACACCTCCGCGGCGTTCTTGCGGCCTTGGCTGTCGAGGATCGTGCCCGTGCCGTCGGGCAGGCCGGCGGTCGTCTCGACCCGCAGCGGGGTCGCCATCCTGACACCGAGGCCCATCTCTTCTTGATCGCCGAACCAGAACGGCTGGTCGCTGTAAAAGGTGCTGTCCCAGGTCAGCAGGTAGCCGGCCGGGAGCGAATGAACCTCGTAGCGGCAGCGCTCGCGGCAGAGCTCGTCGCCACCGGCGTCGGCGTAGCGGTTCTCGACCGCCCAGGCGATCGCGTCGCCGTCGGCCACGGGCTCCTGGACCAGCCTGACGTGCTCAACCGGAACCTTGAGCCGCCAGTTGTCGGCGCCGCTCAGCTCGCCGAACGCCAGCCACAGCCCAGGGTGGAAGTCGGGGTGGTCGGCCTTGTCCTCGCCGGCAACCGGCGGGTGATTGCGCGAGACGCGGACCTCGCCCGGTCCGAAGAGGTCGCAGAAGTACGGCCGACAGATCTGGTCGTCGTGGTAGACGTAGGTGATCACCGGATGTTCGCCGACGTTCACGGCCACGCGGCCGGGTGATTGCCTAACGCGCAGCACGCGAGGTTCTTCGGCAACCGCGAAATCGGCGAGCAACGCCACAACCCCGATCAGATGCGTCAGCCGCAGCAATCGACTCGTAGCCCCCGGCTCTGCCGGGGGATTGCCGTTCGGTCGCGTCCGCCCACAGATGGATCCCCCGGCAGAGCCGGGGGCTACGGGCAACTCGGTTGGCAGGTCGCTCGGGAGCAAGTCAGGCATCACTACGCTCCGCATCCTCGGGCACCGACCAGTGGCCGTCGCGGCGGTAGCTGCGACGAAGCAGCCGCGACGCCTGCGGGTTGTCGAGGATCTGCTCGGCCTGCGGCTCGAACGCCAGCGACCCGCCGGTCTGCAGGGCGATGTTCGCCAAGTGGATCAGGCCGATGCTGCGGTGCGCCTCGGTGAGCGGCGCATTGAGCTCGGCGTCGCCGCGGATGGCGTCGACAAAGTTATTGACGTGCGCCTCGCGGTCTTCGTCGCCGGGCCGTTTTTCGAGCAGCTTCTCGTTGTTGGGGCCGACGACGCGGAGCTTGCCCCGCTTGCTGAGGAACATCTGCCCCTCGGTCCCATAGAACTCGACGCCCGAGTCGCAGTTCATCGGGTAGTTGCGGGTCCACAGCCGCATCTCGAACATCAGCTGCCGGGTCTTGCCGCCGGGCAGGTCGAACTCGAAGCCGCAGGTGGCCGTGTCGGGGTACTGCTGATCGTCGTCGTAGAAGTACTTGCCGCCCAGGGCCGTGACGCGGTTGGGCAACGCGTCGACGCCGAGGCCCCAGCGGGCGTAGTCGATCTCGTGGGCGCCGTCGTTGCCGATGTCGCCGGTGCCGAAGTTCCGCCACCAGTGCCAGTCGGAGTGGAACCGGTTCTCCTGGAAGGGCAGCCACTCGGCCGGGCCGACCCACGTGTCGTAGTCGACCCCCTCAGGCGGGCGCGAGGGCGAGTGGTTGCCGATCGAGCCCCGCTGCTGGATGTTCCACGCCTTGGCCACCAGGATGTCGCCGATGGCGCCGTCGTGCAGCATAGCGATGGCGTCCTGCGTGAACCTGCGCGAACGCTGCTGCGTGCCGTGCTGCACCGTCACGCCCGCCTGGTCGGCCGCCTGGATCAGCAGCTGCGACTCGCGGAAGTTGTGGCTCACCGGCTTCTCGACGTACACGTGCTTGCCGGCCCGGCAGGCGAGGATCGCCGCCGGCGCGTGCCAGTGGTCGGGCGTGGCGATCACCACGGCGTCGATGTCGGAGCGGTCGAGCAGCCGCCGCAGGTCGGTCACCGCGTCGCGCTCGCCGACGCCGGCCGAGGCCGCCGCCTTGGCGAGCCGCGACTGGTCCGGGTCGCACACCGCCACGACGTGCTGCAGGAACGACCGGCCGCGGACGCCGCAGCCGACCAGGCCGATCCGCACCGCCTCGTTGGCCGACGATGCGCGGGCAGAACGCCCCAGCGCGAGGCCGGCGGTGGAGGCGGTGCCCAGTTTCAAGAAATGGCGGCGGGTCGAGGGGTTCACGAGGCGTTGCCTGCTCTGTCTTGCGGGTCGTGTAGTGAGGATAAAGCGAGCACGCCGGGCAGCACGATCAAGACGCGTCGGCCAGGCACGCTAGGAACCGATCGCCTCGCTCTGGGCGGCGGCGTGCTGCACGGCGCGGATGATGCTGCTGTTGTCGTCTTCGCCAAACCCGAGCCGCTCGCCGAGCGCCAGGAGCTCTAAGTGCAGCTCGGTCAGGGGAAGCCGCGCGCCGTGCTGCGACGCTTGATCAAGGACAATGCGGATGTCCTTGGCGTGCTGCGACAGCCTCGCCTGCACCGCAAAATCGCCGTCGACCATCTTGGCGCCCTTGGTGTCCATCACGCCCGAGTAGGCGTTGCCCTGCCGCAGCACCTCGAGCGTAGTGCGTGGGTCGAGCCCTACCCGCTCGGCGAACACCAGGCCTTCGGCCAGCACCGCGCGGTTCAGTCCGAGGATGAGGTTGTTGACCAGCTTCACCTTGGCCGCCGCGCCCCAGCCGCCGACGTAGTGCGTCTGGCCGGCGATGGCGGCGAAAATATCCTGCTGGGCATCGAACACCTCGCGCGGCCCGCCGACAATCGCCAGCGCCTGCCCGCGCCGCGTCTGCTCGCTCGAGGCGGCGATCGGCGACTCAAGGTAGCCAACGCCCTGCCCTGCGAGCCGCTCGCCCAGCCTGGCCGACCCAACCGGGTCACCCGTGGTGCAGTCGACAATCGTGCCGCCTGGCTGCATCGCCGGAACCATCGTCTGCAGCACCTGCTCGACCACCTCGGTCGTGTACAGGCAAACCACCACGCGGCTGCACTCGGCCAGCGGGTTGTCGGACCACTTTGCCCCGAGTTTCAGCAGCTCTGCCGCCTTCTCGCGCGAACGGTTCCAGACCCGCACTTCGAAGCCGGCCCCCACCAGCCGCTCGGCCAGGGCCGAGCCGAGCAAGCCGAGGCCGATCACGCCGACCGGGTTGTTTTGCGTCGGATTCATGCGGGTTGGGTAGCGGTGCGGGGAGCGAGCCCCTCTAGCTTATCAACCTCGCTAGCGGTGGGAGGCAGGACGTTACCGGGTGTCGCAAAAGCGGGCCCAAAGGCCGACACGTCTCCCGCGTTGCTACACGACACCCGGCCCTTTATTCAGACAACTACGTGAATCGCAATTGCCATCGACTATCGTTGAGGCCGAAGATAGGGAATCAAACTAAAAAACTTTGACTTTTCGAACCAGCCGTCCCCGCGGAACTCACCCCTGTCCGCGGCGGTCTGTCGCTTTTCAGCCGAGCAGCCAGTCGAGCAATCGTGCATCGTCATCAGCAAATCGCACTCGCCTTCCCACGTGGAGCTCACCAAGAGCACTTCATCGCTGGGGTGACGCGTTACGCCGCGGAGCACAGCCGCAGCTGGTCCTACACGGTCGCTCCGGAGTCGCTCACGTTGTCGGTCCTCGACCTGGTCGACTGGCCCGGCGACGGCGTGCTGGCGGCGATCAACACTCCCGCCGAGGCCGACTGCGCGGTCGGCATGTCGGCGCCGGTGGTGAACATCTCCAGCGCCATCGAGGCCTCGCCCGTTCCCCGGGCGATGGTCGACAACGCGGCGATCGGTCGGCTGGCGGCCGAGCACCTGCTCGGCCGTGGGTTCACCAACTTCGCCTTCTATGGACTCGAGGGGGTCGAGTACTCGCGGGCCCGGTGGAGCGGCTTCAGCGAGCGACTCGCCCAGAACGACGCCGTCTGCGAGCAGCACCTCTCGACGCCGACCTTCGGCTTCCGCGGCACGGTCTGGCTGGAGCAGCACCAGCAGCTCGCCGACTGGCTGCAAGCCCTCCCGACGCCGTGCGGCGTGTTCGCCGTGTCCGACTACCGGGCGCGGCACGTGCTGGACGCCTGCCGCCAGAGCCAGATCTCGACGCCCGACAAGGTCGCGGTGGTCGGCGTGGACAACGAGCAGGTGATCTGCGAACACGTTCAGCCGACGCTCACCAGCGTCGCGCGCAACGACCAGCTCGAGGGCTACCGGGCCGCCGAGCTGCTCGACCGCCTGATGAGCGGCGAATCACCCGCCCCGGCCGACATCACCGTGCCGCCGCTGGAGGTGGTAGAGCGCGACTCGACCGCCATGTTCGCCGTGTCCGACGCGCGGCTCCGCCGGGCGCTGTCCTACCTGCACGACTACATCGCCGACCCGATCACGGTCGACGAGCTGGCCAAGCAGTCCGAGGTTTCGCGGCGGTGGCTCGAGTACGCCTTCCGCGACGTCCTCGGCGAGACCCCCTACCAGTACCTCCGCCGCCAGCGTCTGCTGCTGGCCAAGCACCTGCTGAAGGAGAACCCGAAGGAGAATATCAGCCGGGTCGCGCAGCGGTCGGGCTTCTCTTCGGTCAAGCAGATGCGGGTCGCGTTCCAGCGCGAGTTTGGCGTCACGCCCGGGCACTACCGCCAGGTGATGAACCGCTGAGGCGGCCCCGTGCGAGCCGGTTCCGGCGGCAGCTGGGCTTGTCCTCGCGGGCCGCGGGTGAGAAAACTCGGGCATCGCTCTCGCCCCCGCCCCCCCGCCCCCCCGACAGCACTGCCTCCCTGCCTTGATTGCTATCGCTTCGCTGCTGACCGTGCTGACCATCTCGCTGCTCGTCACCCGGGTGGCGACCATGACGCTGATGCTAACTGGCATGTCCCGCGAGTCGGCCCGGTTCCAGGCCCGGTCGGCCTTCACCGGGTGCGGCTACACCACCAACGAGGCCGAGGACATTGTCGGCCACCCGGTGCGGCGGCGGATCGTGATGCTGCTGATGCTGATGGGCAACCTCGGCATCGGGGCCGTGGTGGCGACCATCATGGTGTCGTTCATGAACACGACGCAGGTCGAGTCGGGGCAGCGGACACTCAATATCATAACCCTGCTGATCGGGCTGTTCTTGCTGTGGCTGGTGGCCACCAACCAGTATATCGAGCGGCGGCTTAATATCGTGATCGCGTGGGTGCTTCGGCGCTGGGGCAACCTGCAGGTCCGTGACTTCGTGGCGGTGCTGCAGCTGCAGGGGGGCTTCGCGGTGAGCGAGCTGCTGGTGGAGCCCCGAGACTGGATCGCCGACAAGACGCTCATCGAACTGCGGCTGCCGACCGAGGGGGTGCTGGTGCTCGGACTGCAGCGGCCGGGCAAGCCGTACGTCGGCGCCCCGACCGGCGACACCACCATCGAGGCGGGCGACACGCTCATCCTCTACGGCCGGGTGGAGCGGATCGAGGAGTTGGACGAGCGCCGCCACGGCCGCCGCGGCGACGCCGCGCACAAGGAAGCGGTCGAGGAGCACGAGCAGGAGAAAGAGGAGCAGGAAGAGCACCTCGAGGACGACGAGGCCGCTGCCGATTAAAGCAGCCGCGAACCCCGTTGCGGCCAGCTTCTGCCTAGCCCACGGCGCCAGCCGTGGGACTAACCCTGAGCACGGTGCGGTCCCACGGCTGGCGCCGTGGGCTATTCAGGGCTTGCAAGGCTAGAGCTGCCGCGGCGGAAGCTTTTCGGCGAGCAGCTCTGCGACCGCGGTTTGTAGGTCGTCGGGAACGGTCACCTCGACCCACCTGGGGAAGCTTCCGGCGATTCGCAGCGAAAGGGTGTCGCTGCCCTCTGCCATCGGCCACCCCGGCGCGCTGATATTCGCCCAAAGGTGACTCTTCATGTCCGCCGCCAGGAACACGCCACCATCGCCGAGGGCCACCCCACGCAGCGACCGCGGTCGGTACGCGTACCAGCAGCCAACGCCCATCATCACCCCATAAAGCACGTACGCGTAGTAGGGCGACGCGTCCCCGCCGGACTGACTCGGGCGCAACACTTGATCCGAAACGAGGAACGAGAAGAATACTACCGACAAGGCTGCGAACGAGAACCCAACCGGACGGGGAGCGGTCGCGAGGGTCGTCGACCTGCTGGCCATCCGGTCATCGGTTTCGGCGCGCGTGAGCCAGATCAATCGACTACCGGCCTGCCGCCGGGCACGACGCATGATCCGCTCCTGAATCAGCCACCCGCCCCCGGCCGCCATCCCGTGCACGCCGAAGGCGCTGCCAAACAACCACCAGCGTTCAGCGTCCCAGGCCCGCAGCGTCGGCGCCATCCAGGCCATAGCAACCGCCACCACGGTCGTTAGGGCGATCAGCCCCCGCATCCCAAACCGCGGCGGCGGGTCGATCAGCTCGTCTGGCAACACATCACTAGCCATCCAGCGCGAGCTCCTCGGCGCAAGCTGCCCTTGCAAGCACCTCCTGAACCGCCTCGACTTTTTCGCGGGGCACGTGCAGGTTGATCTCCCGGATTGTCCGCGGGGTTGGGAGCAGAAGAGCGAGGCATTGCCCCTCGCCATCGGCCGCGCCCCAGCGAACCGTCAGCTCTTTCCAGTTGCGGTGCTCGCCCAAACTGAGCGACAGGTGGGTCGGGTAGAAATTGGCCCGACCGTAGTCGCGGTCGAACAGCAGCTGATCCGCCGTGCTCATGGTCATCTGCATCAGCAGCAAGCCCGCCCAGAAGGCGCGCGACACGTGGTCCTCCCCGTGCGCCATCATGCCAGCGAACGAGGCGATTGCGGCTCCGTAGAAGAACAATCGGGCGATCCGCTGGGGCATCGACGGGGCGTTGGGCAGCGGGATCCGTACTGGCGCCTCGGAATGGGCCGGGCGCCATCGCCGCCCTAGGCTGTGCAAGACGGCGTGCAGCGCTAGCCCGGCAGCGCAGCCGGCCAACAGCATCCCCTTGTCCGCGAGACTGGCGTCTTGCAGGAAGTAGCCAAGCAGAGCCGCTTGGACCGCGCAAACACTGCTTATTAAGAACATCATCCGCAGATCGAACCGGAACGGTCGATCGTCGCCTGGGGTCGCGGGCGTTCGGGCACGGATCGAGCTCATAGCCGTCATCCTACCAACTCTAGTCCCGCCCTCGTTCCGACAACGTTCGTCGGGCGCCGGCTGCCTCCTCCGGACGGCATGGGCCCTGCGGCGCGAAAGCAAACCCGCCGAGCTAGTATCGCAGGCGCCCCGTGGCGGCCCCATCGCCGCCCCCCAGCCTACCGTATTAGGCCACTCCCGGGCGATTTTCGGCCCCGAGGTCGGAGCCGATCACAACCTTGCAGGGGTCTCTTCGTGCGAGCCCAGGAAAACGGCGAGAAACAATTGACCCACCCCTGAAGCCCAGGTAATCTGCGCATGCAGCCCATCTACGATTTCCGGTCACACCTCTCCAGAGGGCGGATCTAATGATCCGGACGATTTGCAGCTCCCTTTCTTCGGGCGCACTCTTTGCGCTCACCGCGGCCGTTTCGCAGGCCGCCATTATCGAGAGTGAACCCAACAACACTCCCGCTACCGCGGACGCCATAGCAATTGGCGCCGTGCCGTACGCCGACGCCGGCGTGCTCACGCTGAACGCGGGCGGCGTCGACGTATTCTCTGTCGATCTCAGCTTGGGCGACGTGCTGGTCGCCAATGCAACCGGGCTGAAGGGCCTGCCGCTTGGCTCCAATCCTGACGTGGTGCTCGGCATCTTTGACTCGGCCGAGACGCTGGTCGCCTTCGATGACGACGCGGGCCTTGAGTACGGAGCCAGCATCGGCTACGTCATCCCGTCGACCGGCCTCTACTACGTGGCGGTGTCGGGCTACGACGGCGACCTCTCTTACCCGACGCTGGGCGACTCGTTCGCCACAGCCAACATGTTCGACGGCGGGCACCCGGAGTCGGGCTCGTACCTGCTCGCCCTGAGCGTGACGCCGAGCGTCCCCGAGCCGGTCGCCACGCTGCTGCTGATCGGCGGCCTGGTCCCGGCGCTGCGTCGCGTTCGCTAAGCGGAGCCGTACTACCCCTCAAAAAACAAAAGCCCTGGCGGGTTCGCCCGCCAGGGCTTTTTTCGTTTTCGTTTGCCGCCTGCTAGTTAGGGCAGCCCAAACACCACGCCGCTGACCGCGGCGCCCTGCATGGCCGCCGCCCGCCAAGTGAACGGGATCGGCTCGATCAGGTACGGGGCACAGCTGCCCGGCCGGTAGTGCCCCAGCGTGTAGACGCACTCGTTGGGCGCCTGGATGCCCATCATGTACGGGATCGCCGGGATGCGGGTGAAGAAGTGCACGCCGGACACAATCGGCTGCACCGCCGGGCCCCAGCTGTGGCCGTAGCGTTCGAGCTGCACGTCTTCGAAGTACAGCGGCTTGTGGCACAACGCCGAGGCCTTCCACATGTAGCAGACCTGGTCCCACTGGCGGTCGGCGAACGGCGTGCCGTCGTCGATGCCGCACTCGATCGGGAAGTCCTCGCCGGCGGAGCCGGTCGGGTGAATTTGCAGGTCGATCTGCGCGATGCGGCTCGCCTTCAGCTCGGCCAGTTCCTCGCTGCAGTTCTGCATCGCCTTCTGGTAGTCGCTCGCCGACGACTGCTTGGTATCGCGACGCGGCGCCGGGCGGCCGAGATCCTCCTTGGGGACGTCCCGCAGGCCGCCGAAGTCCCGGTCGTCCGAGGGCGAGGGGGCGGCGGCCTTGTCGTCCGGCTCGTCGAACGGGTCACGCCCGCCCATCTCGTTGTCGAGCGGCGGCAGCTCTTCGTCGAAGGTCGGCTCGCCGCCAATCGGCTCGTCGATCATCGGTTCGCCAAAGTCGGGCGTGCTGTCGCCCGCCGGGGCATCGTCGGCGCCGAAGGGCTCCTGGAAGCCCTCCAGCAGGTCGTCGTCCTGGGCGATACGGTAGCCCCGACGCTGGCCGTTCTGGTCGACCACGATGCTCTGCAATCGGGCGCTGCCGTGCTGCGCCTGCACCACGCCGCCGTGAGAGGCACGCCCGTTGTCGGCGTCCGGGTCGAAGGCGACCAGGCGGAGCTTGCCGCGGTTGACCTGCTGGGCGGCGGGTGCCTGCCGCGGCGCGGTGGCCGGGCGGAACTGCTGCACACGCCGGCTTGGGGTGAGCTGGTTGGTCGGGGCGGTGCTCTTCCAGCCCGAGTCCGAGACCTCGCCGCCGAACGCGCCCAGCGCCGAGACCAGCGTCACGAGCACGGCGAGCAAACCGGCCGGGACCCACAGCGGCTCCTGGCGGGAGCGGAACGCGGACGGGGAAAGGGGGACGACCACGTCGAGCACCTGGCCGTAGGGCGGGCGTCCGCCTTCCGCCGTCCGCGGTGCGAGGTCGCTAGTCGGTCTCCCCGGCGCCGTATTCGGCGGAGTAGTTTGGAGCTTCTTGCGTGATTGCGATGTCATGGGGATGGTTCTCCCTAACCGTTGCCGGCGATACCCGGACAAACTGCGTATCCGTCCGCAGTTCTTGAATTGTTTTGGCGCCGCAGTAGCCCATACCGGCCCGCAGCCCCCCCACCAGCTGGTACACGTAGGAACCGAGCGGCCCCTTGTAGGGGACGCGTCCCTCGACGCCCTCGGGCACCAGTTTTCCTTTGTTCGACTCGCTGCCTTTTTGGCGGTAGCGTTCACTCGAGCCATGCACCATGGCCCCGAGCGAACCCATCCCGCGATAGGACTTGTACGAGCGCCCTTGGTAGAGCACCCGATCGCCCGGGCTCTCGTCGAGCCCGGCCAGCAGCCCTCCCACCATGACCAGGTTGGCCCCGGCCGCGATGGCCTTGGTGATGTCTCCGGAGTAGCGGATGCCGCCATCCGCGATGATCGTGACGTCCGTTCCCTTTGCCGCTGTCGCCGCGGCGTGGACCGCCGTGATCTGCGGCACGCCGACCCCCGAGATGACGCGCGTCGTGCAGATCGATCCAGGACCGATCCCCACCTTCACGGCGTCGGCGCCGGCCTTGATCAGGTCGCGGCAACCGTCGGCCGTGGCGATGTTGCCCGCCACGACGTCTATCTCGAAACGTTTCTTGATCTCCTTGACGGTGTCGATGACGTTGGCCGAGTGCCCGTGGGCGCTATCGACGACCAGGAAGTCAACGTCCTTTGCTATCAGGCTGCCGGCCCGATCGAGATCCATCACGCCAACCGCGGCGCCGACACGCAGGCGACCCTGGCCGTCTTTGGCGGCCTGGGGGTACCGACGCATCATGTCGATGTCTTTGATCGTTATGAGCCCCGTCAGTTTGTAATCTTCGTCAACCAGCAGAAGCTTCTCGACCTTTTTTGCCATCAAGATCTTCTCAGCTTCTTCAAGCGTCACGGTCCCCGTAGCCGTTACCAGGTGATCCCCGGTCATTACCTCGCTTACGGGCAGGTCGTCGCGTTCGAGAAAACGCAGGTCACGACGCGTCAGGATGCCTGCTAGCTTGCCGTCCGCGAACGTGATGGGGACGCCCGACACGCGGGCGTGGCTCATCCGCTCGCGGGCTTCCGCGACGCTAGCGGTGGGCCGGAGCGTGACCGGGTCGACGATGATGCCGTTGGCCGACCGCTTCACCTTGTCGACCTCGTTGGCCTGGGCCTCGATCGACATATTCTTGTGGATCACGCCGAGGCCGCCCTCGCGGGCCAGGCCGATGGCCATGCGGTGCTCGGTGACGGTGTCCATGGGAGAGGAGAGGATCGGGATGTTCATCGCGATCCGCGACGTCAGCCGGGTCGAGACGTCGACCTCCGAGGGCATGACTTCGCTGTAGCGTGGCGCCAGCAGCACGTCGTCGAACGTGAGTCCGGTGGTGATGATTTTGTCTTCCAGCGGCTCGAGCATCGGTTGGCGCCCTTCGGTGCGAGTGAGGAATCCCGGATTTTCCGCCCTGACGGCCCCGCTGGCAAGGTGGTCGGCAGTCGATAGGTCCGGGTGGTCCTGCTCGGCTGTCCTGTGGCCACCCCCCGGTTGGTGAGCTGGTAAACCAGGGGGTTTCGCGGCCCCGCAGCAATTCGGAGTTTTCTGGCGCCGCCTTTGCATACAGTGTCTTGACTAAGATTCTGCATTCCCGCGCAGAAAGTCTAAAACCGACGCCCCGCGTCGACCTCCTCCCGGAGCTACTAGATGACCCACCGTTTCCTCACCGGCTTGCTTGCCGCCGGCCTGTACGCCACGTCGGCGCTGGCCCAACCGGATTCCCCCGGCGCCCCAACGCCTGGCGACGCCCCCCAAGTGCTTGACCACGGCCCCGTTCACGAGGCTTTCGCCGACCCGCTACGGTTCGACGCCAGCGACGAGCCCATCACCATCAACCAGCAGCCGCCCGAACCGGTCAACGAGCTGCCCCCGGAGTACAAGCCCGAGGGCGACAACGTCGAGTGGATCCCCGGCTACTGGATGTGGGACGACACCCGCGACGACTTCATCTGGGTCAGCGGCGTGTACCGCAATCTGCCCCCCGGTCAGACGTGGGTGGTGGGCTACTGGTCGCAGGCCGACCGCGGCTACACCTGGACGCCCGGCTTCTGGACCTCGGCCGAGCAGCGGAACGTGCAGTACCTTCCGTACCCGCCCGAAAGCCTGGAAGAAGGCCCCACTAGCGAAGCCCCGGGCGAAAACTACTTCTGGATCCCTGGCTGCTGGCAGTACCGCAGCAACGACTACGCCTGGCAGGCAGGCTACTGGTATCAGGGCAATCAAAACTGGGTCTGGACCCCAAGCCACTACTACTACACCCGTCGTGGCGCCATCTACGTCAACGGGTACTGGGACTACCCACTCGCCTCGCGCGGCCTGCTGTACGCCCCGGTCTATTGGAACTCGGGCTACGGCGTGGGCTACCGCTACCGCCCGCGGAGCGTGCTCAGCACGGTCGGACTGCTGACCTCGTTGTTCGTCGGCCCTCGGTATGGCTACCACTACGGCCCGAGCAGCTACTACGCAAACTACAACAGCTACCGCCCTTGGCACTCGGCCTACAACACCCGCTACGGCTACTACGGCAACCGCGGCTACGACCCGCTTTTGGCGTACTACGCTTGGAACTTCGGACGCAACCAAAGCGGCTGGCAGAACCGGGCTCACAACCACTGGAATAACGACTGGAAGCAGTGGAATCACAATGACGACAACCGTAGTCGCCGTGATAACAGTTTTGACCGCAACAGTCTCGTCCGCAACGCCGAGCAGCTGCACCGCTCTAACCGCAACGATTTCCGCCTCACCCGCGTGGACAACGGTCAGCTCGACCGGCTGGGCCAGCAGGCCGGCCAGTACGATCAGTTCCGGCGGCAGAGAGAGCAGGTCGAGCGCGGCGGCGACCGCCAGTTCTCGCAGCGCGACCAGCGACCAGGTAGGGATCGCGACACGGTCGACTCCGAGGCTCGCAACGGCGAACGCGGCAACCGCGGCCGCAACTCGGTCGACGCCACTGCTCAGCTGAACCTGCCCGACTGGGCCCGCGAGCGCGGTCGGTCGGCTACCCAGCAGGGCGAGCGGGGCAACCGCCAGCGCGGCAATCAGGCGAGCCAACAGGCCCGGTCTCAGCAGCCGCAGGTCGAACAGCAGGCGCGTTCGCAGCAGCAGGCCCAGGCTCAAGAGCAGGCCCAAACGCAGGCACGGCAACGAGCAGAGCAGCAGGCTCGCGCTCAAGCCGACCCCCGCCAGCGGATGGACCAGCGTCGCGACCAGCGGACCTTCAGCAACCAGGACGGTAACGATGCCCGCTCGCGCGGCAACCGTGGCCCTGAGGGGCAGCAGAATCGCGAGCTGCGTGCCTACCGCGGGCCGGACGCCAGTGCCCAGCAGGACCAACAGCGTGCTCAGCAGCAGCGAGACCAACAGCAGCGGGCCCTGCAGCAACGCGCTCAGGATCAGCAGCGGTCGCAGCAACAGCGTGCCCAGCAGCAAAGGGACCTCCAGCAGCGCTCGCAGCCGCAGGGTTCGCAGCAGGGCCAGCCCTCGTTCCGCGGATTCCGCGGCGGCCAGTCGCCGTCCGCCGCTCCGCAGCTGAACCGCTCGATGCCGCAGCAGAGCCAACCGAATGTGCAGCGGCGTTCTGTTCCGCAGGTGCAGCCGCAGCGTAGCGCGCCGCAACGCGCCCAATCGCCGCGTGTCCAAACGCAGCCGGCTCCTTCGCGTCGCGCGGCCCCCGCGCCTAACGTGCAGCGTTCGCGTGGCCCCTCCGGCCCGCCCGCGGCACAGCAGGGTGGTGGTGGCGGCAGCTTCCGAGGGTTCCGCGGCGGCAAGGGCAAAGACTAGCCCTCGCCCTGCAAGGCTCGAGTACTCTCTCAACGCCGCGTCCGACTCGCTCGGGCGCGGCGTTCTTAGTGCGCGGTCCGCGCGAACACAACAAGCGGCGCCCGCCTCGTAACGAGCGTTGGAACGCACTCCGGCAACCAGCCAAATGGAGTCGTTTGTCTCCTATTTCTTTTCTGGATGCCGTTGATTGCACCGGCATCACCCGCCCGCTAAGCTTCAGCGAACCGCCGGCCAGGACGCCGGCCGTTTGCCTCTTCAGCACCTCATCACCAACTCTGCTCCTCCCGCATGGATTGCCGCGTGAGTCGTCGCCACGCTGTTGTTGGACTGACCGTCTTGGCGTTGCTGTGCGCGGCGTTGATCGGCGCCGCGATCGGGCTAGGCGCGTTTACGTTTGTCTACGCCGAGGGCGCCAGTTACCTGACAAACGACCCCAACGCGTGCGCCAACTGCCACGTCATGCAGGGGCACGTCGACGCGTGGGTGAAGTCGTCGCACGGCAAGTTCGCGACCTGTAACGACTGCCACGCCCCGCACGACCTAGCTGGCAAGTACTACTGCAAGGCCCGCAACGGCTTCTTCCACTCGCTGGCGTTCACCACCGGGGACTTCCCGGAGAACATCCGCATCACCGACTACAACCGCGGCGTCACCGAGCAGGCGTGCCGCTACTGCCACGCCGACGTGACGCACTCGATCGAGGCGACCGCCACCGGCGGCGGCCAGTTCGAGGAACTCGCCTGCATCCGCTGCCACAGCACAGTCGGGCACGACCGCTAAACGCCGCCTCCTAATCCTCTACCGCAAGCTACTTCAGGGACCGACCCGCCATGCGTCACTCCGGAAAAACCTCCTTCTGGCTGCTCCTGCTGGTCGCTGTGATCTCCGGGGGCGCGTGCTTCGCGATTGCGTCGCTGCTGCTGGATGTGCAGCAGCACAAGATCGAGGCCCGCACGCCGATCGTCCGCGTGGCCGAGGTGACCGACGACACCACCGACCCGGCCATCTGGGGTCAGAACTGGCCGCTGCAGTACGACGACTATCTGAAGACCGCCGACATGACGCAGACAACCTACGGCGGCAGCGAGGCGGTGCCCAACGTCCCCACCGACGAGGACCCGCGCGACGTGGTCTCCAAGAGCAAGCTCGAGACCATCCCGCAGCTCAAGCGGATGTGGGCGGGTTACGCCTTCGCCAAGGACTTCCGCGAAGAGCGCGGCCACGCCTACATGCTGACCGATCAGATGTACACCGAGCGGCAGAAGGTCGGCCAGCCCGGCACCTGCATCAACTGCCACGCGTCGACCTACGTGGCGATGAAGGAGCTCGGCGATGGCGACATCATGGTCGGCTTCGAGAAGCTCAACATGATGCCCTACATGGAGGCCAAAGAGCACCTGTCGCACGCCGTGGCCTGCATCGACTGCCACGACCCCGACACCATGGCGCTCCGCGTCACGCGACCGGCGTTCATCGAGGGCATCGCCGCCGCTAAGGCCTCCGAAGGCGTCGACGACTACGACGTCAACACCCAGGCTACCCGCCACGAGATGCGGACCTACGTCTGCGCCCAGTGCCACGTCGAGTACTACTTCAAGGGCGAGAAGAAGCGGCTCACCTACCCGTGGGACAAGGGCCTCACCATCGACGACGCCTACGCCTACTACGAGGAGGCCGGCTTCAAGGACTGGACCCACGCCGAAACCGGAGCCCCGATGCTCAAGGCCCAGCACCCCGAGTTCGAGCTCTGGAGCCAGGGCATCCACGCCAAGAGCGGCGTCACCTGCGCCGACTGCCACATGCCGTACAAACGGGTCGGCGGCACCAAGATCAGCGACCACCACGTCCGCAGCCCGCTCTTGAACGTCAACCGCGCCTGCGGCACGTGCCACAAGCAGGACGACGCCGAGCTGATCGCCCGGGCGGAGAACATCCAGACCACGCACCGCCACCTGGTCGAGTCGGCGCTGAACGCCCTGGTCGACCTGATCGACGACATCAAGGTCGCCAAGGAGGCCGGCGCGACCGACGAGCAGCTCGCCGAGGCCCTGCAGTGGCAACGCAAGGCGAGCTTCTACGTCGACTACGTCGAGGCCGAGAACTCGTCGGGCTTCCACGCCGGCCAGTACGCCGCGCGGATCCTGGGCGACTCGATCAACTACTCGCGGAAGGGCCAGAACGCGCTGCGGGGGCTGCAGCTCGCCGCCGCCGACGACACCGCCGAGCCCGCCGACGAGCAGGCGGCCGAGGCTCAGACCGGCGGCTGATCCAAAGCCGCCCGCACCGCGGCCACGGCTTGGGAGTCAACGGCGCGCAGCTCGCCCGCGGCGAGGCGTTTGAGGTCGCACAGCGAGGCGGCCTGGGCGCCGGTCAGCGAGGGGTCGAGCCACGACTGGGCCGCGCCGATGTGCACCTGGGCGCAGCCGGTGCGGCGGACAAGCTCGCCCACGCCCGCCGCGTGTACCCCGCCGCCGGGCAGGATCTCGATGCGACCGGCGGCCTGCTCGATGAGCGAGGCCAACGCGTGCGCGCCTTCGAGCGCCGTCGCCGGCCCGCCGGTGGTCAGCACCCGCGTCACGCCGAGCTCAATCAGCTCATCGAGCGCCGCGGCCGGGTCGGTGACAAAGTCGAACGCGCGGTGTACTACGGCCTCTTTCCCGTCGGCCGCATCCACCAGCCGGGCGGTCGCCTCGCGGTCGATCCGCGAGTCGGCCGTCAGCACGCCGAACACCACGCCACTCGCACCGGCGACAACCAAGTGCCGGGCGTCTCGCAGCATGACGGCCAGCTCGTCCTCGCGGTAGGCAAACCCACCCGCCCGTGGCCGCAGCATCGCCAGCACCGGCAGCTTGGTCCCTTCGACGACCTGCTCCACCAACCCGAGCGACGGCGTCAGCCCGCCGAGCTCGAGCGCGCCGCACAGCTCAAGGCGGTTCGCGCCGGCCTGCTCGGCCGCCAGGGCGTCGGGGAGGGAGCCGATGCAGACTTCTAGGAGGGGATTCTGGTGACTCATTCGCTTGCGTTGTTACTGGGGAACATCGTGACCGAGGATGCCGTAGACCTCGGCGCGGATTTCGCTGAACGACGTGCCGAGGCTTGCTAGGTCCAAAGATTCGGCGCCGCCAGACTCCCTGGCAAGCCCCAGCAGCAGGTGCTCGGTGCCGACGTAGTTGTGACCGAGGGGCGATAGCTCCTCGATCGCCGCATCGAGCGCCGACTGGCTCTGCTCCGAGAACGGCAGCTCGCGTTGCGGTCCGCCTTGGTCGTTTGGGTGCGGCAACGTAGCGCTGTACTTCTCGTAGTCCAAACCGGCGGCGTTTCCGAGCGCACACTGAGCCAATCCCTGGTCGCGAAGCAGGCCCAGCAAGAGGTGCTGCGGCTCGACCGCGTCGGCTCCGCGGGCGTTTGCCTCTTCGCCCGCCATCGCCAGCACGCGGCGGCTGCGGTCGGTCATTTTCTCGGGTTTAACCAAGTCTCTTCTCGCGTTAGTAGGCGTGTAACTCCGGCGCCCAATCTTCCGAATGCCACCAGCGGTTATCAGCGTAGAACAGGGGTGCGTACACCGTCAGCAGCGGCAGGTTCCACTCCATGTCATTCGCTGAGAAGAACCCTCTCGGGGTCCAGTTCACGACCTTGGGGCCATTGAGACCGACCGCTGTTGGTTGATACTCGCCCTGCAGGGTAAGTACCAGATAGGAGCCAAGATAGAACAGAAGCACCGCTACGAGCAGCACTGGCATCGCCCGATGCTTCCCTCGATCACGCGATTCCCGATCGGTCATCCTGTCGCTCGCCCGGCTTAACGAAGCGGCCCGGCCTGGTTCCGGGCACCACGCGAGAATATACCAGACTGGCGCCGTCACCTTGCACTCTGAGGCCGGCCAGAATTGTTGGGAACTCTTTCCCTCTATACTGCGTCCCAGGGGAAAGAGCCCGCTTTTCCCTTCCTCGGAGCAACTTCCCATGCCCGCCCGCTGTCTGCCAGCTCTACTGGTCCTGCTGTCCGCTGCCCTGCCCTGCCTTGCCGCCGAGTCGACCACGACCGAGGGCCGCGTGTCGGCGGTCACGGTGTACCAAGGCCAGGCCCTGGTGACCCGCCAGATCGAGCTCGAGAACGCCGGCGGGCTGACCGAGATCGTCGTCACTGGTCTGCCCGCCAAGGTGCAGCCCGGCAGCCTCTACGCCGAACCAGGAGATGGAGTCGTGGTCCGCAGCGTGCGGTACCGCACCCGGCCGGTCGAGCAAGACGTGCGGGCCGAGGTGCGGGAGCTCGACCAGCAGCTGCAGGACCTGCAGGACAAGCTGGCCGCCAACGCCCGCCGCCGGGCGCTCTTGGGAGAGCGGACCGAGTACCTCAAGCAGATGGAGGGCTTCACCACCGGCACCGCGAACGCCGAGCTGAAGTCGGGCGTCCTCAACGCCGAGACGCTCAAGAGCCTCACCCAGTTTGTGTTCCAGGAGCGGACCGAGATCGCCGAGCAAGAACTTACCTCGCAGGTCGAGGAGCGGGAGCTGCGGCAGGAGCTTGAGCTGCGGCAGCGCAAACGCAACCAGCTTACCCAGGGCTCGGCCAAGACGGTCCGCGAGGCGGTGGTGTTCGCCGACCTCGGCCAGCCGGGAGCCAAGCAGCTCAGCCTGACCTACATCGTGACCGACGCCACGTGGTCCCCGTCGTACAACCTGCGGGCCGACGCCGAGGCGGGCCGCGTGACGGTCGAGTACAACGCCTCGATCCAGCAGATGAGCGGCGAGGACTGGACCGATGTCGACATGACGCTGTCGACCGCCACGCCGTCGCTGGTGGCCACCGCGCCGCGGCTCGACCCGTTGGCCATCCGCCTGGCCGCGCCGACGCCCGAGCAGCAGGCCGCCAGCCGCGACTTCGCCAAGGCGAAGAGCGAGCTGATGCAGCAGCAGCGCAAGCTGGCCACGCTCCGCAACTCGTACGCGGCCGACAGCCCGGTGTTCGACGGACCGATGGCCGGCGAGCGGCTCAACGACATGTTCGCCGACCACATCCAGAGCGAGTCTGCCCCGAACGCCCCGGCTACGCCGGGCTTTGCAGGCGGCAGGGGGGGAGGCTTCGGCGGGATGTTCGCCGGCAGCTCGGTCACGGCCGACGCCGGGCTCAACCGCATCAGTGATGAGATGCAGCTGCTCGACTTCAACGGCGACTTGGGCCGCGGCCGCGTCGCCGAGCAGCAGCCCGCCAACAGCCAGGGCATCAGCGTCAGCTACCAACTGGAGTCGTCGGCCTCGCTGCCGAGCCGCTCGGACCGCCAGCTGATCCAGATCGCGTCGCTGCCGCTGGAGGGTCGGTTCTACCGCCTGGCGACGCCCGTGCTGACCGAGTTCGTCTACAAGGAGGCGATGCTCGTCAACAGCACCGACATGGTCTTGCTGGCCGGCCCGTCGGCGACCTTCCTGGCGGGCGAGTTCGTCGGTCGCGGCGAGGTCCCCACGGTCGCCGCCGGCGAGAGTCTGCAGGTCGGCCTCGGCATCGACACCGCCCTGCGGGTGTCGCGCGAGCTGGTCGAGAAGAAGAGCCGCACGCAGGGCGGCAACCGGCTGGTGACATTCGACTACCAGTTGTCGCTCGAGAACTTCAGCGGCGAGGAGGTCGACGTGCGGCTGATGGACCGGCTCCCCAAGCCCAACAGCGACGAGATCAAGGTCACACTGGTCGAGCCGGGAAAGCCGCTCTCGGAGGACCAGGAGTACCTGAAGAAGCAGCGGAAGGACGGCCTCTTGCGGTGGGACCTCAAGGTCCCCGCCGGCGCCGCCGGCCTGGACCAGCAGACCATCGCCTACACGATCCAGCTCGAGTACGACAAGCAGCTGCAGATCGTCGGCATGCCGGCGAAGTAGCGTCGGCCTCCGCGAGCACTACTTGAACCACGAAGGCACAAAGCACGCGGGGCAATCTCTGCTCCGCTGCTTTGTGTCTTTGTGGCTTGGTGGTTTTATTCTTGCGAACGCCAGCGAATGGGTACAATGCCCTGAAATGGTTACCTTGGCCCCAACCAATCGGTCGGCATGAGGCTGCGTTGGCGATTCTCACTCCGCTGGCTGCTGATCGGCTTCGACACGGCTTCGGTGTGGCAGCCGCTGCTCCCCCTCTCCTCATCACCCCGGCAAATTCATGAGCGTTGCGCGCCGCGAATTCCTCTCCGCGTCCTTGGGAACGTTCGTCTCACTGAACGCGGCGAGCATCTGCCGGGCGACTGAGTCCTCGCTGGCGCCGCCGCATCTGCGGGCGTACAAGAACGCCTACGACGCCGACCCGCGGGCGGCGTCGCTCGCGTGGTTCGCCGACGCCAAGTTCGGCCTGTTCATGCACTACGGGCTGTATTCGCTGCTCGGGCGGCACGAGTGGGTGATGTACCGCGAGCAGATCCCGGTCGCCGAGTACGAGAAGCTTGCCCAGCAGTTCCGCCCCGACCGGTTCGACGCCGACTTCATCACCGACCTGGCGCTCGAGGCCGGCATGAAGTACGTCAACCTGACCAGCAAGCACCACGACGGCTTCTGCATGTTCGATGCGGAGAACGACGGCTGGAACTCCGCCGACGCCTGCGGCCGCGACCTGTGCGGCGAGCTGGCCGAGCAGTGCCACCGCAAGGGGCTGGGCTGCTTCTTCTACTACTCGCTGTTCGCGGACTGGCATCACCCGTATTTCTACCCGCGAGAGTTCAACCCGATCGCCCGGCCCGACTACGCCGAGCAACCACCCCAATACAAATTCCAGCAAGACGAGGACTTCCAGCACTACCTGGAAGACGCCACCGGGCAGATCCGCCGGCTGCTCACCAACTACGGGCCGGTCGCGGGCATCTGGTTCGACCCGCTGATGGGCTACTACGGCCGGCCGGACCTGTTCCCGATGGAGTCGATCTACCAGGAGATCCGCCGCCTGCAGCCGCACTGCCTGATCAGCGCGAAGCAGGGCGCCACCGGGACCGAGGACTTCGCGGCCCCGGAGCGTTCGGGCCACTCGCTCGAGAAGGAGATCGCCAAGCGGTACGGCGACGAGGCGGCAAAGATCGCGGCGCACGCCTGGCGGCAGAACAAGTCCAAGCACAACGAGATCTGCGACACTATGCAGCCCGGTGCGTGGGGCTACACCAAGGCCGACGACCAAGCGCACAAGTCGCCGACCGAGGTCCGCGAGCTGCTGGCCGCGGCCAACGCCAGCAACTGCAACCTGCTGTTGAACACCGGACCCCTGCCCGACGGGTCGATCCATCCGCAGGATGTTGAGACGTTCAGGCAGCTTGGCTCGGGCTAGGCGGCACGCGTGACATTTGAGTGCCTTGGAACCACCAAGGCACGAAGGCACAAAGAAGTTGAGGGCGGCCTGCCCGACTCCTTGGTGTCTTTGTGGCTTGGTGTTCTTGCTCGCTGGGTGCAGAGCCACGCACGCTACAATACCTCCGTAAAATCGGAGACGCGAGTCGACACGGAGGAACACGATGGCGTTGCGTTGGCGATTTTCACTGAAGTGGGTGCTGATTGGCTTCGCCGCTGCGTCGGTGTGGCTGGCGATGTTCGCCCATGACCTCCGGCGGGATCGACTTCATGAACGAGCGATTGCCGAGCTACGTGACGACACGAGCCGCGTCGCCCTCGCTGACGAAACGATCGAGTCCAACTTCTCATGGGCGAAGTCGCTGATAGGGTTCGATAGCCCACAACGCGTTCTCGGCGTAACAATCTCTGCCAAACGCCCGAGGCCATACCTCAGCTGGGGTGCTACCTCGACATTGACGCCGGATCGGGTCGCCAGAATCTCGCGGAACCTGGCGAGGCTCCGTGACCCCGACTCGCTAACGCTCCACCTGGAGAATCCGGACGGCGAACTACTCGACGCACTCGGAAGATGCCCGGCCCTGGATCGCGATTCGGAAGTGCGTCTTTCCTTCGACGACGGGAAGATCGAGTGCACGCCTGAGGCTCTTTCCGTGCTGAAAGGGACTAGCGTCACTATCCTGCACGCATCCGGCCGTGAGTTCACGGATGACCACATGCTTGCTCTAGGTGAACCTACCGCGTTATGGGCCGTCCGCCTCTGCGACGCCAGCCTGACCAGCAGAGGTCTCTCAGTTCTTGCACGAGCGCCCCGGCTGAACAGCCTTCACGTGGACACAAGCAGGTCACCCAGCGAGTTGCTGGCCGGTGTGCCGACCATCGCGGCTTCTACTATTCTCAAGTTTCAAGATTGCGACTTAACAAAAGCCGATTTTCACCTCCTCCAGGTCCTATCTGGCATCGAACGACTGTCGATTGAACGATCCACTGTCGATTCGGCAGCGTTGGAAACCCTTCCGGAACTGCCGACCCTGGAAGCCCTCCATCTCTCCGGCAACGAGTGGCTCAGTCGCGTCAGCGATGACCTGCTCAGCCGGCTGCCCAGCCTCATCGATCTCGACGTGAGCTGGACCGGGCTCTCGTTGGCCGACTGTGAGCACATCCGCCAGCATTTCCCGAAGGTCAAAGTGAAGTGTGAAGGGATCCTTGAGTAGGCTTCGCCTCGTCGGATCGTGACTGCCGCAGCCTGCCCCGCGACGGTGTGCGGCTCCACCCGCTGACGCGGGTGGCTCTTGGTGAACTAGCTGATCGGCTGGCCGTGGTTGGCGGGTGGGATACAATACGACCCCACCCTCCACTCACTTAGCCACCAGCCGCTACACCCGCATGGATCTCTTCGCCGCCAGTGAGCAAGCCAACCTTGACCGCGTCGCGCCGCTGGCCGAGCGGATGCGGCCGCGGACGTTGGGCGAGGTCGTGGGGCAGACCAAGCTGCTCGGCGAGGGGGGTCCGCTGCAGCGGCTGCTGAAGGTCGGGCGGCTGGGGTCGATCATCCTGTACGGCCCGCCCGGCGTGGGGAAGACGACGCTTGCGCGGCTGCTGGCCAAGGAGATCGGCGCGCGGTTCCAGCAGCTCAGCGCGGTGACCTCCGGCGTAAAAGACCTCCGCGAGGCGATCGACGCGGCCCGCGACTCGGTCGCCACCGGCGGGTCGAGCACCGTGCTGTTCGTCGACGAGATCCACCGCTTCAACAAGTCGCAGCAGGACGCCCTGCTGCCGAGTGTCGAGCAGGGCTTCGTCGCGCTGATCGGCGCCACGACGTCCAACCCGTTCTTCGCGGTCAACAGCGCGCTGACCAGCCGCAGCCGCGTGCTGCAGCTCGAGCCGCACTCGCCCGAGGAGATCCTGACGCTGGTCGACCGCGCGTTGGCCGACCCCGACCGCGGGCTGGGCCGCTACCGGGTCGAGCTGACCGACGACGCTCGGCGGCAGCTCGCCACGCTCTCGGACGGCGACGCCCGCCGCGCGCTCAACCTGTTGGAAGTGGCGGTGAAGTCCGAGGCGCCCCTTACAAGTAACGCGGCCAGCAACTCGGCGACCGGCGACGCGACCACCATCGACGGCGCGACCATCATCGAAGTCAACGGCGCCCGCGGCGTGGTGTACGACCCGACCGGCGACGAGCACTACGACTGCGCGAGCGCGCTGATCAAGAGCATCCGTGGCAGCGACCCGGACGCCGGGCTGTACTGGCTCGCGCGGATGCTCGAGGGGGGCGAGGACGTGCGGTTCCTAACCCGACGGCTGGTAATCCTGGCGAGCGAGGACATCGGCAACGCCGACCCGCAGGCGCTGCCACTGGCGGTGGCGACCATGCAGGCGTGCGAGTTCATCGGCCTGCCGGAGTGCCAACTCACGCTGTCGCAGTGCGTGACGTACCTGGCGTGCGCGCCGAAGTCGAACGCGGCGACCGTCGCCATTTCTGAGGCCCGCCAAGACGTCCGCGAGGGCGAGGCGGTTCCGGTGCCGCGTCACTTGCGCGACGGGCACTACGCCGGCTCGAAGCGGCTGGGCCACGGCCAGGGCTACGAGTACGCCCACAACGCCGAAGACGGCATCGCCAAGCAGGACTACCTGGGCGTCGAGCGGGAGTACTACCGGCCGGTGGACCGCGGGTTCGAGAAGGAGCTGGCGGAGCGGCTGGAAGTGATCCGCCAGAAGTTAGGGCGATCGTCCTAATTCCATACCCCCTCTGGGGACTGAATGTGGCTACAACGGGTGCCCGGGGCGCTCCCGATAGGGAAGCCCCGGAGATGTACTAACCGCGTCACACTGGCATCGGGGGCTTCCGCCGTCGCGGAGCGCCCCCGGCACCCGAACTTGGGGTGTTGCTGGGGGGAGCTGGTATCTGCTTCACCCCCACCCCGGCCCTCCCCCAGAGGGGGAGGGAGTATTGTCGCGTGATTCTTGTAGAGACCTGCCAGTCAGCGCGGTCTAATGGGAGTGTTCCAACAGGCTATTCTCCAGGGCGGTCCCGCGGCTGGCGTTGTGGGCTGGCGGTAGCTGCTGCGCGGTTGGGTTTCTCCATGCAGCGGCCGGCACGCGGGCGGCTTGGGTTGGTGGCCGGGATGCTTGGTGGACAAAACCCCTCGACCCGCGGGCCGGGGTGATACAGGAGAGGCTGCCATACAAGCAGAAGTACGATTCGCGGGGAAAACACGCGCGGGGGTTTTGTCCCCTCCGCTCGAATTTTCGGACTTAACGAGCTCGGTGGCTGAATAGGAGTTCTTGTCGGGTAGAGCTGGTACCTGCTTCACCCCCACCCCGGGCCTCCCCCGGAGGGGGAGGGAGAATCGACGGAGGAGCGAGATTTTGGGTGCTAGCACTGGTGGAAAACTGGCGTAGCCTGCGGGCGGGGTATCTCCTATTCTTTGCCCCGACTGTTTGCTGTGCGACCAGTTCGACGAGCGTCTAGCTGAGCGCCATCGCCACGATCATGGCGATGATGCCCAGCATCCCGAGCGCGACCCACCAGCCGGGCTTTCCGGCCCAAGGGCTTGTGCTGTGGGTGATGTACTCGCCGCACACGGGGCACTGTTCGGCCTCCTCGTAGATGGCCGCGCCGCACGCGGGACAGTCGACCAGCTCGGCTTCGTCGTCATCGTAATAGTCGTCGTCGGGGTCGAAATCAGACATCTAACTGCCGGTAGGGGATTCACCACAGGATCACAGAGCGCTATAGCCCAAACGAGTAGCCCAGCTAACCACTGGTTCTACCTCAATCACGGCTCGGTGGCACTGTGCCGACTCCCGTACCGCACGACAGGCCTCAATCATTCGTCATGGAGGACGGATCATGAGCACGATTCGACCACTCGCAACGATCGCCATCCTGGCCGGCCTGGGAATCTTCCTGGCCCACCAGATCAACCAGTCGCCAACCGATGAGGGCGACGAGCTAACCGCCAACTGGGGAGACGCCCCGGAATACAACCCGTCGGCCGTCGAGCCGCCGCCGGCGCTCGCGCCGCCCGCCCCGCAGATTGGCGCGACGCTTGGCACGGCGCCCGCTGCCGAGCAGGCCTCGACGCCCACCCTGCCCGCCGACCCCGCCATGCCGCCACTGCCGGACATGCCGGCCGCGCCGGTGGGCGCAGCGCCGGTGGGCGCAGCGCCGGGGTTTGCGGCCAGCTCGCCCGCTGCACAGCCGGCGCCGCCGATCGTCGCGATGACCCCGCCCGCGGCCGGGCTGCCGGTCGCTGGGTCGCCGGTCGCTGGGCCGCCCGCCGGCCCGGTCACGGGACCGATGGACGACATCCCGCTGCCGGACGACATCCCCGAGGCGAACTACGCCGGGCTCCCCACGGCGCCCCCGACTACCCAGCCCCCAACCGCCCCGCCCGTGGCGGACCCCTACCAGAGCTACGAGCCGTACACCCAGACGCCCATCGAGCCCGACGCGCCGATTGCCGACGTCACCCCCGAGATGCCGGGCCCCGACGCGCCCGGCATGGAGCCGGGCTACGAATCGCTGGGCCAGATTGGCGGCGGCGAGCCGAGCTTCCAGCAGTCGATCAACGCGATCGACGAGGCGCTCGCCCGTGGCGAGCTGACCCGCGCCCACACGATGCTGTCGGCCTGGTACGGCGATCCGGGCCTGACGCCCGACGAGAGCGCGATGGTCGAGTCGCTGCTGAGCCAACTCGCCGGCACGGTGGTCTACTCGACCGACCACCACCTGGAGCCCCCCTACACCGTCAAGGCGGGCGACACCCTCGAAACCATCGCCAAAGCACACAACGTGCCCTGGCAGCTCTTGGCGAAGATCAACGGCGTCCCGACGCCGAACTCCGTCCAGGCGGGCGACACGCTGAAGATCGTCCGCGGCCCTTTCAACGCGGTGGTCAACGCCACGACCGGCGAGCTGGTGCTGATGGTCGACGGCAAGTACGCGGGCAAGTTCGCGGTGCAGCTGAGCGGCGCGGCCGCCAGCGAGGGCCAGTGGAAGGTCCAGCAGAAGACCGACGGATCGGCCGGCGCCTACACGGCTCCGACCGGCAAGCAGCTGGTGCTGAAGGACCCGAGCGGGATGGCGACCCTGGTGATCGGCGGCTCTGGCGGCTCGCCGCTCGAGCGCGGCCGCGTGACCGTGGCCGCCGCCGACCTGGAAGAGCTGCACGACATCCTGTCGGTCGGCTCGGAGGTGATTATCCGCCGCTAGCGCAACGGGCCATTGGCCGTTAGCTCTTGGCTGTTGGCCAATGGCGGCTGACGCATCCAGGACTACGGAGCGCCGCGGCTCCGCCGCGCACCCACGGCCACTTCCGCTGCCGCAAGCGACGCTTTAGCATCGGGTGGAATCAAGGACCCCATTCCCCTTCCCCCTCGACGCTCCATTTCCGCCATGTACGACCGCGCCGCACTCGCCGAACTGATCAACAAGAAGGCCCTCCAGTTTGGGCAGTTCACCCTCGCCAGCGGCAAGCAGGCCAGCTTCTACCTGGACTGCCGGCAGGTGACGCTCGACGCGCAGGGCGCACGGCTGATCGGCGAGGGGATGCTCGACATCATCGGCGACGACTTCCCGCCGCTGGTTGGCGGGATGGCGATTGGGGCCGACCCGATCACCGCGGCGATCCTCACGATCGCCGGCATGCGGGACAAGCCGCTCCGCGGCGTGATGGTCCGCAAGGAGCCCAAGGGCCACGGCAAGGGCAAGCAGGTCGAGGGACCGTACCAAGAGGGCGAAGAGATTGTGATCGTCGAGGATGTCGTGACGACCGGCGGCTCGAGCCTCAAGGCGATCGAGCTCTGCGAGGCCGAGGGCCTGAAGGTCAAGCGCGTGCTGGCGATCATCGACCGCCTGGAAGGGGGCCGCGAGGCCTTCGAGTCGAAGGGCTACGAGCTCACCACCCTGTTCACCGTCCGCGATTTTGGGATATCCGTTCCCTCCCCCTAGGGGGGAGGGCTAGGGAGGGGGTGAAGCGGGTACACGGGGCGCCCCCGCCCCAACCCTCCCCCAAAGGGGGAGGGAGTAAGCGCACCCCAAGCCCCTAGCGACTCGTCCATGGAAACCTCGCTCCACCAGCAGCTCAAGGCGCACTACGCCGGCCCCGACGGCGAGCTGGAGGTGAAGCTCGGCCGCTACCGCATCGATGTCGTGCGGGACGACCTGTTGATCGAGATCCAGCACGGCGGCCTGGCCGCTATCCGTGACAAGATCCGGGCGCTCTGCAAGCAGCACCGCGTGCTAGTGGTCAAGCCGATCGTCGCGAAGAAGACGCTTATCAAGTGCAAGCAGAAGGGGGGCCGCGTGCTGTCGCGCCGCCGCAGCCCCAAACGCGGCGAGCTGCTGGACCTGTTCGACGAGCTGGTGCACTTCACCCGCGCGTTCCCCCACCGCAACCTGACGCTCGAGGTCCCGCTGGTCGAAGTCGAAGAGTGGCGCTACCCCGGCCACGGCCGGCGTCGGCGGTGGCGGAAGAACGACTTTATCGTCGAGGACCAAAAGCTGGTCGAGGTAACCCACGTCTACCGGCTGCAGACCCACGGCGACCTGCTCGGGCTGCTGCCCGCCAACCTGCCGCAGCCGTTCTGCACCGCTCAATTGGCCGACGGCCTCGGCAAGCCGCGGTGGATTGCCCAGCGGGTGGCCTACTGCCTGCGCGAGATGGGCGCAGCCAAAGCAGTCGGAAAACAGGGCAACGCCATTCTGTACAAGACCGCCTCCCGCGCCCGTCGGGCGGGCTAGCGACCGGCGCCGCCCGGGGTTGCCCGGTTTGCCTGGAAGCCTTAGTTTGCTGGTTTACAACTCCCCTGCTGGGGCGCCCCCTCCGCGGCAGCTTTTCCGCGGCCGCCGGCGGCCCGCATGATACACCGCTGCCCGCCCACATGGACGACTCGTCGCATACCCACCGCCGGCCGCCGGCCTTCCGCTTGATGGGGGTCCAGGCGCTCGGCACAGGCAGCTACCTGCCGGAAAACGTCGTGACGAACGACGACCTCGCCCGGCTCGGCTGCGACGCCGAGTGGATCATCCAACGGACCGGCATCCGCGAGCGCCGCCACGCCCCGCCGGAGGTCTCGACCGGCGACCTGGCCGTCGAGGCGGCGCAGCGGGCCATGCAGTCTGCCGACGTGCGGCCTGACGAGATCGACCTGGTCGTGCTCGGCACGTTCACGCCCGACCACCTGGCCCCGCAGACCGCGACCTTCGTTCAGGACCGGCTCGGGCTGAACTGCGGCGCGATGGACGTCGCGGCCGCGTGCGCCGGCTTCATGTACGCCCTGATCACCGGCGCACAGTTTGTCGCCAGCGGCAGCTGCCAGCGGGTGCTGGTCATCGGCGCCGACGTCAACAGCCGCGTTGTGGACCCGGACGACAAGAAGACCTTCCCGCTGTTCGGCGACGGCGCCGGCGCGGTAGTGCTGGGCCCCGGGTCGCCCGAGCAGGGCCTGCTCGCCGCGACCCTCGGCGCCGACGGCTCGGGCATCGAGCTCTTGTACCGCCGCGACGGCGGGATGCGGTTCCCGCTGCGGAGCTCGGACGAGCCGCGGCTGACATGGCTGGTGATGGAGGGCCGGCCGGTGTTCAAGTGGGCCGTGCGGCTGGTCGAGGACTCGTTCAGGCAGATGCTCGAGGAGACCGGCCGCGGCCAAGACGACATCGCCTGCTGGATCATGCACCAGGCGAACGAGCGGATCCTGAACGCCGCTTCGGACTCGATGGGCATCCCCCGCGAACGGGTCCTGAAGCACCTCGACCGCTACGGCAACACCTCGGCCGCCAGCATCCCGATCGCGCTGGACGAGGCGGTCCGCGCCGGTCAGATCGACCGCGGCGACGAGCTGATGCTGTGCGGCTTCGGCGCCGGCCTGAGCTGGGGCGCGGCGTTGTGGAAGTGGTAAAGTATTCTTCCTCCCTCTCTGAGGGAGGCCAATAACAATCCCCTCCCCCCTTGGGGGAGGGCTAGGGTGGGGGCGCCCCGAGCACCAGGTTCACCCCCCACGCCGACCCTCCCCCAGAGGGGGAGGGAGTTTTTACCTTATAGAACGGAAGCCCACCCGATGGCCAAGAAGAAGACCCTCCCCACCCGCGACAAGGTGAAGGCCGCCGACACCTGGGACCTGTCGAGCCTGTTTGAGTCCGACGCCGAGTGGGACGCCGCCTTCGCCAAGTGGGAGAAAGAGGTCAAGAAGTACGCCGCCTTCCGCGGCACGCTGGGAGACGGCCCGGAGCAGCTCGCCAAGCTGCTGAAGTTCGACAGCAAGTTCGACCGCGCGGGCGAGCGGCTGGCGTACTACGCGATGCTCAAGACCACCGAAGACCAGGGCAACAGCGCCTACCAGGCGATGATCGGCCGCTACCAGAACGTGGCGACCAAGGCGGGCGAGGCCGCCAGCTACATCCGCCCGGAGATCCTCGGCCTGTCCGCCGCCAAGCTCAAGAAGTACCTCGACGCCAAGCCGCTGGCGCCGTTCAAGCTGAGCCTCGAGCGGCTGGTCCGCTACAAGCCGCACACGCTGACCGACGGCGAGGAGCGGCTGCTCGCCATGCAGGGCGAGATGTCCGGCGCCGCCGACCAGATCTTCACCCAGCTCACCGACGCCGACATGAAATTCGGCACGGTCAAGGACGCCAACGGCGACGAGGTCGAGCTCGGCCAGTCGTCCTTCTCGGTGTTCCTGCACTCCGCCAAGCGTTCGGTCCGCAAGGAGGCGTTCACCAAGTTCTACGCCGAGTTTTCCGACCACGAGAACTGCCTGGCGGCGGCCCTCAAGGGCTCCATCCAGAAGGACGTCTACTACGCCAAGGCCCGCAACTACCCGAGCGCCCGCGAGGCCTCGCTGTTCAGCGACAACGTGCCGGCCGCCGTGTACGACAGCCTGATCAAGGCGGTCCGCAGCAAGCTGCCGGCCGTCTACAAGTACCTGGACGTCCGCAAGCGGAAGATGAAGCTCAAGGCGATCCACCACTACGACACCTACGTGCCGATCCTCTCCGAGCTCGACAAGAGCCACAGCTGGGACCAGGCCGTGAAGGTGGTAATCGAGTCGCTGCGGCCCCTCGGCGAGGAGTACTGCGCAACCCTCCACTCCGGCCTGACCGGGCGGTGGTGCGACCGCTACCCGAACAAGGGCAAGCAGTCGGGCGCGTTTAGCGCCGGCAGCTTCGATGGCGACCCGTACATCATGATGAACTACCAGCCCGACGTGCTGGACCACGTGTTCACGCTCACCCACGAGGCGGGCCATTCGATGCACAGCCACTACTCGTCGAGCAACCAGCCCTACGAGTACTACAACTACACGATCTTCGTCGCCGAGGTCGCCAGCACGTTCAACGAGCAGCTGCTGAGCCGCCACCTGATGCAGAGCGCGAAGAGCGACAAGGAGAAGGCGTACCTGCTGAACCGCGAGATCGACGCCATCCGCGGAACCATCATCCGCCAGACGATGTTCGCCGAGTTCGAAAAAATCACGCACGAACTGGCCGAGGCGGGCGAGCCGCTCACGCTCGAGAAGTTCCGTGAGGTGTACCGCGGCCTGCTGGACGCCTACTTCGGGCCGGGCTTCGTGATCGACAAGGAGCTCGAGCTGGAGTGCCTGCGGATCCCGCACTTCTACCGCGCGTTCTACGTCTACAAGTACGCCACCGGGCTTTCTGCCGCGATCGCGTTGAGCCAGCGCGTGCTGGGCGGCGGCGAGGCCGAGCTCAACGACTACCTCGCCTTCCTCAAGGGGGGCTGCAGCAAGTACCCGCTCGACCTCCTGCGCGACGCCGGCGTCGACATGGAGAAGCCCGAGCCGGTGCAGACCGCGCTGTCGTACTTCGAGGGCCTGGTCGACGAGCTCGACGCGCTGCTGTAGGGGGCCACGAGCCCCGGCCGCACACTAGAACCGCGTCCGGAACGCCGTTTCTGGGCCCCCTCGGCGCCGTTCTTCTTGCCGCTGGGACGGGCCCCAACTAGGGTGGAAGGGATCCCCCTCGAGTCTCCCCTTCCAGGCGATCCCTCCATGCGCTGCCTGTTTACCCTCCTGCTGGCCGCCGTGGCGTCGGTCGCGGGCGCCCAGTCCAACTTCACGACCGTCATCGACCTGCCAGCCGACCTGGTGGAGCTGACCGCCGACATCGGCCCGGGAACGCAGGTCAACGTGCACGCAGGCGGTCAGACCGCCGCCGGCACGAGCGGCGACCGGCTGGAAGTCGGCTCGGCGATGGGCGGAGCCGCATCCGAACTCAACGTGCTCGGCGGAGCCGTCGGCGCCTTCACCAAGCTCTACGGCAATGCAACCCTCAATGCCCATAGCGGCGTTGTCGGCGACGACCTGCTCGCCGAGGCCGGCAGCCAGGTCAACCTGCACGGTGGCCAGGTCGGCGAACGCTTCACCGCGTCGGGGGCCGAGGTCCTGATCGACGGCGCCGCGGTCGGCTTCGACGCCAGCTTCAACGACGGCGCTGCGGTGACCATGCACTCCGGCAGCATCGACAGCAGCATGCAGCTGCTCGGCTCTCGGTTCGACCTGCACGGCGGCCAGATCGGCGGCGGCGCCGAGGCCCGCTCGCACAGCGAGATGAACATCTACGGCGGGACCGTGCTCGGCCGGCTCGACGTGTACCAGGAGAGCTCGATCACCATCCACGACGGCGACATTAACCAGCTGTTCGTCGTCAGCGGCAGTAAAATCGCCCTGCAAGGCGGCGTGGTCCAAGACCGCATCCAGGCGTGGGGCGGCACGGTCGACATCACCGGTGGCCACACCCAGGTAATCGACATCGTGCAGGGAGGAATCGTCAACCTGAGCGGCGGCGGCGTCGACTACCTCAACGTCTTCGGCCAGTCGACTTCGGGGGCCGCCAACACCCTGCGTCTGTTCGGCGGCGACCTGCCCGAACAGAACGTGGCGGTCCACGACAACGCGGCGATCGCCTTCTTCGGAACCGGCTTCGCCCTCGACGGCGTGGCGATCGAGGGTCTCGCCTACGGGCAGACCACGACCATCAGCCAGCGCGACGTCGCTCTGGCCGGCGAGCTCGCCGACGGCTCGGCCTTCTCCTACCAGCTGAACTCGATCTTTGACGATCAGACCGGGCTGTGGTTCAGCCCCGGAGCGGCGGTCACGGTCACGACGATCCTGGCCGGCGACTTCAATGCCGACGGCCAAGTCGACGCGGCCGACTACTCGGTATGGCGGGACAACCTCGGCGCCGCGGTCACCCTGCCGGGCGACGTCACACCGGGCAGTATCTCGGAGCTCGACTACGAGGTCTGGCGCAACAACCTCGGCGCCGTATTTGCTGGATTCGGAGTCGCCGGCGTTCACCCGACGCCCGAACCGCACCTGCTCACGCTCGCCGCCCTCGGCGCCGGCATGTTGACCATGACGCGGCGTCCGCGTGAGGACAACCTGCTGAATCGATGCTCCTGAACACCGCGATCGTCGTCGCCGCCATAGTGCTGGCGGGTTACCTGGCGTTCTCCAAGCGACTCGCGGGCTCGGCGACCTGGAAGGCGACCGTCACGCCGCTGGCGTCCATCATGGGGAGCGGCTTCCTGGTCAGCGCTCCGCTGTTGGCGGGCGTTGTCGGCAACCTGGCGATCTTATGCATGGCGGGGCTGCTGGCGCTGGCGTACGCGGTCGGCGGCGCGATCCGCTTTAACATCCGCAATTTCGAGCCGATCGAGAACGACGAGCTCGGCTTGGTGCAGGGGGTGGCGTTCCTGTCGCGGCTGGTGCTGTCGGTCGCCTACTTCATCTCGGTGACCTACTACCTGCAACTGTTGGCGGCCTTCCTGCTGAACGGCATCGGCGTCGACAACGACACCGCCGCGCACGCGATCACCACCGCGCTGCTGTTGGTCATCGGCGGCGTCGGCATGTGGCGGGGACTGAGCCTGCTGGAGGGGATCGAGAAGTACGCCGTGGCGTTCAACCTGGGGGCCATCGGGGCGCTGCTGGTCGGGCTGATCGTCTACAACGTGGGCCTGCTCACTGGGGGAAAATGGGCCCTGCCCGATGTTTCGTCCGATATCAACCTGCACGACGCGCGGGTGCTGCTAGGCCTGCTGATCGTCGTGCAGGGGTTTGAAACCTCCCGCTATCTGGGCGAGAAGCACCCCGCCGACCAGCGGATCAAGACCATGCGTTACGCCCAGCTGCTGGCGAGCGCCATCTACCTGGTGTTCATCGGCCTGGCGACCGTGCTGTTCAGGGACGACCTCGGCGCCGACGTCACGGCGATTATCAAGATGACGCAGCCGGTCGCCGCGGTGCTGCCGCTCTTGCTGTCGGTCGCGGCGATCGGCAGCCAGTTCAGCGCGGCCGTGGCCGACTACGAGGGCGCCGGCGGCCTGGTCGAGGACCTGTCCGGCCAGAAGCTGCCCGCCAAGTACGCGTACCTGCTGATCCTGGTCGCCACCATCGCCCTCACCTGGGAGACCAACGTCAACAGCATCATCGCCTACGCCTCGCGGGCGTTCGCGTTGTTCTACACGCCGCAGTGCGGCGTGGCGTGCATCGTCGCCTGGCAGAAACAGGACACGTCGCACCGCGGGCTGCGGATTGCGGGCTACGCCGCGTTGGCTTTGGTCTGCCTGGCGGTGTTCGCCCTCGGCCTGCCCGCGGAGTAGCGTCGGCCGTTGGGCCGCGTGTTTGACTCTGGCCCCCGTTTGCCCCCACAATCAGGGGCAACGGCACTGCTGGCCGCCCCCTGCTCTCCCCTCCATTCCTGCTCAGGCGAGAACCATCCATGCCGCGTCTCTTGTGCTGCTTGCCACTGCTGCTGGGGTCGCTCCTGGCGCCCGCCGCCCACGGCGTATCGATCCGGTGCCCCAACATCGTGCTGATCATGGCCGACGACCTCGGCTACACCGACCTGGGGTGCTTCGGCAGCCGCTATTACGAGACCCCCAACATCGACCGCCTGGCGGGCGAGGGGATGCGGCTCACCAACCACCACATGTGCCAGAACTGCGCCCCAACCCGCGCGGCGCTGATGAGCGGCCAGTACGGCCCGCGGACCGGCGTCTACACGGTGGGCGGCATCCGCAGGTTCGACTGGAGCATGCGGCCGCTCCGCCCGGTCGACAACGTGACCCGGTTGCCGCTCGACCTCGAGACGATCGCCGACCGGCTCAAGGCGGCCGGTTACGCCACCGGCATGTTCGGCAAGTGGCACCTCGGCGCCGGCGAGCAGCACCACCCGGCGAGCCGCGGCTTCGACGAGGCGATCGTCAGCGCCGGCCGGCACTTAGACTTCAAAACCGCGCCCCAGGTCGACCACCCCGAGGGCGAGTACCTGGCCGACTTCCTGACCGACAAGGCGGTCGACTTCATCGAGCGTCACCAGCAGCAAGACTTCTTCCTCTACCTGCCGCACTTCGGCGTCCACAGCCCGTACCAGGCGAAGCAGGACCTGATCAGCAAGTTCCAAGAGAAGCCGCCGGTCGACGGTCACAACAACCCGACCTACGCGGCGATGATCGCCTCGGTCGACGAGAGCGTCGGCCGCGTGATGCAGACGCTCGACCGGCTCGGCCTGGCCGGCGACACGCTCGTGATCTTCGTCAGCGACAACGGCGGCGTCGGCGGCTACGTCCGCGAGGGGATCAAGCCGCGGGGCGACATCACCGACAACGCTCCACTGCGGAGCGGCAAGGGGAGCCTGTACGAAGGGGGCACGCGGGTCCCGATGGTGGTCCGCTGGCCCGGAGTCACGGCGCCAGGGACGAGCTGCAACACGCCGACCATCCACGTCGACTTCTACCCGACGCTGCTCGAGGTCGGGATGGCGTTGGCGCCCGACCAGCCGCTCGACGGCGAGAGCCTTGCCCCGCTGCTGCGCGACCCAGCCGCCAGACTGGAACGCGACGCCGTTTTCCAGCACTTCCCGGGCTACCTCGGCGCCGGCAAGAACCGCTGGCGGACCACGCCGGTCAGCCTTATCCAGCAGGGCGACTGGAAGCTGATGGAGTTCCTCGAAGACGGCCGGCTCGAGCTCTACAATCTGGTCGACGACATCGGCGAAACCAACAACCTGGCGTCCGCCAAGCCCGACAAAGCGGCGGAGTTGCTTGGGCGGCTGAAGCAGTGGCGGGAGGAGATCGGTGCGCCGATGCCGACCAGGCAAACCCCGCAGAGTTAACCGAACCGCGCGCCGCTCTCAGCAATGTCCATGCTCACCAAACCGACTCAGGCCTTCGGACTCGCTGGCTGGCTTGCCCTCTGCTTCGCGGTCGCCGCCATCGGCGCGGCGGCGTCGACACAGGCGCGGTCCTTCTACAGCGAGATCACCCAGCCCACCTGGGCGCCGCCCGGCTGGGTGTTCGGGCCGGTGTGGACCGTACTGTACGCCACGATGGGCGTCGCGGCCTGGTTGGTGTGGCGGCGGGGAGGGTTCGCCGCCCACCGCGGTCCGCTGCTGCTGTTCTTGACGCAGCTATCAGCCAACGCGGTTTGGAGCTGGTTGTTCTTCGCCTGGCGGCACGGGCTGTGGTCGGTCTTGGATATCGTGCTGCTGTGGGTCTTGATTGCGGCGACCATGGCGGCGTTCTGGCGGGTGCAGAAGGCGGCCGCGCTGCTCCTGGCCCCCTACTTGCTGTGGGTCACGTTCGCGGCTGCGCTGAACCTCGCCATCTGGCGGATGAACCCCGGAGCGCTCTAGCACGCCTTGAATCCGTAAGCGCAGAAAAAAGCCGACGCCCCCGTAGGGACGCCGGCTGTCGCGGGGTAGCCGCTTCTAGCTGCTGCGTTTCAGGTCACGCAGGTCGCGGACCCGGTCGTGAGTCTTCTTCACACTCCCGTACTGCTCGGTAATCACGGAGTAGACCGGCGTGCCGCTGAGGCCCTTCAGGGCGTCCTCATAGGCGTCTTTTATCTGGTCCTCACCCTTCTCGGCTTCCTCGAGCGCGGTAAGCACCGAGTCCGAGCTGAACGCGTCGCGGACCTTGATCCAGCTGCGGTGCGCCGCTGCCGCATAGCTGCCGCGTTCCTCCTCAGCGCCCTCGCTAAACTCGACATGCGTGGCAAGCGTCTCGGCCTGCTCGCGCCGCGTCTTCGCGATCTCCGAAAACGCCTCCTTCACGCCGTGGTCCTTGACCAGCTCGGCGCACTCTTCGAAGCCCTTCGCCGAATCGATATTCAAGCGGCGGAGCTCGCGGAGCTTCTCTACCGTCTCATCAGTTAGGTCAGCAGTAGTGCTGTTCGTATTCGTAATCGTAGCCATGGTGACTTCCTTTCGGTTCTCTTTAATTGAATCCAGCCTGCCGGCGTTGCCGCCGATCGCAGGCGTCGTTGTGGTAGAGTAGGGATGCAACGTCCATGCCAACGCCGCAAACCGGCGAATTGGGCGGTGGAGTTGGAGGGATCCTCACCACATCGCGCGAGAAGCTGCCGCCCTGAGGAGCGAGTCACCGCTTCGGAACCCCGAATGCAGTAGCGGCTAGCGTTCGGAATGCACGCTCGCGCGACGGCGTGTGTGCGCTGCAAGCAACGTCAGAGTGCAAAGCAGGCTCAGCCCACCGGGAGACGGCACGGCGCCCGCGGCGAACGGCCCGTCCGGCAGCGTGAACCGGACGGCGCCGAAATTGGCCCGCCAGGTCTGGTACTGCGCCGAACCAATGACGCCGCCGTCCGCATCGTTGGGCAGCGTGCCGGCCGGCGAGCCGACGCTCGCCCGCCACACCGTGTAGTCGGCCGCGTCTACGACGCCGTCGTCGTTGTAGTCGCCGTCGGGCGCGGGCGCCTCGGCCAGGCCGGTCGACAGGTACGCCCGCACGACCGACGCCTGGTCGATGAGCAGCCAGTCGTCGAGCTCGGGCCAAGAGTCGTCGTTGACGGTGTGCCAGTCGCGGCCGTAGTGGCCGTTGTTGTCCTCGAGGTCGTTCTTGATGAACTCCACCGCGTCCGCCGCGTAGCCGAGCCAGCGGGTGGAACCGCTGTGCTGGTACAGGTCGACCCACGCGTCGACCAGCTCGAAGGCCCAGTAGGCGCCGCCCCAGACGCTGCCGGTCGAAGAGTTGGTGAACTGCCGGGCCGCGGCCAGGCCGACGCGCTGCGCCTCGGCCAGGTAAGCGGCGTCGCCGGTGATGTCGTACAGCTCGAGGTTGGTCAGCACGCCCATGCCGGCGCCGTTGGTCAGCGGCACGTTGCCGATGTCGCCGATGTTCGTGTCGCGGTACTCCTGGTAGTACAGCTTGTCCGACCGCTGCACGTGGCTGTTAGACCACTCGAGCAGGCGGACAGCGTCGTCCAGGTACTGCTGCTCGCCGGTGGCCTGGTAGATCATGGCGGCCCCACGGGCCTCCTGCAGCGTGGAGATGGTGTTCTTGTTGCCCAGCGAGCCCTCGCGGAAGTAGATGCCGCCGTCCTGGTAGCTGTCCTCACCCTCCAGGACAAACTCGTGGGTGGCGATCGCCCGCTCCAACAACCGCGAGTCGCCGGTCAGCTCGAAGCCCTCCATCAACGCGACCGTCATGTGGGCGTTGTCGTCGTAGTAGCGTTCGGTGGAGCCGGGCGCGACGACGTAGCCGTTCTCGCCGTCGGCGCTGTCGACCCAGTACCGCTGGTGGAGTTCCTGCGAGAAGCCGAGCAGCAGCCGCCGGTTGGGGCTGGTGGGGTCGAGGGCGTAGCGGCTGTTGAGCGCGCGGAACTGGACCGAGGCGGCCCAGATAAACGCGTTGCCGTTGATGCCGCCGAACTGGTCGCCATCGAGGTTGGTCCCCTCGGCGTAGATCGACGTGCCGGGCCGGCGGAACTCACCGATCGACTGCGTGCCGACCGCCAGGCCCCAGTCGCGGTAGCTGGCCAGGTCCTGCGAGTCGAGCGCGAGGGCGTCGCCCGCCAGGGTGAGCGCCAGCACGCACGCCGCCAGGGTGATCGCGCAGCTTTTACCTGCCCCGCTCGGCAACCGGTTGCCCGATGCGTCCTGCCCCGCCTCGTCTGTGGTAGCCAATGATAAATGCCTGCTCTAAGTTCCAAGTTCCTAGACTCCAGTGTGATTGAGCGCGGCGTCCGAGGAAAGCCACTGGCGGCCAGGGCTCAAGAATCCGGCGACTTTTCACGTGAATAAGGCCAGCGAGCGGACCTCTAGAGAAAGGAACGCCTGCCGGCCGCTGGCCATGCCGCCACATGCGAACAATGATCGGCGACCAATCGTGAGTCGGGTTGCCCGATGACGCTACCCGCATGCGTCGCGCCGGCACCCGATCCTCGCTACGCCTGCTCCCGACAAGCTCGCGATCTACTCCAGCAAACAAACGAGGTGACGCGTGTGTCAGGTCCTCTGCTTAATCGCGCTGCTCGTGCTGTCGGCCGGCCTGAAAGTGTCGGCCGCCGAGCGCCCCAACATCATCCTCCTGATGGGCGACGACCACGGCTGGGATGAGACCCACTACAACGGGCACCCCCACCTCCAGACGCCCGCGCTCGACGCGATGGCCGCCCACGGCCTGCGGCTCGACCACTTCTACTCGGCGCACCCGTCGTGCTCGCCGACCCGCGGCAGCGTGCTCACCGGCCGGCACCCGAACCGCTACGGTGTGTTCGCCCCCGGCTGGTCGATCCGCTCTCAAGAGGTCACGATCGCCCACCTGCTCATCCGCGCGGGCTACGACTGCGCCCACTTCGGCAAGTGGCACCTCGGCCCGGTCAAGGCGTCGTCGCCTACCAACCCCGGGAAGATGGGATTCGATCACTGGCTGTCGCACGACAATTTCTTCGAGCTAAACCCCGAGCTGTCGCGTGACGGCGGACCGCCCGAACCGTACCGGGGCGACGGCTCCGAGGTGCTCATCGACGAGGCGATCTCCTACCTGTCTGCGGAGGGACGTACGTCGCGGCCGTTCTGCCTGGTGATCTGGTACGGCTCGCCCCACGAACCGTACAGCGGGCTGCCCGCGGACCTCGCCCTCTACGACGACGTGCCCGCCCAGTACAACGACCGCACCGTCCGGGTCACCTCCAACGAGACCGGCGAGCAGGTCAAGCGGCCGATCGGCGACGTGCTCCGCGAGCGCTACGCCGAGATCACCGCCATGGACCGCTCGATCGGCCGCCTGCGTGGGTGGCTCAAAGAGAACGACCTCCGCGACAACACGCTAGTGTGGTACTGCGGCGACAACGGCAGCTGGCAGGACGGCATCGTCACTGCATCGCTCCGCGGCTACAAGGGAACCGTCTACCAGGGCGGCGTGCTCGTGCCGGGCGTCATCGAGTGGCCCGCCCGCGTCACGCAGCCGGCCGTGTGCGAAGCGAACGCCGTCACCAGCGACGTCCTGCCGACCCTGTGCGACCTGCTCGACCTGCCGCTGCCCGACCGCCCGCTCGACGGCCAGAGCATCGCCGCGGCGTTCGACGGCGAGATGACCGGCCGCGACAACCCAATCTGCTTCTGGAACTTCAGCACCGGCGGCGGCAAGCTCAGCGGCCTCGAGCCCTACTACACCGCCGAGGTACAGGCCGGCACGACCCCACTGGTGAAGAAGCTCGGCGGGCGCTTCACCCGCAACTTCCGCAGCCTCCGCATCCCGCAGACCGACAAGCGGTTCTTCGAGGGCGCCCGCGCCATCCTCGACCAGCCCTACAAGCTCGTGGTGCACGGCGGCCTGGGCGGGGCCGACGTGCAGCTCTTCAACCTCGACAACGACCCGGCCGAGCAGCACAATCTGGCAGACGAGCAGCCCAACCGCGCCGCCGAGCTGAAGCAGCGGCTCCTCGATTGGCAAACGTCGGTGCTGGCGAGCCTGACCGAGGCCGACTACTAGCCGCCGCTGAGGCCGCTGCGGACTCGGCTTGGTTTGTCCTTTATGGGTGGAAAAGCGCCACCCAGCGCGGTCCAATGGAGGGCTGCTAACAATACCACCGCAAGGCACGAGGAGATGCTGCGCGCTGGCTCACTCGTTCAGGCAGGGCGGCGATAGCGAATGCTCCCCGGCGAACGGGATTGGACTTTTGTCCCGCCCGCGAGCAAGAGCGGACAAAAGTCGAACGTTAAAAACGGCGGCCCCAAACGGCCACGCTGCTATAGCAGGGTGAAACGAAACGGGCCGCCGCCGCGGGGCCCGACTTTTGTCCCTATAAATCGTTGTCGGTATAAGGGACAAAAGTCGCCGGCTGCGTGGCGTCGTCCCACCCCTGACGGGGCGGGCTGCCTTGAGGTACACGCCGCATGCACATGCAGCCCGCCCCGCCAGGGGTGGGACCGAACCTGTGCAGCAGATCATTCAACAGTTCGAGCCGCTGGCGACACCGCCGGCCGATCCGTTATTATTTTGGGGTCGTTACTCTTCTTAGCCATCGAGTCCCGGAACCCGAGCCACCAGACATGCCCCGTCCCGTTACGCTGTTCACCGGCCAGTGGGCCGACCTGCCGATCGAAGACATGTGCCGCAAGGCGGCCGACTTTGGCTACCAGGGCCTCGAGCTGGCCTGCTGGGGCGACCACTTCGAGGTCCGCCGCGCGATGGAGGACCCCAACTACGTCAACGACGTCCGCGACCGTCTCGACCGCTACGACCTCGAGTGCCACGCGATCAGCAACCACCTGGTCGGCCAGGCGATCTGCGACCCGATCGACGAGCGGCACCAGACTATCCTGCCGCCGCATGTCTGGGGAGAAGGCGACCCTGAGAAGGTCCGCGAGCGGGCCATCGAGGAGATGAAGAACACCGCCCGGGCGGCGCAGAAGTTCGGCGTGTCGGTGGTGAACGGCTTCACCGGCTCCGGCATCTGGCACCTGTTGTACTCGTTCCCGCCGGTTCCCGAGTCGATGCTCGAGGCCGGCTTCCAGCAGTTCGCCGACCTCTGGAACCCGATCCTCGACGTGTTCGACGAGTGCGGCGTGCGGTTCGCCCTCGAGGTGCACCCGACCGAGATCGCGTTCGATATCTACACCGCCAAGCGGGCCCTCGAGGCGATCGGCCACCGCGAGGCGTTCGGCTTCAACTTCGACCCGAGCCACCTGCTGTGGCAGGGGGTCGACCCGGTGGAGTTCATCCGCGCGTTCCCCGACCGCATCTACCACTGCCACATCAAGGACGCCATCGTCACGCTCGACGGCCGCACCGGCATCCTGGCGAGCCACCTCAACTTCGGCGACCCCCGCCGCGGCTGGGACTTCCGCTCGCCCGGCCACGGCGCGGTGAACTTCGAGGAGATCATCCGGGCGCTGAACGTCATCGGCTACGACAGCCCGCTGAGCGTCGAATGGGAAGACTCCGGCATGGACCGCGACCACGGCGCTGCGGAGTCGGCCGAGTTCGTCAAGAAGATCGACTTCGCCCCGAGCAACGTCGCGTTCGACGCCGCGATGGCCGATCAGGGGTAGTTGAGGTAGAGGTTGCTGCTACGGATACGCGGTTCCAACGGGGTGCCGGGGGCGCTCCGCGACAGCGGAAGCCCCCGACTGCCAGCATGCCGGGGGCAGTACATCGTCGGGGGATTCCCTACCGGGAGCGCCCCCGGGCACCCACGAAGAATTGATGGACTACCCAGTTTGATTCCAAAGTCGAACGCCAGAATGAGCCCCGGGGACTTCTGTTTCGTCCCCCGCGACGACAGCCGCTTCGCAGTGTTCGTATGGCTGCAACCGCAAGGCAAGTCACGGAGCTACTTCTATGGCGCTCTTGGCAATTTTATCCTCGACGATCAGCGAATCGAGCTGCTCCCAAACGAGGTCACAATCGGTGACCACGCCCTTCTTCACATCAAGGTGTTCCGAGAGAACGAGACTCCAATTGCTGGCAATCTCAAAGACCGGATACCTGAGGCCGATCTCGAGAGAGTTGCAAGCGCCGCCGGAAAACGCGGTGTAGGCACTCACCACCTTGTTTGGGGACATAGGACCGTTCTCAAGCTTGCTAGTGCTATACAAGACTGAGATAAGGGTGAGGTGGCGTTTTCAGCGTGAGCTATAATGGAGGAATGACCCGACTTTGGCTCACCCTCCTGACCCTCGCCACGGCCCTGCCCTGGGCCTTGGCGCCGTGTGCGACCGCCGAACCAGTGGCGGTGGTGGCGGACGTGTATTCAGGAGATGACGAATCCAAGGTGACCGACCAAGCCCGTGGCGAGGAGCTGGTCGCACGAGCGACCGAGCTCGCCCGGATGCGCCAGCCGACCGCGGCGCTGCAGCTGGCGACCCAGGCCCTCACCGTCGACCCCGACAACGAGGTCGCGCGGCGGGTGCTTGGTTACGAGCAAAAAGATGATCAACCTAACGGCCAGTGGCTGACGCCGTACCAAGCGAAGCAGGTCGGCCGCGGGTACGTGTGGCACGCCAAGTACGGCTGGATCAAGCAAGACGATGTCGACCGCTACGAGGCCGACGAGCGCCGCCACGGCCGCCGCTTGCTGACCGCCGAGGAGGACGCCGCGCGGCACGCCACCATCGACGACGGTTGGCAGGTCCGCACCGACCACTTCCTGGTGACTACGAACCACTCGCTCGAGGCCGGCGCCATGATCGCGGCCGAGCTGGAGAAGTTGTTCCAGGTGTGGCGGCAGTTGTTCGCCGGCTACTACCTGGGCGACGCCGAGGTGCAGGCCCGGTTCGACGGCACGCGGTCCGCGCGGCAGCGGTCGCGGCCCTACAACGTGATCTACCACCGCAGCAAGCAGGAGTACGTCGCGGCCCTGCGGCACAAGCAGCCCCAGATCGACAAGACGCTCGGCATCTACTTCGACGACCTCCGCGAAGCGCACTTCTTCGCGGGCGAAACGATCGACCGGGCGACCCTGTACCACGAGGGGGTGCACCAGCTGTTTAAGGAGTCGGTCCGCTCACGGCGGGAGGTGGGCATGCAGCACGGCTTCTGGCTGGTCGAGGGGATTGCTTGCTACTTCGAGTCGCTGACGCCGCCGGCGGACGAAGAGGCCGAGTGGACCATCGGCGGCCCGAACGGCGGGCGGCTGCCGGCGGCCCGGCACCGGCTGATCGTGGACAAGTTTTACGTGCCGTTGGCAGAGCTGGCGGCGCTCGGCAAGCTCGACCTGCAGCGGCGGCCCGACCTGGCGGCGCTGTACAGCCAATCGGCCGGGCTGGCGGCCTACCTGATGGAGGGCGAGAAGGGGGCCATGCGTGAGCCGCTGGTCGGTCACCTGCGGGCCCTGTACGAGGGGGACGCGACCCCCGACGACCTGTTCGAGCGGCTCGAACGCACGCCGGGCGAGCTCGACGCGGGCTACCGCCGCTGGCTGGCGACCGGGTTGGAGCCGGCAGCCAGCTTGCCGCAGCAGCCCTAAATCGTGTAGCTTAGGACCCTTGTTGCCCGCCCCACGATCGGGGCGGGGCGAACCCTTGCGGCGCCCGCGGGTCCTGAAACCGCCGCCCGACCAAGAGAGAAAGCCAAGCCATGCTGCTCGCCCACTTGACGAACTTTGACCTGCCCTCGCTGTGCGCCGCGTTTGCCGCCGGCCTGACGATCGGCGCCGCCGCAATGGCCGCCATCCAGGCACTGCGTCAGCGGTAGCCAGCGGGCACGAACGCCCGGGTTTCCCCTAGTCGAAGCCCAGGCGGATTGACCGATAAGAGCCCAGTGCGATACGATTCTGGGTTCCCGCGGTGGCTGTAGCTCAGTTGGTTAGAGCGTCGGATTGTGATTCCGAAGGTCGGGGGTTCGAGACCCCTCAGCCACCCTCCCATAGTCGCTTGGCAGGAAACGACTTACGTCGATCTCTGCGGCCCGCCTCTTGGGCCTGAAGAGTCGTCTGCCGCAATTCTGCCGCACCGTGGCGTACGCATGGTGTTCATATTGGTGGCCCCGCCGCCACCGCTCGTTATCGGGTGAGGTTCTACTTCGAAGGCCGGGACTCCAAGCGTCCTCTCGACGCTAAGCGTACCAGAGTAGCTCAGGCCGCCATCGGCCAGGTCGAGGGAAAACTGGGGGAATTGGAACTCGGTCTGACCCGAGTCCACAAGAAGCGGTGTCCGCGGCTAAGGTCGTCCGCGTTCCGACGGTTCGCTCGTTCGTAGTTCGAGCAGGCTTCCCAGCCGCTCCTGCGGAGACTTGTGGCTACGGCCGGATCGCTCTCGTATTCGTACTCCGAGATAGCAGCAGTAGCGAGGCAGTGGCGCCCGCCAGACCAGCGGTTGGCTCCGGGACGGGCAACGCGTAGTCGAGGGCGGTCTTCGCGACTGCCGCAGCGTGGTCACGCCAAATGGAGTAATCGGCGGCGTCGACCCGGCCATCGCCGTTGCCGTCGGCGTTGACGCCGCCGGACGGCGGCCCTGGGCTGCCATAGGCGTCTCGCCAGGTCTGATAGTCGGCGAAGTCCACGATGCCGTCACGGTTGTAGTCGCCGGCGACGGTCGCTAGCTCCCCGAGGTCCTGCAGGTAGACCACGCTTCCGCTGTGCAGCGCGCCGTTGGGCGTCTGGTACCGCAGGGTCAGGTCGAGGCTCTTTGCCGGGTCCCACACCTGTCCTAGGGGCCGGACGGCGTTGGCGGCAACGACTTCGCTTGTGGTGCGGGACAGCTCCGAGAGGTTCTCTGGCGTCGGGTTCGCCTTCTCCCAGGTGTCGGGGGCGGTGGACGACAGGCCGTCCCAATCGGGAAGCAGCGTCCCACTAGCAGAGGAGATGGTGTAGCCAATCAGCTCCACCGAGTCGGCCGACTGGTTGTGCAGCACTGATCTGCCAGTCCCTAGCTCTACCAGCAGGCACGGGCCCATCTCGGCCCCGAGCGCGTAAAGCAGTGCGGGAGTCGCGTACCGCTGGTACCCCAGCGCATCCGGGTGCGTGCCGTCGGCCACGCGTGACTGGAACTCTTTCGGATCGTTCTGCTGCAACGTGCTCCAGACCATGTGGTTGTCGATCAACGTCAGTCCGCGTTCGGCGCCAACGTCGCGGTACATCTGGTAGTAGTCCGGCAGATCGGGCCGCTTCGTGCCCGAGAGGTTGCCGTTGGGCGCGTCCCACGCCGGGTTCGTCGTCTGCAGGAACACTTCGGCGGCGGGGTTTTGGGATTGGATCGAATCGATCATCGACTCAAGATTGGTGCGGGCATGGGCGACGCTGATCCCTTGGTCGATATTGCCGTCTTCGTAGGCGGTGAACGCGTCGTTCATCGCGAACTCGATAAACACCGCGTCGGGGCTGTGGCTCAGCACGCGGGAGCTGAGGTTGGCCACCCCGGAGTTCGAGGCCTTGCCACTCAGCCCTGAGTTCACCCAGGTCAGCTCGCCCGGGTAGGCGGCACTGAGTCGCGACGAGAGCTGCGGGCTCCAGGCGCCGCCGGCGGTGAGGCTGGTCCCGTAGGTCACCACCGTTTGAGGATCGCCGTCCCGCAACCGCTCGACGAATTGAGCCGGCTGTGCGGCTTGCACGCCGGCCCCGAAGAGCACGAGCAGCGTTAGGCTTCGGCAGGATTCAATCAATGTCGCTCCCTTTCGCGCCGCTTGCATTTCCTGAGGAGTGCCCCCGGGCGAGTCGGCTCGGCATCGCCAAAGCGGCGCCAATCGCCAAACTCAACCCCAGTCCCGCGGGCTCGGGGACGATCCCGGCGATCGCCGCGGGGTCGCCGCCCGCGTTGAGGTACGCCGTGCGCCATAGGAAGTAGTCCCGGGAGTTGACCACGCCGTCGCGGTTGGCGTCGCCTTCGGCCAGGGCGGCGCCCGCGACCAGGTAGTTCGATCGGATCACCGACAGGTCGTCGATGTCGATCAGCCCATCGCCGTTGACGTCGGCGGTCTGGACCGCGCCGGTAACTGCGAAGAACGCGTCGGCCGCGTTGCTGATCCGCAGCGCGTCGAGGTAGCCTCCCGCGGCAGAAAACGCCGGGCCGGCCGGGTTGTAGCTGAGCAGCCCCAAGCCGCCGAGCACCGTCGGCAGCGACTGGTCGGCGACGAGAAGGTCCGGGACGCCCAGGTGACTGACCGACATGGGGTCGGCCCAGACACGCAGCGTTTGCTCCTCCGCGCCGAGCGACAGCCGACCAACGATCAGGTGCGTCTGCCCGGTGGGCAGGCCCGACGCGCTGGCTGAGGCGACGCCTTGCTGCTCAAAAGAGAGTGTCTCGCCGTCGAGGACCAGCAGCGATTCGATCGGTCCGTCCTCTGGGTCGCCGTTTCCGCTCGGGTTGAACGACAGACCAACCACGGCCGATGGGTCGGGGTTCTCCACCAGCATGGAGAACCAGATATCACCCTGCATGGCGAGCTCGAAGTCGCGTGTGTTCTGACGCGGCTCGTTGTAGTTGCCCTGCAGCTTGCCCGGCGCCCGGCCCGCGGCTTGGTCGATCAGGTAGCCTCCGCCGGAGTAGTCTAGGCTGCCGGGCACGATCTGCTCGGTGCCGGTGCCGTCCCAAACGCCTGTCCAGCCGTCGCCGTCGGTGCGGTTGCGGAGGTTGATTGGGAGGCCGGCCGCGTCGTTGAAATCGATGCCGACATTCGACGCCACCGGGTCGGGGAGCAGTGGCGCTAGCACAGCGCCGGCGGCAAGCAGGCTCTGGCGGAGCAAGCCGTAGTCCACATCCTGCACGCTAGTGGCGCCGTTGAGCGCCAGCACGGCGGCCGCGCCGGCGGCCTGGCCGGTCGACATGAACACCGGCTCCATGCGGATCGAGCCGTAGGCGATGTGGCTCGCGCTAAGCGCCACCGGCACCAGCAGGTTCTCGACCTCACCCGCCTGCGGAGTGATTGACCGGTAGCTGATGCCGTACGGGCCGCGGGCCGGTGCGGACTGCACATCGCCCTCGTTCTGCACATCGCCCGCGGCCGTCACGTACCGTTGGGTGTGGTGCGAGTCCATCGCGTAGCCGCCCATGGCAATCGAGTCGCCGAACAGGTACCCGGGCTCTTGATTGACGTGGTTCTGATCGACCACCACCTCGCCAAGCATGCGACGCGCCTCACGCACGTAGATCTGCTCCGGCCAGTTCTCGTTCTCGGTGAACTCGTCGAGCGGCAGCCCCCATTGGCCCCAGGCGTCGCGGATTGCCTGGGGCACGCGCGGATCGTTCTGCACGGTCCATACCAGCCCGAGCTGGTAATCGCGGTGCGCCTGGATCATCGCGTCGCGTGAGGCGTAGTCACCCTCGGCGTAGTTCCAGCCGGTGTCCAGATCGTAATTGCCGCCGATAAAGTCGGTTGAGAAGCCGGTGTCGTTGTTGGAGTCGGTCTTCAGATTGGGCATCGGGCTGGTCTTCCAGAACCGGCTGGTCTGGCCGGCTTCAACCGCCCGCAGCAGCAGCTCGTAGTCGGCTGCGTCGTAGCTGTCGGGCTTGGCGATCGGGGCCCGGTTGGCCGGGTCGTTGGTCATCGCCATGCGGAAGTTGTAGGACTGCAGCCGCTGATCGCCCTGGCCGTTGGCGCCCCCCGCGTCGGGGTTGACGCCGGGCAGCCGCCCGCTGGCGGGATTGCCGGGCTGCACGTAGGGGTCGATCCCGCGTGGCAACTGGTTCTTGTTGAGCCCCGCTTGGATGCCGTTGAGGGACTCGTCGTACTGGGAGTTGGCCTCGCGGCCAATCGTGTACGAGACGCCCGACGCGGCCATCAGGTCGCCCTCGTAGGTGGCGTCTATGAACGCGCCGCCGGAGATGGTGTCGCCGCCGAGGGTGCTGATGGAAGTGATGCGGCTGCCGTTCATGCCGACGCCCGACTCGCGGTTGAGCCGCCCGCTGAACATCGTGATGTTGTTCTCGCTGACAAAGTCGTTGAAGATCTGCTCGGCGACCTTCGGCTCGAACGTGAACATCATCTGGCGCCCGGCGTCGGGGTCGAGGGACGACCGCCCGATGTACTGCTGCCGGGTCTCGGATACCCAGGCGCCGGGCTCGAGGTAGTGGTCGTACACGCGGCCGTAGAACTCTTTGCTCAGGCCACCGATCGAGTCGCGGCTGCCGATGTCGGTCCACCCGAGTCCGTTGGAGCTGAGCCCGCCCAGCCGGGCGTCTGGCGACACAATGGCGACCGACTTGCCCTCCCGGGCGACCTCGACGGCCGCCATCACCGCGGCGGATGTGCCGCCATACACAACGACATCGTAGTCGTGCTGCGCCCGCGCCCAGGACGCGCCTAGCACGCCGCACAACAGCAGGGCGGCGAGCCGCCTTACTAGCATTCGCAGCATCTTGTTCCTCTTCACTTGGTTCCGATCGCAATCCGCCTCAGCGATTCGCGGTGGGCTCGGCTCTGCCCCGGCCGAGACCACCGGGAAATAACCTACCGCCGCCCAGCCACGCCGGACCGCGCTGCCCCTACTGCCAGGCCGCCGAGCATAATCAGCAGCCACGCGGCCGGCTCCGGCGTCTGAGCCGCCGAGGCCACGCCCGACGAGGACGCGAAGGTGCGGCCGTAGTTGGCCTTCCAGAAATCGTAGTCGGCGGCCCCGATCGGTCCCGTCAGTCCGGCTCCGCGGGTGTTAGGGGCGAAGGCCGAGCCGTCGCCGCCGTCGTTCTCGCGCCACAGGGCGTAGTCGGCCGCGTTCACGGCGCCGTCGCCGTTGTAGTCGCCGGGCAGGGCCGAGACCGTGATCGCGTCGCCGTAGTAGACCGTGCCCCGTGTGAGCAGCCCGGTGATTGGGTTCTGGTACACAAAGGTCAGGTCCTGCTCGCCGGTGACCGCGTCCCACGCGGCGCCCAGGTCGAACATCGCCAGTGGCGCCATCGTGGCGGCGGTGCCGTCGGTCAGCTCCGAGAGGTTCTCGGTTGTCGAGTTGGCGTCGTACCAATCGGGGCCGGCCCCCCCTTCGATGCCGGCGAACGTCGGCAGCAACGATCCCGACGCCGAGGAGATCGTGTAGCTGATGAAGTCCAGCGACTCGCCCGACTGGTTCTGGATCGTGGCGTTGCCGGTCACCGGGTCGACCGCCAGCACGAGGTCGTTGTAGCGTCCCACGGTGCGGATGGCGGCGGTCTGCACGGCGCCCGTATCGGGGTCGAGGTACTCGAAGGTAACGCCGCCGGTGTCGAGCCGCTGCGTGCCGAACGGCGCGGCGGTGTTGACGTTAAACGGTGTGCCGAAGTCGTGGCTGTCGCCCGATGCGAACACCAGGCTCACCGAGGTGTCGTTGAGCTCCGACAACGCGGTCGTCGACGGGTTGGCCTCGGCCCACCCGGGCTTGCCGGCGTCGTCGGCCAGCGAGTTCCACCTCCCGTCGGAGCTGTCGAGGTTGCCGGCCGTTGAGGAGAGTGTGTAGTCGATGATCTCGATATCGGTCGAGTGTCCCTCCCAGTTCTTTATCACGGCGCCCCCCGTGTAGCGGTCGACCTCCAGGACCAGCCGCTGGCCGACGGCAAGGTCGACCTGGTTGCCGCTCGTCGAGATGTCGATCGTCTGCCCTGGGTTGCCGAGCAGTTCTGGCTCGACCGTGATCTGATCGAACCCGCCCGTCACCGCGGACCCGCTGATCAGCGTCCAGGAGTCGCCCGCAGAAAGCTGGAAGCCACTGCCGGCGAGCTCCTCGACAATCAGGCGTCCGTCCAGGGCGATGCCGTTGGTCGCGACCACGTGGTTAGCGAAGCCGCTGGCGGTGCCCAGGCGGGCGACGAGCACTCCGCCGTTGCCTTGGGTGTACTTGCGGAGGTTAACGGCGCCCATGTCGTCTTCCAGCCCCAGGTTGCCTGTCCCCCCGGCGCCGACCACCAGCTCGCCGTTGCCGACCGAGCCGTTGGGCTGCAGGCTGATCGAGCCGCCGTCGCGGAAGATGAGCGTGCCGGTGGAGCCGGCGTCCTGGCCCAGCAGGATGTCGGTCGGCGCGGTGGATATGGTGTGATCGATCACCGCCCGCCCCGCCCCACCCTGGAGCGAGATCGACGCGTACTCGTCAAACTCACCGCTGGGCTGAAGGTTGCCGAACCCGACGTCGGCCCAGTTCGATCCTTCGCCGGCGCCAGAGTCGCCCTGGTCCCAGGCCTCTTCCACTCCGGGGTCGCCGATCCAGTCGATACGAGATCCGAGGGGGTTCTGGGCGGTTGCGGCGTGCGCGGTGAGCAGCGCGGCTGCCGCGGCAACGCACACTGTCTTGAGTAGGCTTGGTGACATGAAACTGCTCGCAGGTGTTGTTCGCTCAGATTGGTTGTGTTCGAGACGCTTAAGTTGGCGGCTATTTTGCGGAGTCGCGTCGGGCAACACGCCGCCGCACGCCAAGCAGAGCCAACGCGATCGCCGCGGCGCCCATCGCCGATGGCTCAGGGGCCGCGACCCCAAACAGACTCAGGCCTTCCATGCTGCCTCCCGCCGCCAGGAACTCGGTTCGCCACACGTAGTAGTCCTTGCGGTCGACTACGCCGTCAAAATTGGCGTCGCCTTCGGCCTGGGTCAGCCCCGACTCGAGGTAGTTGGACCGCAGCACGTCGAAGTCCTCGATCCCCACGCCGGCGGGGGCGACAAAGTCGGCGTTGGGCGGCAGGTAGGCGGCGATCGCGGCGAACGACGGGTCGACCCCCACGCCGCCAAGCTCGTCCTCTACGCGGAAGCCCTGGGCCAGCGACAGGTTGCCTGCCGATCCGGAAAAGTCACTCAGCGAGAACGAGACCCCACGCACGTTGAAGTTTGCGAGCGGGTCGGCGACGTCGACAATCTTCAGGTCGTAGTTGCCCGGCACCAGCTGCGGGCCGTAGGCGGAGGAGCGGTCCCCGTTGTTGGCGAGCGTCAGCGAGTAGTCGCCGATCTTCCCGCCGCCGCTGTCGACCGGGAAAAACGTGACCCCTTCAGATAACTGGGTGTCGATCTCCATGAACACCAGCACGTCGTTGAGGGCGATGCCTTGCCCAAACTGGAACGTCGCGTTGGTGTTCAGCAGGCCGTCGGTGATCACGTTATTGCCCAGTGCCGTGGAGGCGTCGACTGGGTCCGTACCGCCGTTGGCGTTCCAGCCAGTGCGGATCGCGTCGGCGGCGGCGGAGGTCGGAAGGGTCAGATCGGCCAGGATCACGTCGTTCACCGTCACCGCCGACACCGTGCCGCCGTTCGCGCCCAGGTTGAGCGCAACGCTGTCGACCGCGGCGACCACCGCGTACGCCGGGGCTACCGTGATGGCGGCAAACGCCGCCACGACTGCGACTGCCGTCAGTCGCCGCGATTCGATTCTCTTTCTCATGGTTCCACCGCTGGGGTTGAAGCTGTATTGCGAGGGCGTGGGATCTGATCCGGGGACCTAGCGCTGCCGAGGTCGCCGGGCGGCGGGCGCCACGAATATGCCCGCCAGCAGCAACAACGCCGCGCCGGGCTCTGGTGCGGGCGACCAATTGATCAACGCTTCGGACCCGCCGGCCGTGAGATAGGCCGTCCGCCACAGGAAGTAGTCTTGGTGGTCCACGAAGCCGCTAAAGTCGACGTCGCCCTGCCCGTGGGCCTGCTCGGTCAAGAAGTTGTCGCGGATGATCTCGAAATCACTGATCCCGACACCCGATCCGTCGAGGTCGGGGTTGGGCGGCGTGACCGGCGTAACGTCGGCAAACGAGTCGCCGAAGCGGAGCTCGTCAAGCACAAACGGGGCGCCATTCTGCGAGGCGATGCGGAACGACTGGAAGTCCGCAGTGACGTTGCCGTCGGCGTCAGAAGGGGGCTCCACGCCACCGAGCACCGGATTGACGAAGATCTGGATTTGATCCTCGTTGTTCGCGCTCGTGTTCGAGCCGCCGCCGAAGACCACGCGGCCGACCAGCAGCGCGGTTTCGCCGTCGGTCGGCGTGACATTCGACTCAACGTGATTTGCCACGTCGAGGTCGGTGAAGCCGTAGATCTCGCCCCCTTGGTTGCGGGCCACGAGGCCGAAATCCGGATCGGCCGCGGCGTCGCCGGCGAGCGGGTCGGTGTAGAACGATAGGCCCACGAAAGGCGTGCCCGTGTAGGCCCCTGGTCGGACTAGGTAGCTGAACCAGAACTCACCGGTGGCGGTGCTCGACGGGTTGTTGTACGCGGCGTCCAGGCCACGAAAGTTGAGCGTGGTGCCGCCGGCGGACATGTCGACCGCGCCGCCGGAGGTCTGCAGGTTGGCGTAGGTCAGGCCGGCGCCCGACACGGTTCCGCCGTTGCTGCCGCTCTGCGTCCACGCGGTGCTAAAACCCGGGTCGGAGGCAGACCCGCGGCCCGCCAGGGAGCCGGCCGGGTAATCAAAGCCGTCGTAGCCAATCAGCACGGCGTGCGCCGGAGCAGAAAGGGCCGACAGGAAGAGCGTTGCAAGAGCTAGGGTTCTTCGCATTGGTAGATTCCAAAAGGCGGAAGTTAGGCTGAGCGGGACGCAAGCCGCGTCTGGTTAGCTGCTGCGGCGTCGCCGTGTGAGCGACAGCAGCGTCGCGAGCAGCTACGAGCCCGCGGGCTCTGGAACGTTGGTGGGAACCGCCGCGCCGGACTCGACGTGGTCGGAGCCGGTGTCCAGATCGGTGAACCCGTACTCCAGCCCCGCCTCGTTACGGTCGACGATCTCAAAGTCCGGGTCGGCAGCCGAGTCGCCCGCCAGCGGACACGCGGCGTAACGGAAGACGTCGTAAGCGAAGAGCGCTGCGTTGGCCTGACTAAAGGTCGCCACTGCGGCGAGCGCCAGCAGGATAACAAGGTTTTGCTTGGTGTCGTCCATTTGCTGGGATCACGTGACGAGACAAAGGTGCGGTACAGCAGAAGCAGGAGTCAAGAGAGAGCGGCCGAGCGGCGGCCGCTACCGGGAAGGGTCTCGATTGCTAGTCAGACGCAAGTCGTAGGGGCCTGGGTTGTCCAGAGAAACGTCGACCGTCAGACCGCTCTGGTCAAAGTCGGTGTAACGCTCTGGGACGAGCAGCCGGCCGAGCCCCACCTCGCCCGACCCGCCATCGGACGCGGCACGCGCCGACACGCGCACTTTGCTAACGCCTGTCCGCACGCCGTCTGCCTCGCCGAGAGTTTGCAGCGAGTAGCCGCCATCCGCCGCGATGTTCGACCTCGCCATCGGGCCGGTCGGCGGTTGAAACATCACGACGCCAGAGCTGAGCGGTTGGTCGTCGAAGTACACCGTGCCGCTGACCGGCGTGTACTCGCCCGACTCGCTGCACCCGGCCGCCGCGATCAGCAGCAGCGGGAACACCCGGCAATAGGAATGACTATTCTTGATCATCGATGCATTTCGCTACTGATCCAAAACCTCGCCGCCGCTGACGGAGCAGCCCGCCTTGAACAGGTCGAGGCTGATCCCGTCCACCAGGAAGTCGACGCTCCCGTCGAGTCGAGAAAACAGGGTTCCGCCCGGGTGGAAGCTGCCAAACGGCAGGTGGTTGAACGGCCACTGATCGGCCTCGCGGTCGATGGGCGTGTTCGGCGTGAGGGCGGCAACCTTCGATTCGTACGAAACCCGGTTGTCGCCAGACAGGAGTGGCGAGCCCATCCAGGGGCGGATGTTCCCTGGCAGCTCCGAGTAGAGCCCCGGCAGGCGGTCCGTGTGCACGAACTCGCCAAACAGGTAGGTGTTGCTCAGGCCGTCGGTTACTTCGCGCAGCTTGCGGTTTTTCTCGCCCCAACGAAACACCCCGTTCCGGGCCAGCGCGCCGTAGTTTGGCGATGGGTCTCGTTCCTGGCGGACTTCGACGAACGCCCCGCCGTTGCCCTGGTAGGTCGTGAGCGCGCCGTTCTTGCTGGCTGACGGGTCGTCGCGGATGAGCGGCGACTCGGGGTAGCTGGGGCAGACGTAGTCGTCGACGACCTCGAACCGCATCGGGTCGTTGCGGGCGCTGTAGGTCGTGGTTTCGAGGTCGATCTGGTCGAAGAGACTCTCCTGCTCGATGTACGGAAGCAGGTAGGTAAAGACGCCGTGCTTGCCCTGCCCTGGCGTGCCGGGCGGCAACTCGCCGGAACGGGTAGTGGCGTAGTTCTGAGTCGCCAGCGCCAGCTGTTTCAGCTTGTTGGTGCACGTCGAGCGGCGCGCTGCTTCACGGGCCGCCTGCACGGCCGGCAGCAGCAGCGCCACAAGCACGCCAATAATCGCGATGACGACCAGCAACTCCACGAGCGTGAAGCCCCTACGCCGCCACTCGACGACGCCGCGCGAGCTTACACAACAATAACGCCGCTTCCAACCTGGGAGCAGTGCGGCTGACATACCCGCCCTTTCGAATTCGATCGCTTGCCTCGCTGCGGGCAGACGGCGGCACGCGAATGACCGCCCAGGAGTGCGCGAAACAAGATCGCGGCATAGCGACCGCTACGCCTCACACCGCCCGGATGCGAAGATAGATTTCAGTTGAGAAGTAATCGCCTTCTGACAGGCAATAGTCGTTCAGGGCAGAGTTATGAAAAATTCGATGAAGAATTGCTCACACGAAATCGGAACGCGGCGGCCTTTTCCGTTCGCCCAGGGCGGGTAGACTGACAAACCGCCGAGGATCGAGAAATTAACCCATAAAACGCCCGCCCCGAGGCTATTGCCCAACAAGCGATGTACTGTCGTGACAGTACTTCTGTGAATCGTACCGCGGCTATGCATGCAGACCAATGAAGGAAGACCAATCAGGCGGGGCGGATGGTGAGGGGTCCGCTCTTCAGACGCGGGGGCTCGATGAAGAGCTATTCATCTCGCTGATCGTCCGGTACGAGCGGCGCGTCAGCGCGTTCATCAAGACGCTCCTCCCGCTCGACGCCGAAGTGGACGACCTGCTTCAGGAGGTGAGCGTCGTCGCCTGGCAGAAGTTTCGAAGCTTTACCTACAAGGGTCAGTCGCCCGACGAGCCCTTCGTGAGTTGGCTCTGCACCATCGCAAAGTTCCAGGTGTTGTGCGAGCGGAAGAAGCGTGCGTCGAAGAACGTCGTGGTCCCGTTCGACGATTCTCTCGTAGAAGAGCTCGCGACGCTGCAGCTCGAACAGGCGAGTTACTTTGAGGAGCGGCGGCAGGCCCTTGGCGAGTGCGTCAAGAAGCTCTCACCTCAGGAGCGGGAGATTGTGCGTCTGCGGTTCGGCCTCGGCCAGTCCATTCCGGCGATCGCTGATTACCTGGGACGCAAGCAGGTGACCGCCTACCAGACCGTCGCGCGGATACGCGTTAAGCTATCAAACTGCGTCAGGCTCACGCTGAATCGCGAGGAGTATTCCTGATGGAATCGAACGAGTCGAGAAACCCTGCTGGTGATGAACCGCGTCGGCAGCTCCACACACTGTTGGCGAAGATGTGGGACAACGAGCTCACCGCTCAGGACGCTGTCGAGCTGGGGGAACTGCTGCAGAGCCACCCAGGGCTGCGTCAGGAGTACCTCGAGGCCAAGCTCTCTCAGGAAACGCTGGTCGACCTCTGCAAGCGGTGGGACGTCGCGGCGCTGGACTATTCACCGGTGGTCGGCACACCGGCGATCGGCGCCAAGAGAAGCTCACTGGCTTCCCTAGCCGGCGATCCCACCGCCGGTCCTGCCGCTCAGCCGCCGCGCCGCCGGTACCGCCCAACCCACTGGCTGGCGGGCCTGTCGGCCGCTGCGGCGGCGGTCGCCGTTGGCGTTTGGATTGGCCAGGCCTGGCAGACCGGTCGCACGGCCGGGGGGGCGGCGCCTCCCGCCGAGGCAGAACGCATGCTGGTGGCGAGGGTGGTTGACGCCGTCAGCTCCGAGATGGCGGAGCTCGTGCCGGAGTTCCGCGGCCGCGAGATCGCCGCGGGTGAAGTCCTGGAGCTCGAGTCGGGATTGACGGAACTCCGCTTTCACAGCGGCGCCAACGCCCTGCTCGCCGGCCCGGCCCGCATGACAATCGAGGGGCCCTTGAAGGTGAAGCTCGGCTTCGGGCGGCTCACGGTCCGGATGGACGAGGGCGTCGACGGGTTTCAGGTCGTCACCCCGGATGGCCAGGTGACCGACTTGGGCACCGCGTTCGGCGTGAGCGTGTCGGACGGGCAGCAGTCGCAGGTGTCGGTATTCGAGGGCGAGGTTGAGTACCAGTCCGAGAAGAGCAAGGAGCCGCCGACGAAACTTGTCGCGGGCGAGGCGGTGCGGTTCGGCCCTGCCAACGGCCCCGAAGCACTCACCGACGTGCCCCATCTGGCGGGCCTGAAGGACATGTCGCTCAAGCGGCCGTGCGTCCGCCTGCCGGCCTACAAGGACTCGTACGTCCGCAACCGTGAGCTGCGCGAGCACAACGAGCTGCGGAACTTCGGCTCCGACTCCGAGCTGCTGATCAAGTACGAGGTGGCGGAGTTCCCGGCGACGCGTCGCGTCTGGCTGGGGTTTGACCTCAGCGGCATCGCCTGCGAGGACCTGATCGGGGCGCGCCTCCGCTTGTCGGTGCTGCCGAACCACCTGGCGGAGGAGTACCGACAGTCGAAGAATCAACCGTACACCGAGTCGGACACCGCCTGGCAGTTTGAGGTCGCCGGCCTGTGGGACGAGTTCTACGACGACTGGCAGGAAGATCAAATTACCTGGATGAACGCGCCTGGTAACGCCCCGAACGAAGCCTCGGGCCGACTGACGGGTCCCCATGCGCCGGTGTCGCTGGGGACCTTTTCGATCAGGGGGAGCGGCCAACGGGGTGACGAGATCGTGGTCGTCGGAGCCAGGCTCCTAGAGTTCCTCCGCAACGACAGCGACGGCAAGGTGACCCTGGTCGTCTCGCGTCGCACGCCCAGCTTCCTGGGCGCAGGCCAAGACGTTATCGTTCACGGCTTTGCTAGCCGAGAGCACCCCGACTTGGCTCCGCCAACCCTCGAGCTGTGGGGGAAGACGGCCGCGTCGCCCTAGCGCCCCCTTCGTTCAAACGGCTGCCCCCCGGACTGGGCAATCCTCGCCAACCTCGATCCACGACCTAGCGCTGACGAACGCCAATCAATCGAATGCCAAAACACCTCGCGAAGCGACTACCTCGATCAGCAGCCCGCGCCGTGGCAATGGCATCGATCTTCTGCCTAGGATTAGGCCACCAGGCGAACGCCGCTACCTCCAAGAGCCAGGAGCAATCGATCCAGGCAGAAATCGTCGTCTACGGCGGCGCGTCGGGCGGCGTCTCTGCCGCTGTGCAGGCCGCGCGGATGGGGCGCCAGGTGGTGCTCGTCTCGGAGTACGACCACCTAGGCGGGATGACCAGCAGCGGACTCGGCTGGTCGGACATCGGAAACGAGTCGATCCTGGGCGGCGTCTGCCGCGAGTTCTACCACCAGGTCTACCTGCACTATCAGCAAGACGAAGCTTGGAATATCCAGCCCCGGGCGAGGTTCGCGAACCGCGGCCAGGGCGTTCCCGCACTCAACGACCGGACCGAGCTGGCGTCGGTCTTCGAGCCGAAGGTCGCCGAGGCGGTGTTCGACAAGCTCGTTGCCGATGCAGGCGTGCGGCTGGTGTTTGGGCGGCTCGACCTGCGGCGGGGCGTCGATAAACGGGGCGCCCGTATCACGGCTCTCCACCTTGAGGACGGCCGCACTGTTAGGGGCCGGGTCTACATCGACGCCTCGTACGAGGGCGACCTGCTCGAAGCCGCCGGCGTGTCATTCGCCACCGGCAGAGAACCAAACTCTGCCTACGGTGAAACGAGCAACGGTATTACAGGGCTCGAGTACGGCAATCAGCTGGTCGAGGGAGTCGACCCCTACCTGGCGCCGGGCGACCCCACCAGCGGCTTGCTGCCCGGCGTCAACCCGTCGCGCGGCGGGCCGATCGGCAGCGGCGACCACCGGATCCAGGCCTACTGCTACCGGATGGTGCTGACTGATGCGCCGGGCAATCGCGCGCCGATCGCCAAGCCCGCTGGCTACGACGCGGCTGACTACGAACTCCTGTTCCGCTGCATTGAAGCAGGCCAGACCAGCCGGTTCTTCAAGAACGACTGGATGCCCAACCGCAAGACCGACTCGAACAACGCGAGTGGCATCTCAACCGACTACATCGGCGCCAACTACGGCGACGACTGGAACTGGGCCACCCTCAACTACGCCCAGCGTGAGGAGCTCGCCAGCCGCCACCGCGACTGGCAGCTCGGGATGCTGTGGACGCTGCAGCACCACCCTCGGGTTCCGAGCAGCGTCCGCGAGCGGTGCTCAAAGTGGGGCCTGGCCAAGGACGAGTTCGTCGACAACCAGAATTGGCCCTACGTAATCTACATCCGCGAGGCAAGGCGGATGGTCTCTGACTTTGTGATGACCGAGCGACACTGCTGCGGGCTGGAGCCCGTGGCCCACTCGATCGGAATGGGCGCCTACACGCTCGATTCGCACAACGTTCAGCGCTATGTCCATGACGGAATGGTGAAGAACGAGGGCGACATACAGAAGCGCATCCAGCGGCCCTACTCCATCCCGTATCAGGCAATCATCCCCCGAGAGCCGGAGTGCGACAACCTGCTGGTCCCCTGGGCGCTCTCTGCGTCGCACATCGCGTTCGGGTCCATCCGCATGGAGCCGGTGTTCATGGTCCTCGGGCAATCAGCGGCGACCGCCGCCGCCATCGCCGTCAGTGACAATATCGCCGTGCAGCAGGTGCCCTATCAGCGTTTGCGCGAGCGACTCGAACGCGACGGCCAGTTTCTCAGCCTGCCGGTGAACGTCGCCGCCGACAACTCCGACGCGACCGGCGCCAAGCCACCGCGCGGAGCCGTGCGCAAGGCGACCGAGAGGCTGTAGCGGCGGTCTAAAGTGTTTCCCATCTGCTGCGCGTTCGGTTTTCGGTTGGGACAAACCGCTAGTGACCTCGCTGTGAGGCCGCTTCCCAGACGAGACTCAGCCTGCCAGAGCCGAGCGATGACCGGGTGGTGTGGAAAAAAACTAGGGTCACTGCGGGTCCCATTTCTCCACCGCAAGCAAGCGCTCGCGGCGAGTTCCCTAAGTTGCTGCTCTGGCAACGACTGAGAACCCAATGCGGCGGCCCCGCTGGTCGCGTTGGGTTCATTCTAGTGGTCGCGACCCCCGGCGGCGCGGATTGGAGCGGTCTAGTTCTGCCTCGCATCCTTGGGCCAACTTCGCGGCCGGGCTTGAACCCCACCAGCGCCGTCTTTGATGTCCGTGTTCTGTGCGGCTGCCCCACCTCTTCTCACGCGTCTTTGTGGCGAGCGACTGCCCCACGATTAGCATCCGGGCAATCCGCCAGTTCGGAGGGATCCAGTTTCGTTAGCTGATTCCCGCCCGACCATTAAGTAGAAGTGAGTAGCCGAAGCAGCGTGGCAGAACGGTCGCCGACGCTCAATCGCCGCTGCGCGATCGCGTATAATTCGGCAGCTGCAAGCTCGATCCCCGTTCGGCCGACAAGCCTAAACGATGCTTGCGAGGCTGCGCTTGTTGTTTTGGTTTGGCAGACATCGATGCTTGCTGAACGCGTGACTCGCTGCGAACGCTGGCCAGGAGGCTCGAAGGGGCGATGTGGTCGCTCAATGACCAGCATTCACTCTCGCACCAAACGTTTGCGGGAAGCCTCATCGGCGGCTAATCTGGAAGACTGTGTCCTGTTGGAACGGGACGCGCCCGCCGGAACAGCTAAGACCCCGTGTGGCGACCATCCCCGGGGGCGGCGCAGGCGTTTCGGGGGGGCGTCGTGTCGGACGAAGCCCTTCTGCTAGCCCTTGCTGATCGCCCGACCTGGCGCCGCCGGTCCCTTCACGCCCCACCGCTTTTATGACCCGCCACCGCACACCCAATCGCCGCGCCACCCCAGTCCGAGGGGCGGCGGCTAACGCTGCCAGAGATAGGAAGCTCGGCCTTGAGCGGCTGGAAGGCCGCCTGCTGCTGGCCAGCGACGTTTACGTCGAAGACGACTGGATTGGCACGACCCCGGGCGCCGATCCCGACGGCGCAGGGCCCGCCACCGAGTTTGGCGTCGATGCGTTTGCAACGGTGCAGGAGGGCGTCAATGCGACGGACCCTAGTGGGTTTCTTCGAATCAACGACGGAGCGTATGTCGAGAATGTCGACGTCAACCGGGCGATCACAGTCGGAGGCGGATTTAGCCTCGATGGCACGCTGACGCTTTCCGCAGGCGGCGCGGTGCTAGGCGACGGAGCGGGAACCGCCACCATTGCCAGCGGCGACCTCGCGCTCACGAGCGGGACGTTCCTCACCGCCAAGATCAACGGCCTGACGCCGGGCGTGGGCCACAACCAGTTTGTCGTGACCGGCGAGGTCGACCTGGGTGGCGCCACGCTCGACGCCTTCGGTTCCATCGCCGCAGCGCCGGGCGACTCGGTCGTCTTAATCGACAACGACGCCTCGGATGCGGTCGTCGGCACATTCGCCGGGCTCGCCAACGGCGCAACGGTGAGCGTCAACGGCCAGGACTTTCTAGTCTTCTATGACGGCGGCGACGGCAACGACGTGGTTCTGGCGGTTCCGGCCATCACCGACGTCTACGTCGACGACGACTGGGCCGGATCAACCACGGGCATCGACCCCGACGGCTCAGGCCCTGCCACAAAGTTCGGCGTCGACGCGTTCGACAACATCACCGACGCGCTCGCCGCGGTCGCCGTCGGCGGCACGGTTTACGTCTTCGACGGCACGTACACCGAGGCCCTCAACCTCGATCGCGAGGTCACGCTGCTGGCCGACACGCTCGGGGGTGCGTCCCTTGATGCGGGCGGCGCGGCGACCGGGGTGGCAGTGGCGAGCGGTGTCGTGGCGAGCGTGGCCGGATTCCACCTCTCGGGGTTCGTTGACACGGGCTTCGAGGTCGCGGGGAACCTACTGCTTGAGGACAGCAGTGTTGCGGGATCCGGGGGGGTGGGGGTCGAGATCATCGCTGGGTCGGTGGCGACGATCGAGCGTGTCGCCCTGGACGGCCTGAACACCGGGGTTGCGGTGGCCGGTGGGGCCATCCTCACTGCCAACACCTTCGGCGGAACCCTTGTCAATTCGGTAGATATCCGTATCGACCCAACCGCCAGCAGCCTCGGCGTTGCTGGCAGCAATACCCTCAGCGCGGCCGACTACTATATCGAGAACCTCGCCGGGCTGGCACTCGACCTAAGCGGCGCGCCGGCGACGCTGTTCGACCAGACCGACAACTTCCGCATCGAGGACCGGCTGTTCCACGCCCCCGACGACGGGGCCAGCGGCTTGGTGCGTGTCGCGGCCGGTCAGTTATTCGTCACCACACCGGGTACGGGCGCCTCTGACGAGTCTATCCAGGCAGCAATCGACGCGGCCGACCCTGGCGACGCCATCCGCGTCGAGGCTGGTCTCTACGTAGGCGACCTCTCGATCACGACCGCCGGCGTCGAGCTGGCGGGCGCCGGCGCTGGGGTGAGCATCCTTGAGGGGGTCGCCACCACCCCGCAGGCGAGCTTCCCGCTCGCCTCGCCCAACATCAATGTCTTGGCGGGCGGCGTTTCGATTCACGACTTCACCATCCGCTCGCCCGATGTCCCGGGGGGGGAATACGCCAGCGGGCTCTTGGTCGACAGCCCCAACGTGGAGATCTACAACAACGAGTTTGTCTCCCGTCAGAACGACGCCGCCCCAGTGGGCACGAACGACAGCCTGACCAACGTCGCCATCCAGACCTGGTCAGGATCGAACTCCGGAAAGGCGAGCAACGTCGACGGTCTGTCGATCCACGACAACGCCTTCGACGGCGGCGGCAAGGGCTACTATGGTCTGTTCGTCAACCCGCAGGCGGACCCGGTCGTGGACGCGATCTCGATCGCCGACAACACCTTCGTCGGGAACATCTGGCGGGCAATCGAGGTCGAGCGGAGCAACGCGTCCATTAGCGGCAACACCATCACACCGAGCGTCGAGACCCTGCACGCCTGGGGCGGCTCAGGGATCTCGGTCCGCAACTTTACGGGCGACCCAATCGTCGACGTCACCCTGACAGGCAACATCATCACAGGCGCTGACGGGGCGGCCGGCCAGGGTTTCGCCAATGGCGTCCTGCTCGGCTACGGAGCCGAGCCCCTGCAGGTAGCCATCGACGCGTCCAACAACCTGGCGGGGCACGACGCCGGCGTCCGCATCAATACGGGTGATATCAACCTCGTCGGCGGAACCCTGTCGGGCAACACAACAGGCCTGGTCGCCACTGGCGGGTTGATCACTGTGGACGGCGCCCAGTTCTCCGGGAACACCACCGGGGTGCTGATCGGCGCCGGCGCCGCGGCCAGCCTGACCGGCTCCAGCGCGGCAATCACAGGTGGGGAGATTGGCGTCGACTTGGACGGCGGCGCCGCGTTAGTCCAGGGCTACGACCTGAATGGCAACACAATCGGTGTCCGGGTACGCAGTGACGGACGCGCGGACCTCGGCCAGTCGCCGTCTGGCGTCGACTTCACCGGCCTGGGGGTCAGCAGCGGAGGGAACGACTTCTCGCTCTACACGGCCCCGGCGTCGGAGCTAGTGGGCGCGGTGGTGAACCTCAACACGGGCGGCGACTACTTGTCCGGTGGACCGCAGGGAATCGGCGGCCCGAGCTTCTTCGACGTCACGGCCCACGGCAACCTATTCAGCACGACGTTTTCCTCCCAGGCCGACGCCGACACGGTCATCTACCACGACGTCGATGACCCAACGCTTGGGTTCGTCGACTTCACGGGCCCGCAAGACTTGGTAGTGAGCCTGGACGATCTGCCAACGATCACGACCAGCTTGGCGATAGACGAGGGGGGCGCCATCGCGGTGCGCGGCGAGTTTGCCAACACGCCGCAGGCCCACGTCGTCACGATCAGTTGGGGCAGTGGCGGCCTCGACACAGTGATTGCTCTGGCCGAGGGAGAATTTTCGTTCACGGCCGAGTCGCCCGCGGGGGCCTACTCCGACGACCCCGACGGACCCAACCAGCTGGCCTCGTTCGCAATCACAGTGCTGGTTGAAGAAGTCTTGGGACTCGAGTCGACAGCGGACGCCAGCCTGAGCGTGGACGTCGGCAACGTGGCGCCCTCGGTCCCGCTGGCGGACGCGGACGGGGACAACCAGATCGACGAAGGGCAGCAGTTCAACCTGCTGCTGGGGCCGGTGATCGACCCGGGCGACGACGCGATCAGCGCCTACCAGATCGACTGGGGCGACGGCACGCCGCTGCAGTTTGTCACCGGGGACGCCCTGCTTGCTACCGCTGCCCAGACGCACCTCTACACGGACGGGCTGGCCTCGCCGGAGCGGATGATCACGGTCGACGTCCTCGACGAAGACGGCACGTGGCACGCCGCCGGCACGCTCGCGATCTCGGTCAACAACGTCGCGCCCACGGCGACAAGCTTCCTGCCCTTCGACAGCGTGGTCAACGAAGGGTCCACCACGACGGTTTTTTTCGCGGAGCCTTACGCCGACCCGGGCGCTCAGGACGCCCCGCTACACTTCGCGTACGACTTTAACGGAAATGGTGTGTTCGGCGAAGCAGGCGAGCTCGGCGACGGCGCGTACGCCGGGTCTACCGCCACCCCTTACGCAGTAGTCCCTGCACAGTTCCTGGCCGACGACGATGACGGCCCGCGGGCCATCCGGGGACGCGTCATCGACAAGGACGGCGGCTTCACCGAGTACCAGCTAACGATCGGCATCGTGAACGTTGAGCCGGTAGTCGAAGCCGGCGCCAACGACGCGGCGTTCGTCGGCGCCCCGGTCGATCACGTGGTCTCGTTCACCGACCCCGGAGCCGACCAGGACTGGACGGTAAGCGTCGACTGGGACGGGGTGGCGGGTTTCGACGAAGTGTTCACCGTCTCGTCCCGGGTGTTTAACCTCAAGGACCTCAGCGGCTACACCTACGGCGCTGGCAAGCTCGGCCAGACGTTCACGGTAACAGTGCAGATCGACGACAACGACGGCGGAGTCGACGCTGACACGTTTGACCTCACGATCGTCGAGGACACGCTGCAGGTGGTCAACGTGGCCGTCAACCCTAGCGGCGTCGACGTGCGTTTCAATCGCGCGATCGACCTCTCGGTGCTGAACCTCTACGACGGGTTTGCCGACTCCACACCCGACGCGGCCGACCTGCTGCTCGTGGGTCAGAACGTGGGGCCCGTCCGTGGGTCCCTGCTGTGGGACGCGTCGAGCAAGACGCTGAGCTTCCTCAAGACCGGTGGCGTCTTTGAGGCGGACACCTACACGCTGACCCTGTTCAGCGGGGCCCACACGCCAGCCGTTGGGGGTAGCATCGCCTTCCAGGATACTGCTGGCGCCGATCTAGACGGCAACGGCGATACGATCGCTGGAGACGACTTTACAACCACTTTCGTCGTGGAGCCATCGCCACGGACGCTGGGCCTCCCCGACTTTGCACGCGGGCCCGGACAGGCGATTGATCTGAGCCCGACGACCACGGGCCCCGGCACGCTCGAGCTGCCAATCACGCTCAGCGACGCCAACGGCATCTACGCGGTCGACTTCGACCTCGTGTACGACCCGGCCGTGCTGTCGGTCAGCGTGCCCAACAACAACGTCCCGCTCGGTCCAACCGTTCCGTCCGGCTGGAACGCGGTGGGCAACTTCATCGCGCCGGGCAGGCTGCGGGTGTCGGTCACCGGCACCCATTCGCTCACGGGGGCGAACCTGCCAATCGTTGACCTGGCGGCGTCCGTGCTGCCGACCGCCGCGTACGGCGCCATGCACCGAATCCGTATCGAGAACCTCAGCATCAACGAGGGATTGATCGATTCCGTCGCCGACGAGGCGCTGCACAAAGTCGTCTTTGTCGGCGACGCCAGCGGCAGCGGCAACTACACCGGCTACGACGCGTCGCTGATCTCGCGGGTGCTGGTTGGAATCGACTCCGGCTTCGAGGCCTACGACGACACCGACCCGCTGATCATCGCGGACGTCACGCAGGACGGCACCATCTCGGGGCTCGACTCGTCACTGGTGAACCGCGAGGCCCTCAATCGGAATGGCGACCCGCTGCAGGTGCCAGAGATCCCACCAGTCCCGGCAGGCGGCGTCACGCACGCACCGGGCCTCATCGACCCGCAGCTGAGCGTGCCAGCCGGCGTCCTGATCAACGGCGATGGTGTCGTCGTCCCCGTGGGCATCGATGTCATGCCGATAGAAGAAGGCGGGGTGATCGCGGCGACCTACACGCTGCAGTACGATGCGACCGCACTCAGCTTTGAGGAGGCCCAGCTTGGCGCCGCGACCGCCAGCGCCGATGGCTGGAACATCGACTACTACGAGTCGGCCCCCGGTGTGTTAGTGGTTTCGCTGTACGGTACCGCCGCGCCGCTTCCGACCGGCGCCGGTGAGATCAGCCGCCTGGCGTTCGAAGTGCTGGGGAGCGCGGAAGCGACCACGCCGCTGGACCTCGAGCCGGCCGATGCCGCCGACGCGGCGCTGCTGTGGACGGCAGTCGACGGATCGATCGACCTCTCGAGACTGGCCGGCGACTACAACAGCGACGGCCGCGTCGACGCGGCCGACTACAGCCTTTGGCGTGGTTCCCAAGGCGCCGCAGTACCGGCCTTTACTTCGGCCGACGGGAACGGCGACGGCATGGTGGACAACGCCGACCGGGCGGTGTGGCGGCAGAACTACGGCGCCACATTGCCGGCACCCATCCCTGCGCTTGCCCCTGCGTTGGAAGCCCCCATTGCCGCGAGCGCGCCAATCGACTCCGACTCGGCGGAGCTAGAGCCCCCTTCCGCCGCCGCGTCCGAAACCTCGTCGAGCTCGCAAAGTCTGGAAGCCGCCCTAGTGGATCCTCCGTTTAACTTGCTGGCGCCGCCGCAGCCAGCTTCAGCATCGCGGTTAAAACCCAATCCTGCGACGGCCCAAGACGCCCCCCAGATCAATGTAAACAACGCATTGATGCTCCACACGAAGAGAACACTCATCGAAAGCTTCTGGCACCAAAGCACTTACGCCGACCGAGACAGGCTCCACAACCCAGTCAACGACGGCCATCTGGCCGACGCGTATTTTGAAGAGCTCGGGAGCTGGTTTGCCCCTCAGGTCTGATACGCTGATCGCCCAACTGCCAGTTTGCAGCGTCGCCGCCCGGCTGGAACCGAAGCCACGAAACATTCTTTGAATTTGGTGAGTAGATCGCTTGCTTTGCCATGACGCGTCTGCTTGAATACACTCACTGCTCTTATCCGCACCTTCCGCACCCAATTCTGTTCGCCCCCAGCTCGACGCAACACGGGCGACTTGAGGAAACACCCAATGATGAAGCGCCATTCTTTCGCTGTAGCTGCGATGCTGATCGCTGGTCTGATGGTAGTGCAGACGGGACAGGCCGGCGTGCTGAGCGGCAACGGCGCCGCGCTTCCTGGCTGGACCGGAACCGTGCCTTACGACAACGGCAACAACCTTTCGGGCTCGATTGATTTCGCCGTCTTCACGGCCGCCGATTTCAACGCCAACTTCGGCGGAATGGGTTATGTGCCGGGCGACGCGTATGTCTACACCTACCAGACCAACAATGCCGGCTCCGATAACTTCTCGCAACTGACCGTCGGCATCACCAATCCGGCGAACACGATCGGCACCTTCAACATCGGCGACGTCGACACCTCGTCCTCGCTGTTTGATGGTTCCGGTAACGCCGAGTTCCAGTTCTTGAGCCCGGCGGTCGCGACTGGCCAGTCCAGCTACGGGTTGGCCTTCTCGGCGCCGACGCTCCCGATTCAGCTGGGCGGCATCATCTCGGATGGTGGTGGAGCCATTCAGATCGCCCTACCCTCGCCAGGCACGGTCCCCGAGCCGGCGGCCGCTTGCCTGCTGGCCCTCGCCGGCGGCGTTGCGGTCAGCACTCGGCGTAGCCGCGTCGCTAAGCAGTCGTAGCGGTCTGTTCTGTTTAACCTACCCAATCGAACTGCAGCACCAGGCCGAATTACGGACTGATCACCACAAGCAGCAGTTCGCAATTAGTTGAAAAGAGGGAGCTGAGCTAATGACGACTTGCAACAGGATTTCTTCCCTTCTGCTGGCTCAATTGCTGCGTAAGCAGCTTGTAGTAGCGGCAGCCCTCCTCGTGACTGCGGCTGGATCCGCCTTCGCCGGAACCCTGGCTACGACTTCCCTGGCTTACAATGACGGGGCGGGTCCCGATGGCGGCATATGGCGCGGCAGCGTCACCGTGTCCGCCACCTCGTTCACCAATGACGAAGTTGACGCCGTTGTCGACTTCGCCGTCTTCCCACCGGGCCCCCGGTTTCAGCAGTACCTGGACGACAACGGCTACGCGGGCGTCGATCCGTCCAATGGCGATGCCGTTTACGCCTACCAGATCAGCTCAGTGTCGGCTGCGGTGCCGGGTATCGGTTCGCTGTCCGTCGGTATCGACGCCTCAGACATCGTTTCCCTGATTACTTCGGTCGCTACCGGCGTCGCGGGAGAGGTCTCCCCCACGGCCGACTCCAACCAGGGCGGCACGTCGGCGTTCTGGAGCTTCGGCAACCCTGTCGGCGTTGGAGGCCTCAGCTCTATTTTGGTGATCACCAGCCCCACCGTGCCGGCCTACGACACCCTCCAGCTGACCTCCGGGATCGCCGGTCCCAACCCAAGCCCACTTGTGCCGAGCCCCACGGACAGCCTCGAGCCGTTCCGTGAGGTGCCCGAGCCAGTATCAATTGGCTTGCTGATGAGCGTCGCACTGTGCGGTGTTTCCCTGAGGTGTAAACGGTAAGAAGCTTCCGCTGCTTCCCCCGGATATGGCGGCGTGGTTGCTCAGGTTTTGCTGTTCTGGCAGCGATTATTGTTCGCTATGCTGAAAGGTTGCCCCGTGCGAACGGCAGGTGCAATCCACAGCCTAAACTCACCTGATCAGGCACACCTCGTTCCAGCTAGCGACTGCGGAGGTCGTCCGGCGAACTCAGCGCAGTAGTCTGGGCGAGCCGTGTGCAATGCGACTCCGGCGGTGCATCGTTCCTAGAGCGCTAGGGCGTGCAGCGTATGCCCCAGGGTGCCCGCGTATCAATTGTTTGTGCTCGCTCGCGCTAACAGCCCCGCGCCGCAAAAGGCGACCCGAAGATAGGTACCGACAAACGACCGTCCTTCGGCTTCACGCTTCCTGAAGGCGTAGCTGATCGCGCCGCCGCCGCCGCGAGCTGCCTCATACCGGCCAATCGGGGCGGAGAGCTCGTCTCTCAAAACGCGGGTGACCGACGAATTCTCCCCGTTGACATTCTGCCACTGGGCGACTGTTCCTTCGTAGTGGGCAAGCGCGACCAGGCGGAACATAGACTCCTGTCCCCGCTGGCAGAAGCGCTTCTCGCGCTCGATAGGGCTTCCGACCGTCTGAGACTCGCCGCCAACTCAGGGACGTAGTTTCGGTTCACCCGAGACTGGGCGATTATCGGGGGGAACTGGCCACCGTGCCCGTGTCGGCCCGGGGCCACCGCCAGGTCATAGGCCTCGGCGACAACCTCGATCAACCGCTTGCCAGCGGTCGGGTAGTTGCAGCAGAGCCAGCCGATGGCAGCCACCTGATTCCCCGACGGGCTGTCCACCGCCACTTGCGCGTCGACGACATAGGCGATGGACCAGTGCAGCGCAGGCCAGGGTGTGTCGTCCCGGGTGTTCAATGGCCGGACGTAGCGCTCGTCGAGCACTCGCCCTACAAGTCGGAAGAGCACCGCATCGGGACGGCCGTAGTCAGCTGACGGATCCGAGAGGCTAGCACCGGCTGCGTCCCGCGAGGCCGTCCGCTCCCGGCTGCGGCGCCGGCACACAACGCTTCGGGCTGCAGCGATCATCGTTCTACTCGCCAACATCAATCTCAGCACCTTGTCGGCGACTCGATGCCCCATGAAGTCGGTCTAAGAAATTACGAGGTAGCTCACCAGTTTGTCGCCTTGCGAGATTCGGACGCGATTCATCGGCGCAGCAAAAACAATCGACCGAACCAACAACGACGACACCGCACAGCTCACCTAGTGTTCGCCGGTTGAGGTTGGCCCGTCGTCGGCATGAAACCATGCTTACTGCCATAACCCAATTCCGGACACATTGGTGCTCGATCATTTCGGTGCAATTGCGACGCTTCTTCGCAGTCTCGGGATGAACCTCCCACTACGCGGCGGCTCAAGGACATCGAGCGACACACTAAGCAGGCAGAGCCGCAGCACGTGAAAGGCTAGGCCCGCACTGGTGGCGAATCAGTCGCCGATTTGCGACAATTCATCGCAGTCCTCGATCCTTCATGACTTGAGACCGAACGGTTCCCATGAATAGCCCCCTGGTAGAGACAACGCACCGAACCGCACGCCAACCTCGCTGCGTTGATGCGGCGATCTGCTCGTGGGCAGCGACGCTCTGTTTGCTCATCTCCGTCCCCACCATGGCCGAGGGCGTGAGGTCGCGTGACTCGTTCGACTCGCATTGGAAGTTTCGACTCGGTGACGTCGAAGGCGGCGAGGCTGTCGACCTCGACGACGCCGAGTGGAGGACGGTCGACCTGCCGCACGACTGGTCGGTTGAGCAACCGTTCGACCCCGACGCCGCGAGCGGAACTGGCTACCTGCCCGGGGGAGTTGGCTGGTACCGCAAGGCCTTCGACGCCCCCGAGTCGTGGCTGGGTCGCGAGGTCGAGCTGCACTTCGACGGCGTCTACCGCAACAGCGAGGTCTGGGTCAACGGCGAGCCGGTCGGCGGCCGGCCTTACGGGTACATCCCATTCAGCGTTCGGCTGACTCCTCATCTGAAACACGGCGACCGCAACGTGGTCGCGGTGCGGGTGGAACACGAAGCAGTGGCCGACTCGCGCTGGTACACCGGCTCGGGCATTTACCGCCACGTGTGGCTCGACGTGACGGGGCCTATCTCAGTCGCCCGCTGGGGGACATTCGTCACGACGCCCCGCGTGACCGACGAGCGCAGTGACGTGACGGTCGCCAACACCATCCGCAACCTGACGTCCGAAACGGCGGCGGTGCGTGTCGAGACCACGGTCGTCACCCCCGGCGGCCAAGAGCTCTCGCGTCAATCGAGCGAGATCCAGATCGCCGCCCAGTCGACTGAGACCGCCGCCAACTGGCACGTTATCAAGTCGCCATCGCGGTGGTCGCTCCAGAGCCCAAGCCTCTACTCTGTTGTGACCCGCGTCTACCTTGGCGACCAACTTTTCGACGAGACAAGCACCGACTTCGGCGTCCGCTCGTTCCGGTTCGACCCGGACGAAGGATTCTTCCTCAACGGCGAGCCGACGCTTATCAAGGGCCTCTGCCTGCACCACGACGCCGGCGTGGTGGGCGCCGCCGTGCCAGACGACGTGCTCTACCGACGGCTGAAGATTGTTAAAGATTTTGGGGCGAACGCCGTGCGTTGCAGCCACAACCCGATGGCCGCCGAACTATACGCTATGTGCGACCGCCTCGGGCTGCTGGTTATGGACGAGGCCTTCGACGAGTGGGAGCTAGGCAAACGCAAGTGGGTTAAAGGGCGCAACGTCGGCCGGGCAAAACGCGCCGGCTACAACGAGGACTTCGAGGAGTGGGGGGAACGGGACGCCGCGGACATGGTCCGTCGGTCCCGCAACCACCCGTCGATCATCTTGTGGAGCATCGGCAACGAGATCGACTACCCAGGCGACCCCTACGACCACCCCGAGTTCTTCGACCCCGCGGCGCCCCCCGTCGACGAGGGATCGCCGAGCGCCACGCGGCTGGCGGTCGTCGCTCCCAAACTCATCGCCGCGGTCAAGCGCGAGGACCCAACACGACCGGTCACGATGGCCCTCTCCAACACGCCGGCCGCGAACAACGTCGGCCTCGCCGCGATGCTCGACGTGTGCGGCTACAACTACCAGGAGCAGTTCTACGACCGCGACCACGCCGAGTTCCCCGGTCGTGTCATCTACGGCAGCGAGACCGGTCAAGGACCCCGCAGCTGGCGGGCGGTGGTCGGCAAGCCGTTCATCTCTGGCCAGTTCCTATGGTCGGGGTTCGACTTCCTCGGCGAGGCAGGCCGGTGGCCGAACCACGGCAGCCGCTCTGGGGTGTTCGACACCCGCGGTTTCGTGAAACCCTACCACTGGTGGCGACGAGCCGAGTGGAACGAAGAGCCGTTCGTCCGACTCCTGGTGACCGAGAGCGAGGAAGAGTCGGGCGGCGGCCGACGGTGGCAGCGACTGGCCCGCTACCCCCGACTCTGGCAAGGGGAGGCTGGCTCCGATCGACGCGTGCTGCTTGTCACGAACTGCGAAGAGGTCCGACTGCGACTTAACGACGCCGACATCGCAACTCGCGTGTCACGCGGGGGCGCGGAACGCGTCGCCCAGCTGGCGTACGAACCGGGTAAGCTGGCCGTCACAGGACTAAACGGCGGCCGCGAAGTCGCCCACGATGCGATCCGAACGCCGGGCCCTGCGTCCACATTCACCCTGGCCGCCGACCGGCCCGGCCTGTCAACCAGCCGCACTGGCACAGCAGCGATCGAGGTCCGCGTCGTCGACGCAGACGGGACGCTGGTCCCCGATTGGCGCGGTCCGATCTCTGTCGAAGTAACCGGCGCGGGCCGGCTGTTGGGCGTCGACAACGGCGACCAAGACGACCCGACGCCGCTGCAGTCGCCGACAAAGCGAGCGGTCGACGGCCGGCTGCTCGTGCATGTAAAGAGCGCCGAAGAATCGGGGTCGATCCGGGTGCGCGCCTCCGGCCCCGGCCTGGCGCCGGCAGACCTCACGATCACCGTCCGCTAGCAACTCCAACGCATGTGCCGTCAGGACGCAATCGACACCTGTCGACTCCTAAGGCGCATTCAGCGCCGGATGTCCCCGCCTTAAACGGACAAGACTTGACCGCTCTCAGCAATCCGACCCCATCAGAGCAGCGACCCAGGCCAATCACCATTCGTTAGAGGACGGCTTGCGGTTTGGTCGCAGCCCGGGCTATTTGCAGAGTGCAGTCGGCGGAAGTCCATCCCCCCAAGGGGTGGGCTCTCAAAGCTAAATATCTCGACAAAATCCGAATGCCGAAGATTGCGTAACGCCGCACAAGGGAGTAGGATCGCCCCAGGCGGCAGGCCGCACGCACTCGCGCCGTTCGCCGATACCTACCCAACCACGACACCACTGAAGCGCAGACGGAACGTTTCCGAGGCTCCTCCAGTTTTTACACCGCTAGCACCTTTGCTGGGACCCCGCGTGATCACGCGGACCGGCAGCGGGTCGCAGCGATTGCCTGCAGCGCCCAGCAAGAGCGTCTTTGCGCTCGTAGCTTGCCGGCGCGTTCCAGCGAAACACGGAGCCCCGACCGAAGCCTGACAATCTCGGTTTCGACACGCCGGACCGGCCGGGCGGTTGATCGTCTGACGCATGACACGGGGCAAAACACGATGGCGAACTTCGGAGCAGCGAGCGGGACCGCCGAGCGATTGGTGCCGGAAGATTGCGACCTCTTCAACGACCGAGAATGGCGCGCCATCTGTGACCGGCTTGAACTGAGCAGCCGCCAGGCCGAGGTCGTGGTCCGTGTGATTTGCGGGCAGGGCGATCGAGCGATCGCCAATTCGCTGGGAATCTCCTGCGCGACGGTGCGTGCTCACCTGCACCGGGTCTTCGAGACGCTCGAGGTGAACGACCGTGTATCGCTATTGGTACTCGTGTTCCGCGTTCTGCGGTCATTCGACCGCTAGCAACTTGCGCTTCGTCGGAGCTTCCCTAACGGTCGCGTTTGGTCGCCGTCGTCAGCGCTGCGCAGACAATAGCGTCTAACGCTCTCTTCTACCGACGATGCAATCGACACTTCTCTCGGTCTCCGACGCCGACCGATTACCGCTCAAGGCTCTCCCGATCCCGCACTGCTCGCCAGGTACTCGCGGTAAACAAAATGATAATTGCTTACCCGATGGATGCGGTTTAACCTCGAACTGCGGCTCTGCATTCGGGTAGTTTCCGGCGGAACCCCCTCGTCCCAGCAACCCGATCAGCCACCGCAAGGAACGAGCTACCACCCTTCCCATCGAGCAAAGCCTTCTGTATCGCACGAGCGAGCCTCGGCGTGGGCCGCACCGACGCGGCGCCGCCAACCGGCGTCGAACCCACGACCTCCGTCTCCCTTCACTTCGCCGACGCCGCCCGCAGCGGACGTCGACCCAGCAAGTGAACGACGCCTAGACAACCAGCCGTTGCATTCATTTAAGCCCACACCAGGGATCGTTATCGCCATGAATCGTCGCCACCACACTCCGTCCGCCAGCCGTCCCACCCGTCGCGCCGCCCACGCCCGCCTGAAGGCCGAGCGTTCGAGCCAGCGTTCGCAGCAACGCTTCTACGCGATGCAGCGTCGGCGTGAGTCGCGGCTTGAGCGTTGGCGCAAGGCGTTCCCGCAGCGTTTCGTGCCGATGAACCTCTCTCGCTTCTCGGCGCTGTGGGCAGCAATGCTGGGGATGATCAGCGAGCTTTTCACCCCGCCAACGCACCGGCGTCGGGCGTCCGCCGGTGTGAGGGCGCGGGGGAATCGGCAACGTTTCTTCCAGCCGCTGGAAGAGCGAGCCCTGCTCGCAGCCGACCTTGTCGTTGGCAGCTTCACTTTCGCTGATGTCGCAACCGATACCGACATGTCGGGCGACCTCACCACCGGCGACATCGTCAACTTCACTCACACGGACTCAAACGCGCCGGCGACCGCCGAATTTAACGTCGAGGCGTTTACGACTATCGGCGCCGCCATCAGCACAGCGGCCGCGGACACCGTAAACAACAACGCACTTTCGAACGACCGGATCTTTGTTGCCGGCGGCGAGTTCGCCGAGAATCTCTCGGTGCCCGCGGGCGCTGGCGAGCTGGACGGCTTGGAGCTAATCGGCGACGGCGCCTCGAGCACGACCCTTTCGGCAAGTGGCACGCTGGTTGACACGGACGCCGAGGGCGTTTCGATCAGCGGTTTCAACCTGAAGGCGACCGCTACCGGCTCAACTTTCTTCGCCGACGGAAGCACCGCCACGCCGCTCGCCGTGACCGCCACGGACTACCAGATCGTCGTCGACGAGAGCAACGTGGGCGCACCCACATCGTTCGACATCACCATCGACGGCTCAGCGATCACCAGCCTCCTCGCTGGCGACACCAAGGGCAGCGTTTCTGCCGCTGGCGCCGAAATCACCTACACGCCAGTCAACACGACCGAGGGGCCGACCACCGCAACCTTCAACTTCACGACCGCCGACGGCCTCGCCGGCACCGTCAATGTCACCATCAACCCAGTGAACGACGCCCCGGTCGTCACTGCCGGTGGGGGCGGCGCCCCGACCTTCTCCGAGGGTGGCTCCGCTGTTGTCGTCGACAGTGGCGTAACCGTCGCTGACGTAGACGACACCCTGATCGAGTCGGCCACTGTGACGATTGCGAGTGGTTACGACGCCAACGACCTGCTGTCTGTGACCGCTTCCTTGCCGGCCGGTGTGACGGCCAGCTACGCCGCCGGCGTACTGACCCTCTCGGGCGCGGCCACCGTTGGTGAGTACCAGACCCTGCTGCAGTCGGTCGAATTCGAGAACATCGGCGACAACCCGACCTCGGTCGCCCCGGCCCGCGCCATCGAATTCAAGGTAAACGACGGCGATGAGGATTCAGCGGTTGCATTGGCCACGGTGAACGTCGCAGCCGTTAACGATGGTCCTGTCGAGGAGAAGATCGGCACGGATAGCGTGCTTGAAGGCGCCTCAACCCTGATTCACGGTCGCAACAACGACGGCAACGTCGTAGGCTCTTCCGACCTCGTGTTCTCCGACCCCGACGATGCCGACACCGCGATCATCTACGAGATTGTCAGCCTAACCAACGGCTACCTCCGCATCGGGGGCAACAGCTACGGCGATGGCCAAATCCTTGGCGTCAATGACACCTTCACCCAGGACGACCTGAACCTCGCCACCGGCGACAACTCGACCCGCGTGCGCTTCGATCACGACGGCTCCGAAACGACCACCGCGGGCTTTACCTTCAAGGTTCGTGACGACGCCGGCGCCGAAAGCGCCACCGCTAGCACGGCGACTCCGGGCGAGTTCTTGCTGAACGTCAACCCGGACAACGACGCCCCGACGGTCGCCACCAACGACGAGCTCACCGTCACCGAAGCAGACGCCGACGTCTCGCTGGCCGGCACCCTGGCCGCCGCCGACGTGGACAACGTCAATGCCGACCTCGTCTACACCGTGACCTCCGGCCCCTCGGCAGGCACTCTGTCGCTGACCACGTTCACTCAGGCACAGCTCGACGCGGGCGATGTCAAGTACACCCAGTCGACCCCCAACGTCTCGGCGGACTCGTTCGAGTTCACGGTCAGTGACGGCGACAAGTCGGTATCGGCGACCTACAGCATCACGATCAATGAGGTCAACGATCCGCTTGAAATCACGACAAACCTCGGCCTGACGGTGGTAGAGGGCGGCAGCCAGTCCCTCGACACGCGGCTCGACACGACCGACGCCGACACCGCCGACGGCGACATTGTCTACACCGTGACCTCGGGCCCGGCAAACGGCAGCCTGTCGCTTAGCACGTTCACCCAGGCACAGCTCGACGCGGGCGACGTGACCTACACCCACGATGCCGGAGAGTCGACGTCCGACTCGTTCGCATTCGATGTTACCGACGGCATGACGGTGCTCTCCAGCACCTTCTCGATCAGCGTCACACCGGTGAACGACCCGCCGGAGGTCGACACGAATGATGGGCTGAGCGTGACCGAAGGGGACGTTGATGTCTCGCTGAAGGGCACCCTAGAGGCTAATGACGCAGAGACCGCACCAGCAGACCTGATTTATACCGTAGTGACTGCTCCGGCCGACGGCAGTCTTGCGCTACTCGGCACCCCTCTCAATCCAGGGGATACCTTCACGCAGGCCCAACTGGATGCAGACGAAGTAACCTACACCCATGGCGGGGGTGAAGACCCGACCGACTCCTTCACCTTCACGGTTGAGGATCTCGACGGTGGCACAACGGCGTTGCAGTTATTCGACATCACAGTTGCTGGTGTCAACGATCCGCCAACGTTTGACATCTTGGCAACAGATGTGACTCGTGACGAGGACTCCGGCCCTTGGTCTGTGGATGGCTTCCTCTACAACGTCGACACCGTCGATGGCGCACCAGAGTACTCCGTGGATGTCTCCAGCGACAATCCTGCACTGTTCACGGCGAGTGGCCAGCCCTCAATTGACACCAACACGGGCAAACTGACGTTTGAGCCGGCCCTCAATGCGTTTGGCGTTGCAACTGTAACCGTGGCAGTCACCGACACGGATGGCGGGACCGACACCACCGAAAAGACTTTTACTATCACCCTGACCGGAATCGACGATGCTCCAACTGTCTCGACTAACACGCTAACAATGGCCGAGGGCGCCGCGGTGACGCTGACCTCGAGCAGCCTGTCGGTCACCGACCCCGATACCGCGGCGGCCAACCTAGATGTTACCGCCACATCGGTGCCGACGGGGCTCCAGCTCGAGCTCGCTAGCGATCCGGGAGTGGCGATCACCGCGTTCACCTACGAGCAGCTGCAGCTCGGCCAGGTGAAGCTGGTTGACCTCGATCCAGCCGGCGTGATCGGCTCGGCCACGATCGACTTCAGCGTCGAAGACGGAGACACCCCGGCGCAGACCGCCTCGCTGGTGGTGAACGTCACTCCAGTGAACGACGCGCCAGTCGTCGACAATAGCGGCTCCACCGACAACTCCTTCACGGAGGGCGGCGCGGCTGTCGATATCGCCGACGCACTCTCGATCACTGACGTGGACAGCACCGAGCTCGTCTCGGCGACGATCAGCATCACCGATTTCGAGCCGGGCGACCTGATCGAAATCGACGCGGCTCCCGCGATGAGCCCGATCACAATCGACGACTCGGCCGCCGCAACTACGGGCGTAATCACGCTCACCGGCGCCGCCACGCTGGCCGAGTACCAGGACATCCTGGATTCGCTGAAGTTCAGCAACAGCACGAACGACCCGACCGTCAACGACACCAAGACGACCCGCTCGATCAACGTGCAGGTGAACGACGGTGCGGCTGCGAACAACCTCGGCGACACGACCATCACGGTCGATGTCGTCGCCGTGAATGACGCCCCCGTGATCACCAGCGCCAACGACGGCCAGACCCTGACCTACACCGAAGGTCAGCCGGCGCCGACAACGCTGTTCGGCGACCTTAGCATCGCAGACGATGACGGCCTTGCCACCGAGACGTTCGAGTCCGCCACCCTGACCATCACTGGGTTCCAGTCTGGCCAGGATGTGGTGAGCTACACCCCGGCTACCGGCCTGACCGTCGTCCTTGACGACACGACGACGCCCGGCACGATGGTGGTGACCATCACCCCGGACACCGCGGGGACCGTCGGCGCAGCCGACTACGAGGCTTTGCTGCAGAGCATCACCTTCGAGAACACCAGCGATGCCCCGGCCACAACGCCGGACCGCGTCGCTACGCTCGAGGTCAGCGACGGGGACGACGCCTCTAACGCCCTGACGACCACGATTGAGGTTGTCGCCGTGAGCGACCCGTTGGTGGAAGACACCAACACGCCGCTGACAATCACCGAAGGGTCGAACAACGCGGACGGCAACTACATCACCGACGCGATCCTCAAGGTTACCGACGCCGACGGGATCCCGGCCTCCGACATCATCTACACGCTGACCGGCGTCAAGCGTGCAGACAATACGGACGGCTCCGACCTGGTCGAGCTCCGCCTCCGCGAGGTAGGGCCCACATCGACGTCGGTCATCACCAGCTTCACGCAGGAAGACGTCAACAACACGGACGTCAGCGGGGCCAGCAGCACGCACGCCGGCATCCAGGTCCGTTCGCTCGGCGTCGACGCCACCCCGGGCAACGACGTCGCGATCCTGGTGTTCGAAGTCACCAATAGCCAGAGTGACACACCGATTACGGTTGAGCTGACGGTGAACATCGAACGTGTCAACGACACTCCGTCCAACAACGACGGACCGGGCACGGTCACGTTGGACGAAGAAGTTGACGGCGTCGAAGTCGCCCAGGTGATCGACGGGTTTAACTACACCGACGAGGAAACGGCCGCCGGCGACCTGACGGTCCGCATTACCGGGGTGAGCAACCTCGCCGACGGCGTCCTGACCGTCAACGGCGTGGAGTACGACGGCACCACCGACCTGGACATCAAGCAGTCGGACATCGACCTTGGAAAGCTGACCTTCACCCACACCAACCGGGTCGAAGGCCAGGCGCCGATCACGGTCGACTTCCAGGTGATCGACGAGGCCGTCGACGCCCTGCCCGCGAAGACGCGGAACAATCAGTCGTTCACGATCGAGTTCGCCCCGCAGAACGATTCGCCGCTTGCCGAGGGTGATGCGTTCAACGTTGGGGAGGACGATACGGACGTCAGCGGCAACCTGTTCAGCGACAACGGCAGCGGCCCCGATGCCGATCCTGACGGCGTCGCTCCGCTCAAGGTGATCGCTGTCAACGGCGTCGCCGCTGACGTGGGCGCCGAGATCCCGGTAGCCGGCGGCGGCCTCCTGACCGTGAACGCCGACGGAACGTTCTCGTACAAGCCGGCCGGCGAATTCGAGAACCTCGACGACGGCGATTCCGCCGATGTCTCGTTCACCTACACCGTCGAGGACTCGTCGACCCCGCCGATGTCCGACGCGACCCTGTCAACCGCGACGGTCACGATCACCGTCAACGGCGCCAATGACGCGCCGACGCTGAACGACCCGAACCCGGGTGACCCGGGCATGCTCAGCGTGGCCGAGAACCTCCCGGTGGGCACGGTCGTCGCTGAGATCGTCGTGGATGACGTTGATGACGGGGAAACCCTGACCCTCGTCTTCGTGGCGCCCAACACCGAGTTTGAGATTGTCGAGAAGGCCGGATCGCCCGGCGTGTTCGAGCTCAAGACCCTCGTCAGCTTCGACGCTGAGAACGACGGACCCTACAGCTTCGACATCGTCGGCAGCGACGGCGACCTCCCGACAAACACGCTTTCGCTGACCGTCACGATCGACAACGTCAACGACCTGCCGGTGGTTGACGTCAACGCGGGGGCGTCGGTGCTCGAGGGCGGAGCGGTGTCGCTGACGGATTCCGAGCTCTCGGCTTCTGACGACGAGGACATCGACCCCGTGACCTACATGGTCGTCACCGGCCCCGCCAACGGTTCGCTCAACGTCTCGACCTTCACGCAGGCCGACCTTGCCGCCGGCAATGTCGTCACCTACACGCACGACGGCAGCGAGACGCTTGGCGACTCCTTCACCTTCAAGGTGGTGGACTCCGAAAGTGGCGAGAGCGCGGTGCAGACCTTCGACATCGCTGTCACCCCGGTTAATGACGCCCCGGTGGCTACCCCGAACCCGCTGTCGATCACGGTCGACAAGGACAGCACCATCACCTTCGACGCTCTGGCGACCATCGACGCGGTTGAGCTCGGCCAGACGGTCAGCCTGATCGGGGTCGGGTCCACCAGCGTTGGCGGGTCCTCAGTCCTGGCCGCGCTCGGCACGGGCATGATCACCTACACGCCGAACGGAAGCGTGGGTATCGACTCGTTCACCTACACGGTGAAGGATAATGGCGGCGTTGCGAACGGCGGCGCCGACACGACCACCGTTACAGTGAACGTGACGATCGAAGACCTCGCTCCGGACGCCAAGGACGACAGCGCGACCGTCACCGAGGGTGGGACAACCACGATCGACCTGTTCGCCGACAACGGCAACGGAGCGGATGTCTCCGGCCAGTCCGGTGCTCCGACGATCTCGGAAGTTGCCGGTGTGGCGTTCTCCAGCGGGATGGTCATCACGCCATCGACCCCGGGCAGCACGCTCACGGGCGGCACCCTGACTCACATCTCGGGTGGCCAGTTCGAGTACGCGAGCGACCTTGCCGAAGAAATCAGTGAGGAGGTGTTCAGCTACACCATCACCGACGGCACGACCCCGGACACCGCCACGGTGACGATCGACGTCGACGATATTGCGGACGTTGTTCCCTTCATCAGCTCGCTCTCCGGATCCACCTCGGGCAGCGAGGGTGACACCCTATCGTTTACGGTGGTTGCCTCTGACGGCGACTCCGATCCAACGCTGACCTACGACTGGAACTTTGGTGACGGTACGCAGGTCTTCGGCGTCTCCGCGTCCGAGTCGCACACCTACACCGAGAAGGGAAGCTACACTGTGACGGTCACCGTGTCTGACCGCGGCCAATCGGCTTCGGCATCGGCGGGCGTGACCATCATCGACGACGTCGCTCCCGAGATCGCCTCGGTGAAGGTCGGCTCGCTGGACTGGAGCAACAGCTTTGTTGACTTCGTCGATCCGGTCGGCGGCCTTGGCTACTCGGTGACCGACGGCGAGGCCCCGCTGCCGTGGGTGAACCTCGACGTCATCCACGTGACGTTCAGCGAGGAGGTGCAGAAGATCGGCGGCGGCACGATCACGGCCGCTGATATACAGCTTGTCGGATTGGACGGCTCGCCGAGCATCGCCTCCTTCACCTACGACAACGCCACCTTTACCGCTACGATCACACTGCTTGATCCGATCGGGCCCGACAAGCTGCTGGTCTACGTCGATGGCTCCGACGTCGAGGACGACGCCGGCAATGCCGTTGGCGACGGTGGAACGGGCAGCGACTCAATGCGGTTTGATGTCGTCCCCGGCGACGCCAACCGCAGCACAATCGTCTCGCCCACGGACCTTGGGTTCGCCAACGGCAAGAAACTGCTGGCGGCCGGCGACACTGGCTACTCGATCTACGCAGACGTGAATGGCTCGGGCACGGTGACCGGCACCGACGTCAACGACATCCGCCTGCGGCAGTTCAGTTCGCTGCCCACCGGCTCCCCGATGGCTCCGGCGCCTGCCCCGGTAGCGGCTCCGGCCGCCGCCGCGGCGGCGGTGACCGCCGCCCCACAGGCCGAAGTGGCTCCGGCCTCGCGGCCGGTTCTGTTCGCCTTCGCCGAGAGCGTCTCGGTCCCCAAGGCAAGCTCCCAGTTGGTATACAGCCAGTCGGAAGTAGTGAGCTACCAGGACCAGTCGCTGCTGCTCTACCTGCAGGAGTCGGGGTCGCAGACCAACGACGATGATGAAGCGACCGACGGCGAAGAGACGGAAGAAAACGAGACGCAAGAGCAGCGGGACGAGGCAATCGGCCAGCTCTTCGGCTCGGCCTTCTAACGGTTCAGCCCTGACTACCACGACTCAAGACTGTACATGACACCGGAGAGAAGGCTATGCGTTTGACATTGATAATCGTGACCGTGCTCGCCGCCTTTGTTGCGGCGGGCCCAGCCGCCGCCGAGGTCGGATACCTGCTCCCGGAACTCAACGTTCCGATAAGCAACGCCAACCCGGTATCGGGTTCATTCGACGTGCGTCTGGCGGTCTCGGGGGCGGAGGTGGGGCTTCCCGCCAGCGCGTTCGCCGTGGAACTTTCAGTTGGCTCATCCGACGTGACGCTCGGCGACGCGACAGGCCCGGCGAACCCGCTATTCACCGGCGGCACGCTGCTCAACTTCTCGGACAGCAGCCAGGCGGTCCAGGCGGCCCAGGACCTATACAGCTCGAACCCCGGATCCGCCCCACTGGTAGACGGGAAGGGCTTGCTGTCCGTGCCATTCTCGATTGCGACACCGACCGTGGGCGAATACTCGCTCTCGTTCGGCGGGCTCAACGAACTCGCGGATGATGCGGGCGCCGCCTACGCGCTGAACGTGTCCGATGTCGGTTCGATCTCGGTGTTCCTGAGCGGCGACTTCAACCGCGACGGCAGCGTTGACGCGGCCGACTACACTGTCTGGCGGGACTCGCAGGGAGACCCTGTGGCGGCCTACGCGGCCGCTGACGGCGATGGCGATGGCCTGATCGACGACGACGACCTCTTGGTGTGGAAAGGGCAGTACGGCGCGTCGATTCCCTCGCTGGGGGCGGCCACGGCCGCTCCGGAGGCGGCCAGCCTTGCTCTAGTCGGCCTCGGTGGCTGGTGGGTGGCAGGCCGGCGTAAGCGTCGGCGCGGCTGCTTTTGAGCGTTGCGCCGCCAACGTCTCCAGTCGATCCAGCAGAGGACGGCTTGCCCTGGTTGACGACCTGGCGCCAGCGGCTCGTTCGCCGCGCTAGCCTAAGCAGCTGGCGACGACCTCGTGTCTGGCAACTCCCCGCCCTAGTTTGGGCGGTCCTGCTGTCTTGTGCTTAACTGCTCGGGACCGTATCGTCCCCGAGGCCGTAGATTTCGGCCGCGGCGATGACTCTACGTCCGCTCACAGCCCACCCGGTAGCAGGCACGACGAAGATCGGCAGGCTCTTCTGCACCGCAATCGCTTGCTTGGCGCCGCGTAAGCGGATCCCCACAGACCGCGTCTGAAGTCATTCTGACTGATAGCTGTCAACGGACGCCCGGAGGTCCGCCCCAGGCCCCCATGGTGGACTAGTCCTTCGAGAATCCATAAGGCGTTTCTAGAAAACACCTTACGACACAATCCCAGGTCCGTTCGGCTGGAAGTGGCATATCACAGCCACCTAATGACGGGCGGACGCCAACTTCGCTCCATACTCTGGTTATTTTCTGTCATTGCACATGCAATAAGTGATTGATTGTGACGCCGGTACTGGTCAGAATAGGCGAGAACGCAAGCAGATCTCGTCACAGGTGTGTCCGTGGTTACCGAACGCAGGAAGCGATTACTGGAGCTCGTCAGGCGGGACGGATTTGCCTCGTTGCCGGCCCTGGCGGAACGCCTGGAGGTCTCTGAGTCGACGGTCCGCCGCGACCTGATGCACCTGGAGCGGGATGGGCTGACGCGTCGGACTCACGGCGGAGCGTTTTACGCTGGGCCGTCGCCGCACTTGTCGCACTTCCGCAACCGGCAGACGGCCGAGTGGAGCAAGAAGCGTGCGATTGCCCACGCGGCTGAGGCCCTGGTGCCCGACACCGGCGTGCTGCTGCTCGACGGGGGGACAACTACCTACGAACTCGCCCGACGGCTAACTAGTCGACCGCTGCAGGTCGTCACGAATTCGCTGCCGGTCGCCAACCTGTTCAGCTCCCGCCCGGAGGTCGACCTGATCCTGATCGGCGGGTACCTGAAGAGCACCTCCGGGGTGCTGGTCGGCGCCTACGCGGAAGAGATGCTCGGCTCCTTGCGGGTCCAGACGGCGGTTATCAGCGCCGCGGGCATTAACGAGACCGGGCTGTACAACACGAACCACATGATCGCGTCCACTCAGCAAGCCATGATCCGGGCGGCCGACGAGGTGATCTTGGTCGCCGACAGCACCAAGTTGGGGCGCCAGAGCATCGCCAAGGTCTGCGGCCTCGACCAGATCGACCACTTGGTTGTCGACAGCCAGATTGACAAGAAGTGGTTTGAGCCGCTTCGCGGCGCCTCGATCAACTTGGTGGTGGCCGACGACCTCCCCGCCGACGACGGCGCGGCGGAGGACGGAGGCGCCGCGATCGACCCCACACCCAATCATCACTAGCAGCTATTCCCAAAACCCCGTTCCTGAGACGCGACATCGCGTGAGCACGAACCCCGCCGTTTACGAACGGTAACGTGCCGACCAACCGGTCACGCCGCAGAAACCTTGTCCGTGCCACTGGCACTAGTCGCAGCACAGCCATGACCAGCAACGCCGTACTCCAACGCAGCGACGTCGAGCGGATCGTCCGCGAGATTGTGCGACGCCAGTTCTCGATCGCCGACCTGGGACAGCAGACCACAGCGAGCCGCGCGGCGGCGCACTCGGAGCTGGTGGTGAGCGTCTCGGCGCGGCATGTCCACCTGACCGACGAGCACGTCGAGACGCTGTTCGGTCCGGGGAGCACGCTCACGCCGGGCAAGGACCTCTACCAGGACGGCTTCTACGCCGCCGAGGAGACGGTAATGGTGGTCGGCCCGCGGAGGCGGATGCTGCCGAACGTGAGGGTGCTCGGCCCGACGCGGTCGTTCAGCCAGGTCGAACTGGCGTTCACCGATGGGATCTCGCTGGGGATCGACCTGCCGGTCCGCGCGAGCGGCAAGATCGAGGGGACGCCCGGCTGCGTGCTGGTGGGCCCGGCCGGCGTGGTCGAGCTCGCCGAGGGCGTGATCCGCGCCGAGCGCCACGTGCACATGAACCACCGGGACGCCGAGCGGCTAGGGGTCAAGAGCGGGGACCGCATCGACCTCGAGGTCGAGTCGTCCAGCGGGGTGTTGTTCAAGGACCTGCTGGTGCGGGCCGACGCCACCAGCAAGCTCGAGGTGCACATCGACACCGACGAGGGTAACGCGGCCGACCTCGACCACGCGACCGGCGTTCGGCTGGTCAAGCAGGAGGGCTGTAAGTGCCAGGCGGGGTGAGGCCCACCCCACGGGGCGTGGCCGCCACGAGAAGCACGCAACAAGACAAGCCTCGGAGGACCGCAGGCACTGAGGTTCAGGAATAACGGAATGTGTCGTTTTATCCAGGTTTGACAGCGAGGATTCAAAGATGGCGAAAGTAGTCGAGGCGCTCGGCATGATCGAGACCAAGGGCTTCGTGCCGCTGGTCGAGGCGACCGACGCGATGCTGAAGGCGGCGAACGTGACGTTCCTGTCTTGGGACAAGGTGGGCGCGGGCCTCGGGGCCGTGTTCGTCACGGGCGACGTCGCCGCGGTGAAGGCGGCCACCGACGCTGGGGCGACCGCCGCCGGCCGGATCGGCGAGGTGATTAGCGTCCAGGTGATCCCGCGTCCGCACGAGGACGTCGAGACGGTGTTCAGGAAGGCCGCGCCGCCGCGCAAGAGCTAAGCAAATCCCATAGATAATCCCCATTGATTTGAAAGGCTGAATCATGCAACAGGCAATCGGACTAGTAGAGACCAAGGGCCTTGTACCGTTGGTTGAAGCGACCGACGCGATGGCCAAGGCGGCCAACGTGAAGGTCGAGAAGCGCGTCGACTTGGGCGGCGGCTTCGTCACCAGCGTGGTGAGCGGCGACGTCGGCAGCGTCCGCGCAGCGGTCGAGGCAGGCGCCGCAGCGGCGAGCCAGGTTGGCGAGTTAATCGCAAGCCACATCATCGCCCGCCCGTCGGACGGCGTGATGGACGCGTACTTCAAGTAGGCGAGAACCGCTCCCCCCACCCCTATTAGCGGACCCCACCATGAAGGTGTTGGTTGCCAACCTGGGCTCGACGAGTTTCAAGTACCGGCTGTTCGACATGCGCGACGAGCGTCAGCTCGCCCGCGGCGGCGTCGAGCGGATCGGCGCGGACCAGAGCGACTCGTTTGTCGAGGCCGGAGGCCAGCGACGCGAGTCGACCGTGTCGGCGCCCGACCACGGGGCCGCGGTGCAGCAGTGCCTGCGTGAATTGACCGATCCGCAGCTCCGCTGCCTGGCCTCGGCCGACGAGGTTAGCGCGATCGGGTTCAAGGCGGTGCACGGCGGCCGGGTCGGCGGAGTGGGGCGGGTCGAGAATGACCTGCTAGCGGCGATGGAGGAGATGGCCAAGGTGGCGCCGGCCCACAACCCGCCCTACGTGGCGGCGATGCGGCAGGTTCACGAGAAGCTGCCCCACATCCCGCTGGTCGCCGCGTTCGAGACCGGCTTCCACCTCACGAACCCGCCGCGGCTGAAGCACTACGCCGCGCCGGTCGAGTGGGCGGAGTCGTTCGGCGTGCGGCGGTGGGGCTTCCACGGCGCCAGCCACCGCTACGTGGGGCAACGCACCGCCGAACTGCTCGGCAGGGACGACCTGCGGGTCATCTCCTGCCACCTCGGCGGCTCGAGCAGCGTCTGCGCGATCCGCGGCGGCGAGAGCGTGGCGACCTCGATGGGCATGAGCCCGCAGTCAGGACTGCCGCAGAACAACCGGATCGGCGACTTCGACCCGTTTGCCCTGCCGGTGCTGATGGACCGCCTCGGCAAGACGCTCGACGAGACGCTCGCGCTGTTGGCCAACGAGTGCGGGCTGAAGGGGCTGTCGGGCTCCAGCGGCGACGTCCGCGACCTGGCGGACGCGGCCGAGCGTGGTGACGAGCGGGCCCGGCTGGCGCTGGACGTGTACACCACGAGCGTGCGTCACTACCTGGGGGCCTACCTGGTGGAGCTGGGGGGGACCGACGTGATTGCCTTTGCCGGCGGCATCGGTGAGAACCGTGCCGACCTCCGCCGGGCGATCTGCGGCGGGCTCGGCGAGCTCGGCGTGGTGCTTGACGAAGAGAAAAACGCGGGGGCTCGCGAGGAGGGTCCCCTGCACGCCGAGGAGAGCCGGGTCCAGATCTGGATTGTCCCCACGAACGAAGAGCTGATTGTTGCTCGCCAGACGCAGCAGTTCCTCGAACAGTCGTAACGCCCCCTGTGAGCACTAGAAAATGTTTGTCGCCAAGGTAACTGGCTCGGTCGTCTCGACACAGAAGGTCGAGACCCTGCGCGGGCACAAGCTGTTGGTGGTCGAGCCCTACCGGCTGGACCCTAAGGACCGCAAGAAGCTGGTGAGCGCGGGCCGCACGTTCGTGGCGGTCGACACGCTGGGCGTCGGCGAGGGGGAGTACGTGCTCATCACGCAGGGCTCCAGCGCCCGGCTCACGCCCGAGACCAAGAACCTGCCGATCGACACGGTGGTGATCGGCATCATCGACCGAGTGGACGTCGACAAGAAAACCATTTTTGACCCGAGCAAGTAGTCCCCCGCGGACGCTGCCCCAGCGCGGAACCAGACCATGATGCAACTCGACGAAGCGACGCTACGCGGCGTCATCCAGCAGGTGCTCGCCGAGGTCGGCCAGCTGCCGCCCTCCTCGCCTACCAACGGCTTCCACGGCCGCAACGGCGTGTTCACCTGCGTCGACGAGGCCGTCGCCGCGGCGAGTGAAGCGTTCGAACAGCTCAGCCGCCGGACCATCGAGGACCGCAAGCGGATTATCGACCACATCCGCCGCATCTCGATCGACCAGTGCGTCGAGCTCGGCACGATGGAGATGGAAGAGACCGGCGTGGGCCGCCTTGAGCACAAGATCGAGAAGCTCCGCACGCTGGGCGAGCGGACGCCGGGCGTTGAGTTCCTCAAGTCCGAGGTGTTCAGCGGCGACCACGGCCTGGCGGTCATCGAGCGAGCGGCCTACGGCGTGATCGGCGCGATCACGCCGGTCACCCACTCGCTGCCAACCATCACCGGCAACGCGGTCAGCATGATCGCCGGCGGCAACACGCTGGTCGTAAACCCCCACCCGAGCGGCAAGCGGGTCGCGGCCGAGGGGGTGCGGCGGTTCAACGCCGCGATCGCGGCCGACCTGGGCATCGACAACCTGATCTGCGTGATCGCCGAGCCGACCCTCGAGTCGGCCAACGCCCTGTTCGCCCACCGCGGCATCGCCTGCATCTGCGTGACAGGCGGGCCGGCCGTGGCGCGGGCGGCGCTCAACAGCGGCAAGCGGGCGGTGGTGGCCGGGCCGGGTAACCCGCCGGTCGTGGTCGATGAGACGGCCGACTTCGACCGCGCCGCGCGGTCCATCATCCAGGGCGCCGCCTACGACAACAACCTGCTCTGCATCGCCGAGAAGGAGGTGTTCTGCACCGCCGAGGCGATGGACCCGATGCTGGCCGCCATGGAGCGGGCCGGCGCGGTCCGGCTGAACTCCACGGAGATCGACCGTCTGACCGCGGCCGCGATCACTACGGTCGGCGAGGGCGAGCACCGCCACGACGTCGCGGCCAAAGAGTTCATCGGCAAGGACGCCGCTGTGCTGGCACGGGCGGCAGGCCGCGAGGTCCCGGCCGACACCGAACTGCTGTTCGGCGAGACCGCCGAGTCCAACCCCTTCGTGCCGGTCGAGCAGATGATGCCGTTCGTCCCGTTCGTCCGCTGCACCGACATCGCCGATGCGATCGCCAAGGCTAAGCACTACGAGCACGGCTTCCGGCACACCGCAATCATCCACACCAACAACGTGCGGCACATGACGATGATGGGCAGGGCGATGGACACCACGCTGTTCGTCAAGAATGGCCCGAGCATGGCGTCGCTCGGCCTGGGAGGCGAGGGGTACCTGTCCTTCAGCATCGCGACGCCGACCGGCGAGGGGGTGACGACGCCGCTCACCTTCACCCGCGAGCGGCGGTGCTCGCTGGTCGACGACCTCCACATCCTCGGACGGGACTAGGGACGAACCCCAACGCCATGATCAACGCCCGCGTAGTCGGCAGCGCGACCTCGACCGTGAAGCACCGCTCAATGGAGGGCTTCCGCCTGCTGGTCGTGCAGCCCTACGGCCCCGACGCCCAGACCCCCGACGGCGACCCCCTGATCGCGGTCGACACGATGGGCGCGGGCAAGAACGACAACGTGATGATCACCAGCGACGGCCGCGCCGCCCGCGAGGTGCTCGCCGCCGAGAACACCCCGGTCCGCTGGATCGTGATCGGGATCTGCGACCACTAGCATGCCGCCTCCGGCAAAACAGCACTGACGTGACTCTCAGCCAAGAACAACTCGAATGGATCGTCGCCGAGGTCGTGCGGCGTCTGCAGGCCGGCGGCGTCACCCTGCAGGCCGCGGCCGCCCCGAAGCAGGAACTAGCGCTGAGCGAGCGGCTCGTCACCCTCGAGACGCTCCGCGGCCGACTGGCCGGCGTGTCGCGGCTGCGGGTCGAGGCCGGGGCGATCGTTACGCCGGCGGTCGTCGACCTGCTGAAAGACAACCAAGTCCAACTGGTTAAGGGCTAGCGCCCCGAGGAACCCGAGCAGTGAGAATCGCCAAAGTCATCGGATCGGTCGTGCTCAGCCGCAGCCACCCTAGCCTGGCTGGCGGTTCGCTGCGTCTGGCTGTGCCGATGACGCTCGACGAACTGACGCACGACCGCGACCCGGCGGGCGAGCCGCTTGTGGTGTGGGACGACCACGGCGCCGGCGAGGGATCGCTGATCGCGCTGAGCGAAAGCGGCGAGGCGGCCCAGCCTTTCCGCCCGGAGCTCAAGCCGGTCGACGCGTACAATTCCGCGATCCTCGACAAGCTGACGCTCTTCGACCAGTAGACTCATCACTCATCTAGAACAAGCAACCAACGTCAACCGACAGGGACCCACCATGATTAACGTCCACCGGATGAAGCAAGAGATCTGCGAGATCGGCGACCGGATCTACAAGAAGGGCTTCGCCGCCGCGAACGACGGCAACATCACCTACCGCGTGAGCGAGAACGAGGTGCTCTGCACCCCGACCATGCATTCCAAGGGCTTCCTCAAGCCGGAAGACATCTGCACGGTCGACATGAACGGCAACCAGATCGCCGGGTCGAAGAAGCGTTCCAGCGAGGCGTTGCTGCACCTGGAGATCATGAAGGCCCGGCCCGAGATCAAGAGCGTGGTGCACTGCCACCCGCCCCACGCCACGGCCTTCGCGGTCGCGCGGGAGCCGATCCCGCAGTGCATCCTGCCGGAGGTCGAAGTCTTTCTGGGCGACGTGCCGATCACCAGGTACGAGACCCCCGGCGACAAGGCCTTCGCCGAAACCATCCTCCCGTTCGTCCACAACACGAACGTCATCGTGCTGGCCAACCACGGCACCGTGAGTTACGGCGAAAACGTCGAACGAGCCTACTGGTGGACCGAGATCCTCGACGCCTATTGCCGGATCCTGATCCTGGCGAAGCAGGTGGGCAACGTGTCGTTCCTGAGCAAAGACAAGTCGCAGGAGCTGCTAGACCTGAAGCAGAAGTGGGGCTTCGACGACCCGCGGCTGCACAAGGAGTTTGAAAACTGCGACATCTGCGCCAACGACATCTTCCGCGACAGTTGGAAGGACTCGGGCGTCGAGCGCCGGGGCTTCCCCGCCCCGCCCCCCATGCCGGCCGTTCCGACGCCCGCGGCGGCCCCGGCTGCCAGCAGCGACATGGAGAACATGGTCCAGCTGATCACCGAACGCGTGGTGGAAGCCCTGTCGAAGAAGTAAGCACCCAGCAACCGTAACTCCGGCGACGCGGCACACGACTTAGAGGGAGCACCAAAGCATGAAAGTTAGCATTATCGGCGGCGGCGGGCTGGTTGGCTCGTGCGCGGCCTTCGCCCTGCAGGCCGGCGGCATCGTCCGCGAGATCAGCCTAATCGACGCCAACGCCGATATGGCCGCCGGCCAGGCGCTCGATCTATTGCATGGCGGCCCGAGCATCGCCGACCAGGTCATCAACTCGGGAGGCTACGAGCACATCCCGACGAGCGATGTGATCTGCATCACGGCCGGCCTCCGCCGCAAGCCGGACGAAAGCCGCCTCGACCTAATCAACCGCAACGTCGACCTGTTCCTGACAATCCTCGACGCCGTCAAGCAGGCGGGCCCCAAGTCGTGCGCGAAGGTGCTGGTGGTCTCGAACCCGGTAGACGTGCTTACATACCTCGCCGCCCAGCGGCTGGGGCTGCCTACGAACCAGGTGATCGGGCTCGGCACCCAGCTCGACACCATCCGCTTCCGCAGCCTGATCGCGGCGGAGCTCAGCGCGCCCCCCACCCAGGTCAAGTCGCTGATCCTTGGCGAGCACGGCGAC